>JAVYML010000003.1 GCA_038736355.1 Candidatus Hadarchaeales archaeon
GAGGAGGTTCTCCAGAGCACTGGGGGTGAAGGAGGGGGGTGCCAGGGGGGCTTTCATCCCCCTCTCCCTCTCTACGCGCACCTGGGCGAGGAGGGTCCTGCTGGTGGGGGATGCGGGGGGCTTCGCCGATCCCCTCACGGGAGGGGGGCTCAACGCCGCCCTCTTCACGGGCTGGCTGGGGGGGAAGGTCTGCGCGGGGGCCCTGAGGAGGGGGGAGGAGAGACTGAGGGAGTACGAAAGGGGTTGGAGAAGAGAACTTTACCTCCGTCACTGGAAGTCCTCTTCCTTGGCCCATCTCTTCTACTATTTTCTTATAAGGCGGAAAAGACTATTTGTCTCTTTGGTGCAACCTTTACTTGAGCCACACTAGCATATTGGCCTTATATAACAAACCGCGAAAGCATCTAGCTCAGTCTTTCTATTCCAGAAAGCATCGTCCCCCACGACGTAAAGCTCAGCAAGTGAGAACGCGTCATCTTTCGACAAATCTAGTCCGAGATTTCTACTTCTTGATAGTATACGGTTTTCTCCAGGACTGAGATTCCCGAAGCTCCAACCTATTATCGATGCATCTTCGAAATAGAAAGCCCTCCCCCCATCCCCAGTATAGGGAGCGGAGGTCGGTAAGTTGTAGTATTTGCGGAAAAACTCTATTATGGGATGATTGTTTTCGCTGAGGTCGTAAGTCAATCCCCATCTCTTAAACCTCTCCACCAGCTCATGCTCGTCCACCCACCAGTACTGCCCCTCGCACTTGGTGGGATAGGGGAGCGTAGGCCAGCCGAAATTCCACATTATATGCTGCCACATGGTCATGGTCGTATCTTGCATGGGGAAGAGCGGTTTAGAAATAAACTCATCCTTCACTTTTATCTTGTAAAAATCTCCATCTACCTCGTCTGTTTTATCAAAAAACCTAGAGGGCCAAAAATTAGTATCGCGGGGTGTCGGTTCAGGGTTTTCCGAGTTGTCTAGCCACATGTACATATTAGCCACAACGTTTTCCACCCTAGTGGTACCTAGGTTGGCAATTCCCAGCGTGACATTCAAGACACCCCCTATGTCTGGGGGGATTATGTCGATACTAATACCAATACTTTCTACCCACGGGGTCAAGAAAGGCAAGTACAGGTCCCTGCCTAAATCTTGGATAAAACCCCCTGGTATGGCCTTGAGGATCTCCATTCTCCTTATCTTGCTCTGAGGAGAGTCTTTGTTTTCTCCGGGAAGGGGAGTATAGTACTTGCTGCTCCACCTTAAATTCTCTACCATACTGATGTTCCAGTTGATTATTTTGGAGTTTTCTACGGCAAATCTCATGTTAGTTTTGGCCATAATGTAGAGAAGAGAAGGGTCGTTTACATGCAGGCACCTATAAATGATGTTATCTATTGCCTCCAGCGCGTTGATGAGGTGGGGCAAGCATCCCTCGTAAATCACGATGAGGGTCTTGCAAAGGTTCTCCGGGACCAGATCTGGCATGTACCGGTGCAGTTCCCAGAGGTTGTTCTCCAGGTACTTGCTGCGAGCCAGGTAGTTGTCGTGAAGGTCCCTCGCTATGGCCTGGAGCTCGTAGGCCAGCCCGCGGGCCTCCTGGAAATTCTTTTTCTTCATGGCCTCCACCGTTGCCTCCTGCCTTCCCAGCATCCTGGCCGCCCTGAGCTGGATGGCCGTATCCACGTACGCCCTTCCAGGAGTGGGCTCTGGAACGATAGCTTCAGCTATCTTGTACCCTATGGGAGTGTAAATGAGCTCTACCTTGTCTCCTACCTTCAGGTTCTCTCCCCAAAAGGAGAGAACTAGGGCCTCCCCTGGGCCGGGGAGGTCGTTCATTCCTCGCTTTACGGGTCCTGTGGCCAAAGCTAGGTCGATCTCGTTCTCCACCCTCACCCCGTTCACCCTCAACTCTATGTTCTGCCACCTGATGTTTTCCAACAAGGTTCCCATGGGTGTTTCCTCCAAGATGTCTGCTCTATAGGCCTTGGTTATTCCCTCTCCGCTGGCATGAACTATAGCAATCCCTCCGTATCCTGGATAGTTGGTCCAGAGTTGCACCACGGTTTGGGGTGGCATGGGGGGAGCCCCCAGTTTCCCCAGACCTTCAATTAGGATTCCACCGGTTAGGAGGGTGGCCACGATGAGGAGGATGGTGGCTATGAGTGGAGAAACGCTTTTGTGACCAAGTTCACTCCTGAGGCACATCTATCAACATCCTCCTCCCCCACCACTTCCGCCGGGTGGAGGTCTTCCAGGACTCCAGTGGATGTTCCAGAAGTACTGCCATTCCCATTCTCCTGTCTTGGGATGCTGGTAGAAGAAATAGTAATCCTCTAACCATATGCGGTTGTCAGCAGCTTTGGGAGGGGTGATTCTTATGTTGTCCACCCAATAGGTCCCTGGGGCGAGGTTTAGTTTATCGGCAGTTCTATGTTCCGGCCTATTTTCTAAACGGGCATAGAGTACAACGTTTCCGTTGTCGGGATAATAAGGAACTTGCAAACCAAAGAAGACCAGCTCCGGACTCAAGTTCTCTAGGTATTTTCTTCCCTGGAGACCAGGCCTGGTCGCCCACCAGTTCTCTAACCTTAGCCTGGCTGTGTACCGATAGGTGTTGTGGTAGCTGTTGTCGTAAACCCTTGTACCCCAAGTGGCTATGAATTTGTTCTCCATCGGAACCAGCCAATTCTCGGGAAATACATATAACATGTTTTCTACACTGCCTGTATATCCTAAATCTTTGGCTCTCTTGAAGTATTTGGAAACCCACCATGCGTTGTCCGTGCTGTACCAGAGAGTGGCGTATCTGGTGAAGTTGTTGGCGTTTTCCCCTCCTACATTGTATACATGAATGACAAACTCAAAAGTCGTGTTGTCTACCCATCGGTAGCTTTTAAGAACAGGGACAATGGCAGGGCGGTAAAAGTCTTCATAAAGATCGTCCATTTCTGGAGAGACCCCAAAGTATGTTAGGGCCTCCACGGGTATTCCAGGATAAGGAGGTTGGGTGAGTAGGTTCTCTATGGTACCTATGAGAGGGAGCAACTGTTTCTTGGTTATATTTTCTGCCACATTTTCTATGGTCCCCTTTCGAGGACCCGTGGTTTGCCAAGTACTCACATAGGAAGGATCCCAAGCCCTTATGATGGGATTTTCCATGTTGTAAATGAGCTCCAGTCCATTCACGACTAAATAGAGGAGCCTGTTTTCCTTAGGTATCCCCCTTCTAGCTTGGTCCCAGCTCTTGTAGGCTATGCAGAGTTTGTAATAGTCACGCTCGCTTACCATATCCAAATAGTAATCCAGCACCCTCATGTCGTTATCCAAGTACCCGCCGGTGCCCTTGCAGGAATTCAGGAGAAGTTGAATTTCTCCAGCTAAATTTTCGATTCTTGGAATATAGCTTCTAGCTCGGTCGAAGTCCTCTTTATACCATCGATAGTTTTCGTTATATCTGACTTCGATGCTGGGAGAGAGGGCATTCACCATTTCCCTCTCCAACGTGCGAAGTTGGAGGGCCCTGAGGGAAATACAGGAGTCCACTAGGTTTTGTCTTATCCAAGTGCTTCCTATTTCAGTACATTCCCAAGGGGGGGCCATGATGGTATTGGCAATAGTCCATGTGCTCGGTTTGTGTATTATGGTCACCCTATCCCCCTCCTTTAGGAAACCTTGCCTGTACGAAAAGACTACCATCCCTCCCCCAGAGGGGAAGGGAAGAAGGGAATTCTTTACCTTCAAACTTGGGGTAAGGGGAGAAACGTAAAGAACGTATTCTAGGTCGTTTTCCGCTGTTAATCCATTTATCCTTACTTCAAGGTTTTTCCATTTTACATTCTCAAAGAGACTACCTAGTTCTGTATCCATCAGGAAGTCTGCGTAGAAAGCTTCTCCTATTTCTTTTCCCGTTACGTTGACTACTCCTATGGCACCCCTTCCAGGAAAATTCCTCCATATTTGAAGTAAGACGTCCGGTAGGTTTTGGAGGTTGGGTCCCCCCACCCTTTCTGCGATCATAGAAACACCTATCCCCAGCACAAAGACCATGGAAACGAGCAAAACGATTCCCAAAAGGGGGGAGACTCCCAGTTTCCTCCTCATCAATTAAAACTTTCTTGTATCTTACTTAATCCCCTTTGCTAGACCGTGAATGGCATAGAGGGCTAGCTCTTCCGCAAAGATTTCCGGTTTCCAAGCCCTTTTCCTCAACTCTAGGAAATTGGTCCTTCTTTTTATCCTTCTAACGGCTAGAAATCTTACACAAGAAGAGAAAACACCTATCAAAAAGAAAGAATCCCCCAGCGAAAATAAAGAGGAAAGGAGAAAGTGTGGAAAGGGCGGGATTTTTAACCATCTGACACTTTTTACTCTCCCCACGTCCAACAGATGTAGGATTTCCAAGTGGAGTTGAAAGAGGAAAAGAAGAGGAAGGAGGAGAAGAGCTCTCCGAGAGGGAGGAAAGGCGAGGGCGAGATGTGCCTGAAGGAAAAGCAGGGGAGAACAGAGGGGAGGTATTAGAAAACCCCATCTCCTCTCTTTGAGTCTGAAGGGAGGTGCGGAGTAGGAAAGGGTGAGGAAGAGAAGGAACAAGAGAGAAAGGAAAGTGGGGAGAGTGGTAAACAGGGCCAAGGGAAGAAGAAGGAGGGGGAGAAAGGCCAAAATGAGAGTCTTCTTTTCACCCATTTTTTTCGTCATTCTTGAGGAGAAGTTCTTCTCACCCTTTAGTTTGAAATCAAAATAGTCGTTGATGGCGTAAGCAGACATGGATCCTCCGGCCACGACTAGAGTATCTATTGTTATGTTCAACGGTTTGAAAGGAGAAAGGGCAAAGCCGAGTAGAGGATAGACCATGAATCTAAGGCAGCTGAGTTTGTTTTTCCACCCTTTAATCCTATAAAAGAGAAGGAGTTCCTTCATCCATCCACATCCTCTTGAGCACGGGCAGGACTTTTTTCCTTCTCTTTCCTGCGACCCAGAAAAGGAGTGAAATTGCGGAGAAGTATATCGTCCAGAGAGCATATCTCAGAGGTCTGGAAGTATGAAAGGCCTTGCGGGTTAGGAAAAGAAAGGCACCCTTGCCTCCAAAATAGAGAAGGGGTAGAAGGAGAAGGGAGAGAAAGAAGGAAGAAACACGCCCGAAACCGAAGGACCTGAAAATTCTGAAGGATATAATCGTTCCCAGGATACCAGTAAGCAATACTCCTGTGGGTATTCCCATCCAGTCCTCATAGAGCTCCAGATAGATCCAATCCCTTAGATTCAGGGAGTAAAAAAGGAAGGCGGGAAAAAGAGGGGTTAGATAAAGGAACATACACGAAAAAACCACATGCTGGATTCTATCGTATGAGATCTTCTTTCCCAAAAGGTTCACACCGTAGTACCCAAGTACGCTGGCATAATAAAAGAGGGCCACCGCACCCATTCCCCCGGAAAGATGGTGGAGCCAAAACTGAAGGTCGGGTTTGTAAACTATTACACCGTCGTGATAAGCGCAGCCCGGGTAGATGAAGTAGTGAAGGGCGTTGTAAGCAAAGCCGAAAAAGAAGGAAAAAAGTACCATAAAGGTTTCGGTGAACTTTCCCCCTTTGAGTTGCTCGGGATGGAAAAGGACCTTTCTCCAAGAGTTTAGGATGGCTCGTAGGGCACTCACAGGTAAACCCACCATCCTGCAAAGAAAAGCTGGGAAGTTAGGGCCCAAAGCCTCACCAGCCAGAAAGGATCGTTGCGTAGTAGACCTTCTGAAAAAAAGAGGGTGGGTAAGAGAAAGGTGACTGTGCAGATCAAGTAGCTTAGGAACCATTCTGGTCCTTTAGGATTGAGAAAGAGAAAAGAGAGAAGAGTGAGGGAGGCTCCGGAGAGGGAAAAAATTAGAGTCCTTTTGGTTCCCAGCTTCGAGGGGAGAGTGGGCTTCCCACTTTTCTTGTCACCCTTCCTTCCCTTCAGATCCTTGAGAGGAGAAAGGAAAAGGGAGAGGAGGGTGAAGAAAAGGGCTATTCCTATGGCTTCACCTGTTAGCGGGGAAAGAGAGAGATATCCGGCGAGGAAGGGAAGAAAGACGTAACCCAAGGAAGAAACCGGATAGGAGGTATACCATCTACCTAGGGGGAAGGGGGGTAGGGAATACAATAAGCCCAGCAGAACCCCCAGCAGGCTTAGAAAGAAGAGAAAGGGACCCAAAAGGAGGGAAAGGGCAGAAAGGGAGAAAAGGAGGATTGAAAGGAGAAGGAGCCCTTTTCCCCCAACTTTTCCGCTGGGGAAGGGTCTCTCGGGATGGCTGATTCTATCCCATTCTACATCACAGTACATGTTGAGGGCCTGTGCTCCTCCCGAAATCCCTATTCCCACCGCGCAGAGAAGAAGGAACTCAGGAAGAGGTACGGCGAGGTTCCTTCCTCCAAGAGCCATTCCTAGGTAGAGGGAGCTGAGTACTATCAGCGAACTGCCCAATTTTAGACACCGGAGGTATTCGCGCACATCTTTCTAAAGGATTTGTAGCATTTAGAGAATGGGGTAATCTTTGATTCTGGTTTTTATCTTAATCCGAGAAAGAGAAAATTGATGTCTTCGAGTCGAGGAATTTCCCCTCTAGTGGCCACCATTTTACTCCTTACGCTGGCCATAGCCTTCGGTATCACCATTTTGGCCAGCTATCTGGCTGCCCTCGCCCCTGCTGGTCCTCCCCCGAGGAGAGTTTCTCTTTCTCTTATATACGAGAACTCTCCCCCAAAACTGATTCTCAAGCATCAATGGGGGGATTATCTCTTTGGAGCCTTCTTGATGAGACAGGAAAACAGAGTGGATGCTAGAACGGCTAAGGGAAAGTTGGAAAATTGGAAGGCAATAGAAGTTAGAGTGAATGGGGCGAAACTTAGCAAGGATAGGGTAGAAGATATGGTGTTAATACAGGAGAACCTCTATTACCAACCCATGGCTCCTATCGTCGTCAACTTGGGTCCAGGAGATGAGGTGAGGCTGGAAAACTGGAAAATCCCGCTCAAGACTGGGGAAATAATAGCAGTAGTATATCTTCCTACTGGGCAAACACTGGTGGAAATGGTAGTGGTGTGAAAGCCAAGTAACGTTGTTTGGATCGGGATAGACTACTCCAGACTGAAATTGAAAAAAGAAAAGAGAGATTAAAGAGATTAGTAAGTTATCGTTTTCTCCACAAGACTCTGATCTTTGGGCACCCACTTGAGTAATACTGTGTCACCAACTGCTAAGGATTTAGAAAGCCTTACCTTTACAATATCACCCACCACAAGGGCGTAGGTTTTACCTATCTTTTTGCCAAGGTCTAGTTGGTTCTCTAAGTTTTCCCACTTCCCTTCTGAGACCAAGTAGATGACCTTATTTTCGATTACCCCATTTACTCTGAGTTCAAGATTTTTCAGAACAGCTATGTTATCCCCATTGTCGAGCTTAACGATTTCAACCGCGTTGATAGCCCTCTCTCCGTAAGTGTGTTTGATAACTATGACATCTCTTCCCGATTGCAGATTGTCCAGCGCCAGTTGTCCGCTGAAGATTACACTTGGCTGTGGAGCCGAGGCAAGAGAAAGCGCTAGGATGGCTGCAACGGCGAAGACTATGGCTATCAGCACGATGGTTGCTATCATGGGTGAGACTCCCTTTTGGTCCATTTTCCACCTCCTTTTTTCTAAAATATTTTAAAGCGGAGAGCTTAAAAAGGTTGGGAAAATTATTCATGGTGGCATGAAAAGGTAACACATGTGGTCCCTCCCACCTTTTAACTCTCGAAGGGGAAAATTGAAAGATGGGGGATTCCAAGGGAGTTTCAGTAATGGTGAGCGTGGTACTCATTTTGTTGGTACTCCTGTTAGCGGGCTCTGCTCTTTTGGTTCTTTATGGGCGCTTGGCCACAAGGAGCTCGGAAGGTAGGCTGCTCAGCTTTCTCCAAACCGAGTTTTTAAATTTACAATCCTCCCTTTGGAAAATGGAAAAGGGAGAAGAATTAGAAGTAAACCTTAGGCTTAGTATTGAAAAACCCCTTCTTTCGGCTTGGGGTGGAAGAGCAGGAAGACTCCAGTTGGTTCCTTCCGGTCCTTTGTATATGAGGAGGATCACCATCACCAACCAGAAGAACTATCCCTTGTCAGACTTCCCGGTAAAAGTGGAACTCACTTCAACCAATTTCGATTTCAGCAAGGTGAAGCCCGATGGAGGGGATATAAGATTCTACAGGGGGGAGGTTCCCCTGAGATATTATATTGAGAGTTGGACTCCATCGAACGCGGTAATATGGGTGAACGTTCCCTATCTCCCTGCTTCTGGGACCGAGAGCATAGAGATGTACTATGGGATGGAAGGTGTGGAGAGTGCCAGCGATCCCTCTGCCCTCTGGTTGATTATGGAGGACATGAGTTCCCCTCCAAAGGGGACTTTGAAAGGCGTGGCGGAATACATTCCGAGTAGGGGATATGTGAGGCTCACTCCCAATAAAGGTAGTCTTAACGGACAGCTGGAGTATAGGCTCAATCCGGGAGAAGGCTTTTTGGCAAAATTCGAGCTTTGGGCGGGACTCTTTACAGAATTTCCTGGAGGGGAGGGGGGAGACGCTACATGGCTTTATGCGTACTGCACCTCGACCCCCACTGACGAGGACAGAAATGCGGGTGGCTATCACTTCATTTTCGATGAATACGATGATCAAATACAAATTAAGTGGGCGGGAAGCACAGTTTTCACAGTGCAGATAACAGATATAGATAACTTAACATGGCATTCCATCGAGATAAGACATTGGAGGAAAGCAGCGGGAGAAAACGAGAACACCGAGATTTGGTATGATGGTGTAAGGGTTTGTTCCCTACAGGATTCTCCTAGATCCAAGACAGGTACTTTTTTTGGTTGGGGAGCTAGAACGGGTGGTACCAACAATGAACACAGGATCAGAAACTTGTATGTGAGAAAATATACTGACCCAGAGCCCTCGGTCGTTTTGGGTTCTGAGGAGAGGATTTTGGAGAGACCTTTTGTGGGCTTGGGCTTTGGTTCCTTGGAGGTGGAAACGAGAGGATGGTTTACCCCCACTACCCGCTTTGTTCTGGAAGGGGGGGCAGTACTGGTAGAAGATGTAAAGGGATGTCGTATGCTCTCTCCCCCTCTCCTTCTGGAGGGAGAAGGAAATACCCTCCTTCTGACTTACTTGCTGTTGGAAGGTCCTTTTTTGGAAGTTTCTTCCCTTGGGGAGAGGAAGCTCAGTTTGAGATGCATCAATATCGGTTATACAGAAATGCCTGTAGGAGGACCTAACAGAGAGAACGTGGTGGTGGATTTGAGTAGCATGGTGAGACCCAAGTACCGGAAGGCCTGGCAAGTGTACTTAGAAGATCTGAGGAATAAGCTCAATTCTAGGGGACTTAATGCCAGCTTGGACACTTTAAATCCACTCAGATTGACCATCTTGGGGACAAATACCTCAGCTGGAATTAAGGATCTCTATTATTACGAGAGGATAATGGAGGTGAAGGTTGAAGCAGTGGCTTAGGCAAGAAGGCCTTTCTCCCATCGTGGGGGCAGTACTGGTGATAGGAATTTTCACGGGCTTAGCCATAACCGTCTATTCCTCTTATTCGAAGGCGGCTTCAAGGAACGAAGAAACGGAGACCCTGAGTTCTCTTCTCAAGAGTTTTCTGCAGTTGAAGGAGGGAATGGAGAAAATGGAGAACGGGACTACCTTGATTTTGCCTTTCAAGCTAAATGTGGGTGGAAAAACAGGTGGTACCCTATGGGTGAGTGGTCCCCCCGCTTGGTGGAACTACAGCTGGACACGCAGGATGCCCATCACCATACAGGGCTATCATCCAGCAGATTATCAGATAAAACTAGTTATCCCCAGGGCCCCCGAGATGAAAACGGATTATGGGGACCTTCGTTTCTTCGAGGAGGAGTGGGGCCTTCCCTTGCCCTACTGGATTGAGAACCGGACCCCGGACAAAGTCATAGTCTGGGTACGCAGATTCAAGGCGAACGACGGAAGAGACAACTTGATATACGTTTACTATGGGAATCCAGACGCGACGGATGCCAGCAACGGGGAGGCTACCTTCCTTCTTTTTGAAGATTTTAATGGTACGGCTTTGGATACCAGCAAGTGGACCTGGCACAATCCTAGGAATGCCTTTGGCTATTCGGTTTCAGGCGGAGAGTTCAGAATATGGACGGTCCAGAAAGGATCATATGCGGATGGTTACAGGGCAGGTATAACTTGTGCCAATGTTTTCCCACAGGATATCGTGGTCGAGAAGAGGTACAAATTTTTATCAGCATATCGTGAGGGTACGCAGTTTTCGCGCAACGATGATAACATGACGGATCTTGGGGGAAGATTCGGAAGCGGGGCAATTTATATTTCTACAGTTCAAGCTTCCATGTGGTACGCTACTGGTACTTCCAGTCAAAACTTTGAGAATTTTGGTATCCTTTCTTCAAACACTTACTACATCCACCAGCTGAGGGTGAGGACCGGATTTTACATCAAGTCCTCCTATCTAGACTCAGCCAGGAACACGTTGTTGACGTCAAGCGAGTATCAGGTCACCTATCTCAGCTGGGATAATCTCAAAAGGTTTGTGGGGGTCTCGGTCTGGCATGATAGCTCGGGAGACGCTACCAACAACGATTTCTATGTAGATTGGATTCTCGTTCGAAGGTGGACTTCTCCTGAGCCCACCGTGAGCTTCGGCTCCCCGCAGAAGGTGGAGTGGGGAGAGTGGGCTGGGAGGATGGGGTTTACCCCCCAAGGTCTTGACATTGGTGATCTGAATTTGGTGGTGGAGGGTGGGGGATTGTTCAGGGTATCGGGAGGAAGCGCTGAGATGCTCTCCCCTCCGGCGCTCCTCAGGATAAGCGAAGTAAGGGAGGAAAACATGGTTAGGTGGGTGAGGGTGGATGTACGCCTTTGCTTGTTTGAGAACCGGGTATTTCAGCTGGCTGCCAATTCACCCGTTTCTCTGCGCTTTGTGTGTACCTCCGATGAGTATTCGATTTACCCTGAGGGCGGAAGGCCCAACAAGGAAAGGGTGGTCTTGAGTCTAGAGAACTGGGTCTCTCCCAATACCAGGCAGGCTTGGAGAAAGTACTTGGAATACTTGGTATCCGTTTTTCCTCCCTACTACGGGCTTTCTCTCGACCCAACCAAGCTCGAGTTAACGGTGGAGGGTTTTGACGACACTCCGGGGGTAAAGGACATCTTGTACTACGAGAGGTATACTAGGATCGGAGTTGGGGTGGTGTGATGGGGAGGGGGGTAATAACGGTGGTGGCGGCCACAGTGCTGGTGCTCCTAGTGGTTATGGCCCTTTTCCTCTTCCTCCCCCCTTTTCTCGAATCCCAGACCAAGAGTGGGGAGATGGCCCAAATGGAGGAAGTGAGGAGAACTTTTTCCGTCCTCCAGAGCTCGCTATATCGGATGGCGGAAGGGGACTCCCTTAGTTTCGTTTTCCCCATGTCTTCTTCTTCCTTTTTTCTCTTCCCCACTGGAAAGGCAGCCTGTTTTTCCTTTGGGGTAAAATGGGAAGAAAATGATTTGGGGAGATTGAAGTACTCTATGGACACCCGTTTTTTCCCCGCCTATACCCTAAGCCTGGAAGGTGGAGGGATATTGCTGGAGCAGAGCGGTTCTTCCGTCATGACCTTTCCGCCTCTCTTGATCAGGGCCTTGGAGATTGGGGAGAATAAGGTGAGGGTGGATGTGGAGTGGATTTATCTGGTAGGGGAGAACATCAGGCTTTCCAAGAGGAGTCCGGTTACCCTTACCTTGACCTGTTTGGAGGAGAGGTATTTGGTATGGGCGGAAGAAAATTGCAATGCGGAGAATGTGGTGGTGGATTTGACGGGAAGGGTTGAGTATGAAAATGTTTGGCAAAAGTATCTAGTGGAATTGAGGGACGAGTTGAATTCGAAGGGTCTAAACGCCACCCTCTCCGGTCTAAAGCTTACCGTTTTGGGCAAAGTCACGTCCCCCGGGATAAAAGATCTTTACTATTTTGAACACCTCAGGAGGGTGGCTGTTTGGTTGGCGTAAGGGGAGTTTCGGTGATGGTGGGGATAATAACCCTCATAGGAATGGCAGTTCTCCTGGCTTCCTCCCTTTCCTTGGCCCTACGAAGCTGGGAAATAAAAGGTCCCCTTCAAGCCTTGTTGGAACTCAAGATGGAGAAGGATAAGTATGGAAGGGAGAATCTCGTTCTCAAGCATTTAGGAGGAGACCCCTTTCCGGAAGCCTTCAGCCTCTCCAACGGGGCCATTTCTTGGAACAACTTGGAGGTGAGAGTGAATGGGGTGAGGGTGGAGGTGGAAGGAGAGGCCCTTTTCAACGGACAGAGTTCCACGCAGGGCAAGGTGAAATTCTCCAGAGGGGATGAACTCTCTTTCCCCCTTTCAGGGCTGAGGGAGGGAGATTCCCTTTCCGTGATTTATAGACCAGGAGGACAAATGCTCTTGGAAATCAAGGTAAGTTAAACTCATTCCTCGGGAAGCTTGTAGGGCATCGTCCCCAGCATGATGGTCTTCCCGTACTGTCCCAGCTTCCTGTCGGCCAAACAGCTGTAGTGGAGGAGGTCCTTCCCCGAACCATCATAGCCCTCCTCCACCATGATCTCCATCTTCTCCCTCGTGATGTCCAGGGGCCAGACCTGTCCCTTCGACCAGTCTATGGGTGGGAAGTCCTTTGGCTTCAGCCACTCTATCGTGGGATCGAAGAGCCACTTCAGCCTCGGCACTTCGTCGTAGGGTGGGACCCTTCCCGTCTTGAAGTCCACACCAGCCTCGGCCTCTAGGAGTTCCTTGTATTCCTTGGGCAGGTTTTCGGGATTTTCCCAGAGGTTTAGCTCTTTCAGCGTGGTCTCTTTGTAGATGGGGGCCGGCATGGCCGTGAGCAGGGCTCTGGGAGGAGGTATTCCATCGTCGAAGGGACGGGCGAACTCCCTGAACATCTTTCCCTCGAGTGTGAGCTTGCGAATGGAATGTAGGAGCGGAGTCTTCTTCGGTGGACTGGAATTCTTCCCCACAGCGTCGCATAATAAACCTTTGGGTCCCCTCAAGTAAAGGCCAGACATTAACCTCACGAAACCTTCCCTAGTGATGATCTTGATGAGATGTTGTTCGGGGACAGGTGGTCCATCGTAGCCATAGTATAAAAATGGCCATCCAAGCCTGTAGTTTTGATTGGCCAGCCATACCTCGGAGATGAAACCGGAAAAGCTCCAGCAGCTCTGTTGGCTTCCTATACCGCTCACACCAGGTGAGAGGGAGAGCACCAAGGGAAACTTAGACCAGCAGGGAAGCATCTCATCCAGGAAATCCCTTACGATGTTTCTGGCAGCGGGGAACCATTCCAGTGGGTTGATTGAGTACTTCTTGGGAAGTTCGAAAAGTCTAAGACCGGTCGTCAAATCTTTGCGGTAGGGCAAATAGGTAAAATTGGTGGGAGAAATGGTGTAGGAGCGCGGGAAGTTCATCCTCTCCTCTTCGGTCATGTGGGAAGCGAGATCCTCACTGACTCCTATGGCCCAATAAAAGGAAGGTTTTCTGTTTCTGAAATGTATACCTTCTGCCCAGTCAAATTCCATCTTCCAAAAGTCCAAATGGAACCAGACAAAGGTAGCGGGATAATCAAAGGGGAAGTTTTGAAGGACGAGGTCGGGTCTCGTGATGAAACCTGGAGGAGCTCCTAGATATCCGAGCCATTCGGTGGTAATGAGTTCTTCCGTTTTTGGATTTTCTTTCAACATCCTTCTCCAAAGGTTGATTCCTTCCCAAACTCTGTAGGCCCATTCCATGAATTCTTCATATGCTAGTCGGTGATAGACCCCTTCTTCCCATCTGTACTTTTCCTTCACCCAATTAGCCATCCATGGTTCTAGCTCCCAGAGCTCGGGAGGAACAAAGCGATTACCCATGCTCAGATGTTTTAACTTTTCAGAAATCTCATCTTGGAGGTAGATTACTTCACTTTTTTTCAATCTGGCAAAGCCCTCCGGACTGAGCGCCAGTTCGAGATGATCTAGGTAAGCCAGGTTACCCCCCCACCCGAACTCCTTATAATAAATGTAAAACTAAAATATATCCCTTTCGGAACATTGAAATTTTGGTACACGAAAAAATGATTCTGTGCACGAAGGATTGAGGCTGGCTCTTGTACAGTTCGCTAGGGGAGAAAAAAGGGAAGAGAACCTCCGTCGTATGGTGGATCTTCTTTCCACGATTTCAAGGGTGGATTTGGTCTGTCTTCCTGAGAATTGGTTGGGAAGGGAAGTGCTAGAGGAGAAGGAATGGGAGGGGGTTCTGGAGGTCTTGGCGGAGATCAGCAGGGACGGAAAATTTTTCCTCCTCACGGGAGGGACCTACTTGAGAGAAGGGAAGAAAATTTTGAGCAAATGCTATGCCCTGAACAACGAGGGAAAAATAGTGGGGCGTTCCGATAAGCTCTTTCCCTCAAAGTCTACGGGAGAGAGGAGCTTTTTGAGCAGGGGGGAAATCTTTGGTCCCCTCAAGCTTGCTGGGACTAAAGTTGGCGTGGTGATTTGTGTGGATGTTCTGTATCCTGAGGTATGTAGGGTACTCTGTTCGAGGGGAGTCCAACTCCTCCTCAACCCCTCCAACATTCCGGAAAACAGGGTGGAGACTTGGAAATATGTGGGGGTGACCAGGGCGTTGGAAAATGGCGTTTTCTTCGCCTTCGTCAACAATACCAGCTCGTATTATCCTGATGGAAGGAGGGTGGTGGGACACAGTTTTGTGGTTTCTCCTAAGGGGGAACTCCTGACAGAAGCTGGTGAAGAAGAAACCATTCTGAAGGTTGGACTCAATTTTTCCCTATTGAAAGAGGCAAGGTCTAGATGGCCTTTCCTTGAGGATACGAGTAAGTGGTGGAGGAGGGAATTTTTTGGCAGTGGATAATTTTTTATACTTCACCCCCTCGTTTTCTTGATATCTTGGACCCGCGCGTCAAAGCGGAAGAAATCTTCGAGAGGGTAAGGGCGGAGGGAAGAAGGGAACTGATGGAGCACGAGGCTAAGGGAGTGTTGGAAGTCTATGGTATTCCTGTCAACTCCACCCTTCTCGCTAGGAATAAACAAGAGGCTCTGGAGTTCGCTAGGAAAATAGGTTATCCCGTGAACCTGAAGATTTGTTCTCCAGATATCCTCCATAAAAGCGATGCCAGAGCGGTGAAAGTGGGTCTTTCCTCCGATTCGGAGGTGGAAAGGGCCTTCGAAGAAGTAATAGCCAATGCCAAAGCCTACCGTTCCGATGCCAGAATTCTGGGCGTAACGGTTTCCCAGTATGTTCCCCAAGGAACGGAGGTCATCATAGGGGGGATGAAGGACCC
The DNA here is from genome assembly GCA_038736355.1 of Candidatus Hadarchaeales archaeon. Taxonomy (NCBI): domain Archaea; kingdom Methanobacteriati; phylum Hadarchaeota (SeqCode); class Hadarchaeia (SeqCode); order Hadarchaeales (SeqCode); species Hadarchaeales archaeon (SeqCode). The sequence continues at coordinate 15,353 of JAVYML010000003.1, forward strand.
CACCTTTGGACCGGTCGTGATGTTTGGGCTAGGAGGGATCTGGGTAGAAGTTCTGAAGGATGTAAGCTTTAGGCTGGCCCCCCTGGAAAGAGTGGATGCGGAGGAGATGATAGAGGAAATCAAGGGTTCTTCGGTGCTGAAGGGGCTGAGGGGAAAACCCAAGTCAGACTTGAATGCCCTAATCGAGATGCTGTTGAGGGCGGGAAAACTGCTTTCGGATTTCCCAGAGGAAATCGAGGAGATGGACATAAACCCCATTTTCGTGTTTGAGGAGGGGAAGGGAGCGAAGGCCGTGGATGCGAGGATCATCCTTTCCAGCTGAGCCTACTCCTCAGGAAGCTTGTAGGGCATCGTCCCCAGCATGATGGTCTTCCCGTACTGTCCCAGCTTCCTGTCGGCCAAACAGCTGTAGTGGAGGAGGTCCTTCCCCGAACCATCATAGCCCTCCTCCACCATGATCTCCATCTTCTCCCTCGTGATGTCCAGGGGCCAGACCTGTCCCTTCGACCAGTCTATGGGTGGGAAGTCCTTTGGCTTCAGCCACTCTATCGTGGGATCGAAGAGCCACTTCAGCCTCGGCACTTCGTCGTAGGGTGGGACCCTTCCCGTCTTGAAGTCCACACCAGCCTCGGCCTCTAGGAGTTCCTTGTATTCCTTTGGAAGCAGGGAGGGATCGTTGATGAATTCTCTAAGATTCGCCGGCAGGTAGTTCACACCGGGGGGAAGGGCGGTGAGCATGGCTCTGGGGGGAGGTATTCCCTCATCGAAAGGCTCAGCAAATTCTTTGTACATTTTCCCTTCCAGGATCAGATCCCTTATTCCGTGGAGGAAGGGAGTTTTCCTCCTAGGGGTAACTAGCTTGGTCACAGCATCGCATAGAATTCCACCGGGTCCGGTCAAGAAGAGTTCGGCCATTCTCCTCAGCCAGTTTTCCCTGGGGAGATCCTTCATTTCCTCCAGTTGAGAGGGGAAGGGAAGATAGGTGAAAGGGGAAAAGGGTACACCCCACCTTTCCGCATTGAAGGAAAGCCAAGGATCCCCCCAGAATTGGGAAATGGCCCAGAAGTTTTGTTGGGTGCTTGTACCCAAATTTCCGGGAGAGATGGCAACGTAAAGGTCAGCATGTACCCACTTCTGGAACTTTTCCCATCTGAGGTCCAGCAGCAAGTCTCGAAGGGGCCTCAACCATTCCGTGGTATTGTAGGGGCATCCCTTGGGTAGCTCCCTCAGTCTCAGCCCCGTGGTGATTTCTCTCCTTTCAAGGACATAGGTGGGGTCATCCGGTGCCGATACGAAGTCGCTGGGCTTGGCCAATTTTTCCCTATCCTCCAAGTCGAAGTGTTCGTAGATTTCCTTAGTTACTCCCACCAACCAGCACTGGGCGGGCACACCTTCCTCCACATGGTATCCATGGAGAGCTTCAAATTCCCCCGTCCAAAAGTTCGGGTGGGTGTAGACTACGGTGGTGTGTCTTCCGTAGAGGAGGACGGTGGAGGAGAAGCCCAATTCCAACCTCACCAAGTAGGCAGGGGGTTGTCCGGAGTAACAGAGCCATTTGGCTTCTATTGATTCTTCTGGACTCACCCTTCCTATCCTTTCACCCATCCTTATGGCATTCAGTTCCCGATAGGACCATTCAATAAGGGTCTCGTATTCCATCTTATGGCACTCCTGAAGACTGAGGGACTTTCTTTCCCTCAACCAGTTGACTATCCAGGGGTTCACCACCCATCCTTCCGGCAAAAGGTGCTCGGTACCGGGGGGGTTCAAATCCCTGAAGGCGTTGGCTATTTCCTCCCTTATTTTCAGCTTTTCTCCCATCCTCCGGAGAAAATCTTCGTAAGAAGGAGGGGAAAGGAGTTTTTTGACCCTCTCGGAGTGAATGCCCACAGGAAAAATAGGATGAAAGGGGTTTAATCCTATCGGATAGCTATATTTCGCTCTTGAGCACGATGGCTTCCTTCACCCTTCCCTGCCTTATCTCATGTAATCCCTCGCTGGCTAGCAGGGCTGCCCTTTCCGCGGTTCTAGCCCTCCCCACTCCTGCTTTGAGTCCCACTCCCAACTTCCTCTTCACTTTGGAGAAAATGAGGGAAAGGTCCTCCAGCGCCAGACCGTTGGAGGGTGCCATGAAGTTGTCCCCTCCCGTGTAGAATACGAGACACTTCTTAGGGAGGAGGAGTTCCATCAGGGCAAGATGGGTGCGCTGGATGAGCAGGTGAGTATCGTAAATGGGCTCGGTGTCGGTGAGGCGAGTGGAGTGGTTGAGGTCCAAGTGTGCTATCTGGACCACTCCCTTTTCAGGGGACTCAAGTGTTTCACCCGCTACCTTTCCCTTCCTCTCTCCGGAGCGGCTGCTCCCCAGCCCCTGTAAGAACTTGCTGGCCCTGCACTGGGCGTCATAGGGGGTCTCGGCTACCCCTACCCCCATGCTCACGGTTACTGGAAACTTCCGGTTGATCCTCTCCACTATCTTGCGGTGCTCTTGGAGGGAGATGCCGTTGGAAATGGCTAAGAGGTTATCCTGCCTTGCCTGGAACACCAAACCCTTTCTTTTCTTGAATTCCCTTTCCAGTGAGGAGAAGATCTCAGCCTGTAATACCTGCAGTTCCGCCTCCGGATGGGGCTTGGGTGTAACCGTCCAGGGTCCGTAGTTATCCAGCTGGATTAGGGTGAGCTGGAGCATCCTTTTACTCTTTCACGGGCTTTTTTATCGTTTTGGGAGTTCCTTTGGGTAGTCAGGGAAGATTTTACCCACGATCCTCTTATCTTTTTTGATGAGGGTCTATCTGGAGACCTACGGCTGCACGGCCAACAGGGGAGATGGGGAAATTTTGGCAGGTCTCCTGAAGGAGGCAGGACACGAGGTAGTGGAGGGATGGGAAGGGGCGGAAGTCCTCCTCCTGAATACTTGTGTGGTCAAGGGGGAGACCAAGAAAAGGATGTTGCGAAGGATGGAGGAGTTCGCCAAAACGGGAAAACCCGTAGTGGTGGCAGGCTGTCTCCCCCTCGTGGATCTTCCCTCCGTCATGGAAAGGCATCCGGCATCCGTCATCTCCTGTCGCTCCCTTCTCTGCGTGGTGGAGGCTGTGGAGAGGGCGGCGAGGGGGGAAAGGGGAGTACTCCTCCTCGATGGGAAGCCCCCTGAGAAACCCGATCTTCCCAAGCTTCGCTCCAGTCCCGTGAGTGCCATCGTGCAGATAGGAGAAGGCTGTCTTTCTTCCTGTACCTTCTGCTCGGTGAGGCTGGCGAGGGGAAGGCTGAGGAGTTTTCCTCCGGAGAAACTCGTGGAGGAAGTAAGAGAGGCGGTGGGAAAGGGATACAGGGAGATCCTCCTCACCTCCCAAGACAACGCGGCCTATGGGAGGGAAAGGGGATGGGATTTGCCCTCCCTTCTCGGAGAGATAGTGAGGGTGGAAGGGAAGTTCAAGGTTAGGGTGGGTATGATGAATCCCGAAAACGTCAAGACCATCCTTCCAAAACTGGTGGAAGTCTACCGTAATGAGAAGGTCTACCGCTTCCTCCATCTCCCCCTCCAGTCAGGTGACAATAGGGTATTGAGGATGATGGGAAGGAGGTATACCGTGGAAGAGTTTTTGGAAGAAGTGAAGGCTTTCAGGGAAGAGTTCCCTGACCTCTGTTTGGTAACGGACGTGATAGTGGGCTTCCCTACCGAGACGGAAGAGGAATTCCGTCGGACGATAAAGGTGCTGGAGGAACTCAAGCCCGATAGGGTGAACCTCTCCCGCTTCTCCCCCATGCCCGGCACCCCTGCTTCCCGTCTTCCCCCCCTGCCAGGAAGGGAGGTGGCGAGGAGGTCAAGGATCCTCAGTTCCCTTTGTCTCTCCCTTTCCTTGGAGGCGAACAGGAAGTACGTGGGGTGGGAAGGTGAAGCCCTCATCACGGAGGAAGGATGGAAAGGCGGATGGGTGGCTAGGCTTCCCAACTACAAACTCGCGGTCCTTTCCGAAGGAAAGCCTGGAGAATTCGTGAGGATCAGGATAAGGGAGGCCAAACCCACTTATTTGCTGGCGGAGAGGATAGGGTGATGAAGCCTCCATGTGCCTTGACGATAGCGGGCTCGGATTCGAGCGGTGGGGCTGGAATCCAGGCGGATTTGGCCACCTTTAGGGCCTTGGGAGTGCATGGGGCCTGTGTCCTCACCTCCCTCACCGCCCAGAACACCGAGGGGGTCAGGGAAATCATGGAGGTCCCCCCCAAGTTCGTGGAAAAGCAGCTGGAGACCGTGTTGGAGGATCTGTCGATCGAATGGGGAAAGACGGGCATGATCCATACGGAGGAGGTGAGGGAGGTAGTACTGGCTGCGGTGAAGAAGTATCGACTGAAGCTCGTGGTAGATCCGGTGAGAAGGGCTTCCACGGGGGCGGAGCTGGCGAAGGGGAGGATGGAGGACCTCATAGGGGAGGCGGAGGTGGTGACCCCCAACCTTTCCGAAGCGGAAGAGCTCTCGGGTATGAGGATAAGTTCCTTGGAGGAGATGAAGAGGGCGGCCAGGAAGATAAGTGAGCTGGGGCCCCGTGCCGTTTTGCTCAAGGGGGGGCATCTGGAGGGTAAAAAGGTCTTCGACGTCTTCTACAGTGAAGGGGAGACGAGGATCTTCGAGGCTCCCCGTTTACCCTTTTCCTTTCACGGAACGGGCTGCATCCTTTCAGCCTCCCTCACCGCCCTACTGGCGAAGGGAAAAGAAATGGGAGAAGCAGTGGAGGAAGCCATAGGTTTCTTGAGGGGTTTGCTGGAAAAGGGAAGAAAGGTAGGAAGAGGAAACCTCCTCGTCCTGGACCCTGTCCTTCCGCTAAGGGAGGAGGCCGGGAAATGGAGGGCTACCGAGGAGGTATGGAAGGCGGCTCAACTCCTTTGTTCGGAGCCAAGCTTCGCTTCCCTTCTCCCCGAGGTGGGTACCAACGTGGTGATGGTTCCAGAGGGAGCCAGAGGGATTTCCGACGTAATAGGTCTTTCCGGTAGGATCGTAAAGGTGGAAGGAAAGCCGTATCTCACGGGCTTCCCCAGGCCAGGGGGTTCGGAGCATGTGGCCAGGCTGGTGCTCACCGCCAGTTCCTTTGATCCCTCCCTTCGGGCGGGTTTGAACCTCCGCTTTTCTCCCGTCCTTTTAAGGGCCTGTAGGAAGCTGGGATTGGAGGTGGGGGAGTTCAGGAGGGAGGAGGAACCGAAGGGGGTGAAGACGATGGAGTGGGCCATTAAATACGTGGTGAAAAAGAAAGGTAGGGTGCCCAAGGTGATCGTGGATAGGGGTGGAAAGGGAAAGGAGGCCATGATCAGACTCCTGGGCAAGACACCCATGGAAGTGGTCGAGCTGACCCTGCGTTTGTTGAAGGAGGTGGGAGAACGGGAAGGGTGAGACAGGTTTATGTGAAGAGGGCCGCCAGACAGCTCCTCGAGCTCTACCCAGATCGCTTCACCACGGACTTCCTCCATAACAGGAAAGTTCTGGATGAGCTTTTGGAGGTGGAAAGCAAACCCCTGAAGAACCGCATAGCTGGCTATCTCACCTCCCTGATGAAACAGAAAGCCATGAGTTAAAAATAGGCACAGGCACAGGTCCGGAGATCGAGAGGGGTTCGGGCGATTAGTGCCGGTGGGCTGAGCATCTCGCCCTTTCGGGCTCGATGCGTACACCCCCGGTCTATCAACGGGGTCTTCTAGCCCCAGCCCTTCGCCTTCCGCCCCTTTCGGAGCGGAAGGACACGGTGCCTGTTTTCGGGGGCCGCTTCGGCCTTAGATGCTTTCAGGCCTTATCGGCTGGCGCGTGGCTACCCGGCGATGCCCTGTCGGACAACCGGTACACTAGAGGCGCCGGCGTCCCGTTCCTCTCGTACTAGGGACACCTTCCCCTCAGGCACCGGGCACCCCCGAAAGATAGCATCCGACCTGTCTCGCGACGGTCTAAACCCAGCTCACGTTCCCTTTTGATGGGCGAACAACCCCACCCTTGGCCGCTTATGCACGGCCAGGATAGGAAGAACCGACATCGCAGAGCTTTGGCTCCGGACTATTTCTCCACCCCGCTCTTCGCGGGGGCCGGCGTATGTCAGAACGCACCGTGCGTTCTGACTCATCTGCCTTTCGGCATCAGTCTCTACGGGGTGGGAAGCTTGTACTCGAACTCAGGCAGGATATAGGGTTTGACCAACTCTAGAAATCTCCGGTTGTGTCTTTTCAGCAGGCGCAGTCTGTGATACTCGCCATCCCTGTTCAGGTTGAAAATCAGGTGGAACTTTCGAAGTGCCTTGATCAGGCGAAACTGTTCTTCCACGCTGAACGCTTGGGTGTTGAGGTAGATCGCGTTCTTCGACTTGCTGCCATCGTCCATGAACCAGACCGCCAAGGCGAACGGCGTCAGCATCTTTCCTATTCGTTCTGGTACAGTTTTCCTCTCGTTTCTGTAGAAGTCCCTGTAGAGCTCGTCCAGCTCTGGATGGGTTTTGGTGACCAGCTTATAGTATTCCCTTTCGTTCCTGTGATGGTAGATCTTCGGACAGGCCAGTTCTCCCAGGATCCTGTGTTTCCACTCCACGTAGAACTTGCGCTTGGGACTCTGCGAGAACTCGAAGACCACCTTTTTTCCGTGCTTCCGCAGGTGTCCGTCCCCCAGCAGTGAACCTATCAGGAGTTCCCTCTGGATCTCCGTGAGTTCCATCTTCCCACTTCCCTCGGAGTTACTCCCCTTATTTTTTACCCGCGAGGGGAGCTCCTCCGATATTAGCCGGTGCTTTGGACGGCATTGCTGCCGCCATACCCCAAAGTTGAGGTAGCAAACCGCGGGGTCGATATGGACTCTCGCCCGCGACCACTCTGTTATCCCCGGGGTACCTTTTCTGTCATCCGGAGCCCTCACCAAGAGGGACATCCGGGTTCGCTAGGCCCGGCTTTCGCCCCTGCGCGCCTTGGTAGTGAGCGCGCAGTCAGGCCGGCTTTTGGCCTTGTCCTTGGCGGCGGAGTTCTGACCCGCCTAAGCCGACCTTTGGACCCCCTCGATATCTTTTCGAGGGGCTGCCGCCCCAGCGAAACTGCCCACCTGCCGTTGTCCCCCTGACGGGGTTAGGGGCACGGTTAGGAGTGGGCGGTGTTACATCGGCGCCTCCGCCGGACCCGAAGATCCGGCTTCCACGGCTCCCGCCTACCCTCTGCACCCGCAACCGCGTCCCAGCGACAGGCTGCAGTAAAGGTCCACGGGGTCTTCGTTTCCCTTCGGGGGACCCCGGCATGTTCGCCGGCAAGCGGGTTCACCGGGTTGCAGGCCGGGACAGTGGGGGGCTCGTTGATTCCTTCATGCAAGCCGCCAATTAAGCGGCAAGGTATTACGCTACCTTAAGCTCCCTTCCTCACATGTCGGAAGGTGGACCATATCATCGCCCTCCTCGGGCGCCTGGCGTATGGTCTCTGAGGATCCCCCTTCAACGAGCCTTTCCAGTTTTTCCCTCTTTTCGGGATGTCTGAATCCTATGGCATCCCTGAACTTTTTCACTCTCTCCAAGCCTTTTATGACCAGCGAGAACTGCGGATTTTTCCCCCATGCCCTCGGTTTTTTGACGGAAATCGCACTTTCAATCCCTGCTTCCAGAAGAATTCCATGTAGCTGTCCGATGAGAGGCCTGGCGATCATGTCGATCCCGACATATGGATAGCTGTAGGTTTTTCCCCCATGCTTTTGTTTGTCGACTCCACAGTAGCCTTCTGCATCGAAGAGCCCCCTTGCCACCTCCAGCCTTGAGACTTTGTCCTCCGTGAAAGTCTTCGGAATTCTGAGGGTGGTGAGTTTCCTTCCCTTCGGGTACCCGATTTTCACGAAGAACTTATGGATATCCTTGCGGTTGGTACTGACTATCCAACAGTTCGGCGAACCCCTGTTCACCCTCGGCTTGAAGTTGAAGATCCTTTCGACGGTCTTTGCGATGCTTTCCGCAAATTCCCTGTTCTTATCCCTGCAAAACACCGTGTACGAATTTCCATAGACACCTCCGTCACCGAGCATTACACCAACGAGGTAAGCTAGGGACTCTGTCATCACTGTCGATTTAAGAGGGACTCTGTTATTTCGTTTCCGGCCCTCTGGGGTTTCCTGCGGGTCGACCTCATCGGAGATGGACTTTGTTACCCTTTTTCGGGTAGCCCATCTCCCCTCACGTCTTCCCCGCATACAGCCAGGTTTTACAACCCCCTTCTCGAGGGTTATAGTTACCCCCGCCCATTGGCGGCGCTTCGGCCGGTTGTACCCGGCTTTCACGTACCGCCTGTAGGCAGAATTCAGCTCCCGTACTCACCCTTTCGGGCTAGCGGGAACCTACGTTTTTATTAAACAGTCGGCCCCCCCTGGTCACTGCGACCTGCCCTCCGCAGGGCAGGCACCCCTTCTCCCGAAGTTACGGGGCCAACTTGCCGAATTCCCTGGCCTGCTGTCTCCCGTCACACCTTAGGCTTCTCACCTAGGGGCACCTGTGTCGGATCTAGGTACGGTCACCCAGGATCCCATTTCCGGTCCCCCTTTTCACGGGCCCCGGAGATGAACCGAACCCGCCTAACGGCAGGCCCATCCCGCCCTCATCCGGTTCTCTCCATTACGGAACTCCCCGGACTTCGACGGTTGGATGGGGCGACGGCCCCACTCGGTCTGCCCCGAGGCGTCGGAGGACCGGCCTGCGTTGCCGCCGGTACCTGGGTGGTTCCGGAATATTAACCGGATTCCCTTTCGGCGGCCTCTGGTTGAGGGCCGCCTCAGGACCGACTAACCCTCGGCTGACGACCATTGCCGAGGAACCCGGGCCCCTTCGGCGGTGGGGATTCTCACCCCACTAGGCTGTTACTACCACCAGGATCCTCGTTCCCACGCGGTCCACCCGACCTCACGGCCGGGCTTCTCCCCACGCGGGACGCCCCCCTACCGGATCAGGCTACTGAACTTCGCCTGCCCCGGGGTCTCGGCAGCTGGCTTAAGCCCCGTTCATCTTCGGTGCCCCCACCCTCGACGGGTCCGCTTTTACGCGTTGTTTAAAGGGTGGCTGCTTCTGAGCCTACCTCCCCGCTGTCTCAGGGTGGAGACGCCCTTTGGATTTCTGCACTTAGCCAGCATTTGGGGGCCTTAACCCCGGTCTGGGTTGTTCCCCTCTCGGAGCGGGAGCTTACCCCCCGCACCCCGTCTCCGGCGGTCTACGGCGCCGGTCGCTTCGGAGTTCGACAGCGAGGGCAAGGGTTTCCCCCTGTCACCCCGCAATCGGTGCTCTACACGACCGGCTACCTCGCGCCGGGCCTGACTGCGGCCAGCTTCGGGGGGAACCAGCTGTCACCGGGCTTGATGGGTCTTTCGCCACTAGCCCAGGGTCATCCGACCGAATTGCACGTCAAGACCGGTTCGGCCCTCCACCCCATAGAGGGGCTTCAGCCTGCCCTGGACTAGATCGCCCGGTTTCGGGTCTCACCGCCGTGACTCCGGGCGCTGTTAACACCCCGTCCCTCGCCCTTTCGGGCTGCGGACCGTCGCTTTCGCTCCGGCTCCGGGGTTTCAACCCCTTAACCTCGCCACGACGGTGAACTCCCTGGCCCGTGATTCAAGACGGACGGTACGACCCCGATCCCCCTCCCTCGTACCACCGCCTCACGGCGGCTTCCTTCGGGAGGGCTCACCTCTTTCGAGCCGTACCTTACTGTCGCCACCTGGTTTCAGGCTCTTTTCACCCCCCTTCCGGGGTACTTTTCAGCTTTCCCTCGCGGTACTGCGTTCGCTATCGGTCTCGAGACGTATTTAGGGTTGGGAGTTGGTGCCTCCCAGCTTCGGACGCCAATCCCAAGGCGCCCTACTCAGGATCCCTCCCCTCGTATCCTGCACAGTTACCCCTACGGGGCTTTCACCCTCTACGGCGCGCCATTCCAGGCGACTTCGGGTTCCCGTGCGAGGAATTGGGGGAGGTCCTACAACTCCACATCCCCGACGACTTTCGCCGCCGGGTTCGGTTTGCCCTGTGCCCTCTTCACTCGCCGTTACTGAGGGCATCGCTTTTGCTTTCTCTTCCTCCCGGTACTGAGATGTTTCACTTCCCGGGGTTCCCGTTCGCAGCTCCCAAAAGAGCCGCGAACGCAGGGGGTTAACCCCTGCAGGATTCCCATTCGGTGATCCCGGGTTCTACGGCTGCCTGCGCCTCGCCCGGGCTTTTCGCAGCTTGCCACGACCTTCTTCGGCGCTCGAGCCGAGCCATCCCCCAGGTGGCTTGGTTCCCCGCTCGACGGCTTCCGGACCTGTGCCTGGCCTCATCAGCTTTTAGCCTGAGCCCTTCGCGCGAGAAGCGCTCTCTCTTCCCGCGCTGCATGCTGGTGGACCCGCCGGGATTCGAACCCGGGGCCTTCGGCTTGCAAAGCCGACGCTCTACCACTGAGCTACGGGCCCAAGAGAAGTCCGGGCCTCCGCCAGATATATACGTAGGAGGTGATCGAGCCGCAGGTTCCCCTACGGCTACCTTGTTACGACTTAGCCCCAGTCATCCACCCCGCAAACGACGCCCCCAACTTGGAAGCGCCTATTGCGGAGCGGACTCCCGTGGCTTGACGGGCGGTGTGTGCAAGGAGCAGGGACGTATTCACCGCGGGATAGTGGCCCGCGATTACTAGGGATTCCACCTTCACGAGGGCGAGTTTCAGCCCTCGATCCGAACTAAGCGCGGGTTTAGGGGATTGGCTCCCCCTTACGGGGTGGCATCCCATTGTCCCGCGCATTGTGACCCGCGTGTAGCCCAGGGGTTTCGGGGCATACGGACCTACCGTCGCCCTCTCCTTCCTCTGGCTTAGCGCCAGCGGTCCCCCTAGAGTGCCCGGCTTTCCCACCGATGGCAACTAGGGGCGAGGGTCTCGCTCGTTGCCTCACTTAAGAGGACGCCTCACGGTACGAGCTGACGACGGCCATGCACCACCTCTCAGCTAGTCGAGCAAGGTCTTCAGCCTGGCCTTCATCCAGCTGTCTCCCCTGGTGAGTTGTCCGGCGTTGAATCCAATTGAACCGCAGGTCCCACCCCTTGTGGTGCTCCCCCGCCAATTCCTTTAAGTTTCAGCCTTGCGGCCGTACTCCCCAGGCGGCGGGCTTAACGGCTTCCCTCCGACACTGGGAGCCCTCAAGGGACTCCCAACATCTGGCCCGCATCCTTTACTGCTGGGACTACCGGGGTATCTAATCCCGTTCGCTCCCCCAGCCTTCGCCCCTCACCGTCGGGACCGTTCTCGTCCGGCGCCTTCGCCACGGGTGGTCCTCCGAGGATCAACGCATTTCACCGCTACCCCCGGAGTACCCCGGACGTCTCCCGGCCCCTAGGCCGGTAGTTTCCCCCGCAAGCCGAACCGTTAGGCGGTCCGATTTCACGGGGGACTTGCCGGCCCGGCTACGAGCGCTTTAGGCCCAATAATCGCGACCACCACTTGGGCTGCTGGTATTACCGCGGCGGCTGGCACCAGCCTTGCCCAGCCCTTATTCCCGGAGCTTTTTACACTCCGGAAAAGCCGCCGATCGTGAGACCAGCGGCACTGGGGGTCCCCCCGTCACGCTTTCGCGCATTGCGGAGTTTTCGCGCCTGCTGCGCCCCGTAGGGCCTGGGGCCTTGTCTCAGTCCCCATCTCCGGGCTCCGACTCCCATCGCCCGTACCCGTCGTAGGCTTGGTGGTCCGTTACACCACCAACTACCTGATAGGCCGCAGTCCCATCCTCGGGCGCCGGAGCTTTCGGTGAGGGCGCATTCCAGCCTCCCTCACCTATGGGGTATTATCCTCAGTTTCCCGAGGTTATCCCCCACCCGAGGGTAGGTTGACTACGTGTTACTGAGCCGTGCGCGGGGCCACGGTCAGAGACCGCGCCCTCCACTTGCATGGCTTAGTCGGACCCCCATAGCAGTGGCCTCCGGCAGGATCAACCGGAGTTAGGTGGCCGCAAGACCTTTAGGCGGAGGCCTCGGACCTCTCTCGGACCCGAACTCTCCAGTGGCCTGGGTTTTTCGGGCCCACATACTGATTCCACACCCGGAATTCGACCCTTCATCGCTGGTTAAACACCCGGCTCCCGGCCGACGCCTTGAGGGTGTGGAGCCAATAGTATGTAAGGGAGAAGCCATACTTAAGGCTTGTCCTGAAAGGAATCCGCCGGGGGTTCTCTGGGACGGTTCTTTATCCTCTGGGGAAAAAAGAGGGGAAATGGATCAGGAAATAGATGTTTCCGTGGTCGTCCCCACCTACAACGAGGCTGGAAATCTCCCTCCCTTGATCAGGCGGTTGGCAAGGGCCTTGAGGGGCAGGAGGTGGGAAGTGGTGGTGGTGGATGATGGTTCCCCAGATGGTACGGGGAAGGTAGCGGAGATCTTGGCCAGGAAGTATCCTGTCAGGCTGGTTCAGCGTGGGAAGAGGGGTGGTCTCTCCTCTGCAGTGGTGGAAGGATGGCGGCATGCGGGAGGCAGGGTCCTGGTGGTGATGGATGCCGATCTCCAGCATCCACCCGAGCTGGTTCCAGAGCTGGTGATGAAAGTGGAGGAGGGGAACGATTTGGTCCTGGCCTGCAGGACGCGATGGGTGGGATGGAGGGGGGCTGCCTCCAAGTTGATGGGCGAACTGGTGAGGACCCTTTTGCACCTTCCCGTGCGGGATCCCCATTCGGGCTTCTTCGCCCTACGCCGGGTGGTTGGGAGGATAAAACCGAGGGGGTACAAAATCCTCCTGGAATGTCTGGTGAGGGGGAGGTACAGAAGGGTGGCTGAAGTTTTCTACTCCCAAGGGAAAAGGAAATGGGGGAGGAGCAAATGGGGGGTGAGGGAGGGGTGGGAGTACCTGCGGCAGCTTCTGGATCTCTTAGGGTATTCAAAGGGGGGAAGATGAACCGGGTCCGGAGATAGTGGAGGATATGGACCCACTACCTCAGGTACAAACTGGCCTCTCCCCCCCTTTCTTTTGCCAACTATTTCATCACCGTGAGATGCAATTTGAAGTGTATTTACTGCCCAGTGAGAACGGATACAGGCTCCAAAATCTTTGATTACTGTTCCTCTTCCAGGCAAGAACTCAGCACGGAGGAGGCTAAGAGGGCAATGGAGGAACTGGGAAAGCTTGGCACCCTCTGGATTTCCTTCAGCGGAGGCGAGCCCCTCCTACGTCCAGATCTGGAAGAAATAGCCGATAAGGCTAGGAGGGAAGGGATGTTTACCATCTTGGACACCAATGCCACCCTCATAACCAAAAAGGAGGGCGAGAACCCTCTCCAGAGTTTTCGACAGTGCAGTGGTATCCCGTCAGGGGATGGAAAGGAAGAACGATGAGATGAGGGGGAAGGGCACCTGGGGGAGGACAGAGGGGAATAGAGTTTCTGAAGGAGAGCGGGTGTGAGGTGGGGGTGAACTTCATCCTGACCAACCTCAACCTGGGGAAAATAGAGGAAGTAGTGAACTTTCTGAGGGAAAGGGTGGATCATCTCTTTTTCAACCCCGTTTGTGAGGCCAAGGGTTCATGCCCACCAGGGAACAGGTGAGGTGGTTGGAAGGCAAGCTTTTTTGAGCTGAAGAGGGAGCACGGGAGTTTCCTTTCCAATTCCCCAGAGCATTTGCGGGCCATCGTGAGGTACCTTCGGGGGGGAGGGTGGTGGAGTGCGAACCCTTCACCCTGCATGTTTCCCTCATGCCCAACGGAGATCTCTGCGGATGCTTTTACCCTTTTCCGGTGGGGAAAGTGGGGGGGAAGATTTGGAGGAGGTCAGACTGAGGGGGAAGGAGAAAAGGGAGGAACTCTGGCGGGAATGCGGTGGATGTGCCAACTCCTCCTATTTCCACGTCACCAGGCTCTTCAGGGGATCTCCCTTTACCTGCTGGAAAGAAGATTTTCCCCCTAGGCAGAACCATTATGTTTTCCTAAGGTCAATATCCCACTTCCCCAAGCGGGGCCCCACATCGAGACGGAACCTCATCCTATAAGCGGTCCACTGCGCGGAGCAGCATGGGTCATTAAAGATTGGCGACCTGCGATTTAAAAAGGAGGTGCCCTCAGTTTCCCTCAGTTTTCTTTATGGAAAAGAAGAACAGTGAATGATGAGGTTCCTCCGCCTCAGGGCTTGGAGATTTCCCTTCTTCCACAGGATGATCTGGCTTCTTTCACCCCTCCTCTACTTCGTCTTCAGCAGGGACCTCTTTTCCTCCTTCCTTCCCACTTTTTTTCTCCTCCTCCCCTTTCTCTTTCTATACGGTGCCTTCTCGGTGCTGATCAACGACTATTTTGATTTCCCTTTCGATCTCGCGGCGGGCAAGGAGGTTGAACCCCTCTCGCGCACGGAGATCCTCCTCCTCTCCTCCCTTACCCTTTCGGCCTGCCTGGGGCTCTCCTTCCTATTATCCCCCAGTTTGTCCTTCCTCCCCCTGCTTGGCCTGATCCTGGCCTTCCTTTACTCGGTGAAGGGAATAAGACTAAAGGAGAGGGGATGGATGGGAGTGGGAACGGACGTGGGTATAGAGTTCCTCCCCCTCCTCTTCTCCATCCTCCTCCTGCGCCTCCCCCGATGGGATCCCGATGTGTTTCTCTTCCTCCTTCTCTACATCTCCGTCCAGCTGACCTCCCAAGTGGAGCACCAGCTGAAGGACTTGGAGAGGGACAGGAGGGTGGGACTGAAAACGCTGGTTACCGAAAGGGGGGAGGAATTCGGCCTGAGGCTCCTTCGCTTCTTTTCTTCCCTCTCCTTCCTCCTCCTCTTTCCACTCCTATTCTGGTTTTCCTCTCTCCCCTGGTTCAGCCCGCTCTTTCTCTTCTTTCTCCTTTTCTCCCTCTTCCACCCCAAATGGAACCCTGAATTTCCCCAAGCCCATAGGGTCTCCCCCCTCTTCGCCGATATCTTCTACCTCTTCCTCTTCCAAATTTTCCCCCTTTATCTCTCCCTTCTCATGGTATGGACCCATCCTTTCTTCCTTCCCCTCCTCCCCCCCATCCTCCTCCTCGATTGCAGGTTCCTGTTCATGTCCTGGAGGTGGATAAGGAGATGGGTTTGAAACTGGCGGTTTGCCACGATCTCCTCAGCGTGAAGGGGGGTGCGGAAAGGGTAGTCCTTACGGTGGCGAGGGCCTTCAGGGCCGAGGTTTTCACTCTCCTCTACGATCCCTCCCAGGCCTTCGAGGAGGCCAGGGGGCTGAAGATCCACACCCTCGGCGACTGGAAGCTGCCCCAGGATCGGAGGTTCTATCCCTGGATTTATCCCTTCTTCCACGGCTGGGGAATCCTGAAGTTCCTCGGATTAGACCTGAGGGGATACGATGCCGTTTTCACCAGCGGGAAGCTCGGTATCTTCGCCAAGGGAGAGGTAACCCTCCACTACTGCCATTCCCCTCCTCGTTTCCTCTACGACCTTCGCCCCATCGTTTCCCTCTATCTGGGAAGGAGGTACGGATCGCCGGTGAGGGCCCTCGCCGAACTCTGGTGGAGGGGGTGGAGGAGGATGGACGAATGGGCGGCAAGGAGACCGAACCTAATTTTGGCCAACTCCTTGGAGGTAAAGAAAAGGATCTGGAGGTACTACGGGAGGGAGGCGGAGGTCGTCTATCCTCCCGTAAAAGTGGAGAAGTTCAGGATGAAGGGGGGAGGGGAATACTTCTTGGCGGTCCAGAGGCCAAGCCCGGAGAAGAGGATAGAGCTCCTCCTCAGGATCTTCAAGAGGCTGCCGGGCGAGAGATTGGTGCTGGTGGGCAGCTACATAGATCCCGACTACACGGCATGGCTTGAAGAAAAGATGAGGGGGATGGGGAACGTGAGCTGGCTGAAGGAGGTGAGCGAGAGAGAACTGGTGGAGCTGTATGCTGGATGCAAAGCCCTCGTGCACACAGCCAGGAGGGAGGATTTTGGCATGGCGCCCGTGGAGGCCATGGCCTCTGGCAAGCCCGTGATAGCCGTGAACGAAGGGGGGGTGAGGGAAACGGTGGTGCATGGGAAGACGGGCCTGCTGGTTGATCCCCCCTACCTGAAGAACTTCGTGAGGATCCTCAAGGGCTTCGATCCTTCCCTCTTCTCCCCCAGGGAATGCAGGAGGAGGGCGGAGGAGTTCTCTGAGGAGAGGTTCGTGAGGAGGATGAAAGAACTGCTGGGGAGGATGCTCGGATGAGTTTTTCCATAAGAAGGGAGCTGAGGGAGAGCGTGGAGTTCCTGATCCGTCCTGGGAAGGTGATGGAGGGGATGGGGATGCTCCCCCTTTCCTTCTCCCTTCCCTTCCTCTTCATCCTGCGTTATTTCCACTTCTACCTCCATGGTCTGCTGGTCCATCTCCCCTTTTACCGCGCCGAGTATCCCAACCTCCTTTCCTTTTTCTGGCATGAGTTCGATCTTTGGCAGGGTTTCCTCCTCCCCGCAGCCCTCTTCTCGCTCTCAGCCGTCCTCTGGTGGATCGGGAGAGTGATGGGGAGGGAGGTGGACTACAGGATGGCGGAGCACGGAGCTTTTCACGTGCTCGTGGCGGGAGTTCTCCTGGTTCCCTTCGACGCCATCCATCTCTGGTTGTCCCCCACCTATTTCTGGGGGCACTGCATGCACCTTTCCCTGCTCCTTCAGTTGCTTCTCCTCCCCTATTGGATGAGCGTGTGGGCGGAGAAGTCTCTTGGGGTGAAGAAGAGATACTCTTTCCTCCCTTCTCTCCTTTTTCCCCTCTCCATCAAGTACGCTGACTGGCTAGTCTTCTCCCCGCCCTTCTTCCTCCTGCTCGCCTACCTTGTTCTCACCCTTTTTTTCCTCACCGGGGAGAGAGAAAGGTTGGGGGTGGCACTTGGTCTTTCCCTCTGTCTCTGGCTGTTTGGCTGAGCTGCTGTATCGAGTGATGAGCAGACCACCCTTCTGCCATCTTTTCCGTCTCTGGTACCTGAAACGCCGGCTTCTCCCCCGTCCCCACTTCATCCTCTTTCCCACCTTCAGATGCAATTATTACGGGAGATGCCCTTACTGCCACCTCTTGGACATGGGTTTCCCCCGCCTCTACCCGGAGGACCTGTCCGTGGAGAAGGCCGTGGATTCCTTCCTCCGCTTTTCCGATTCGGAGCTGGACGTGTCGGGAGGGGAGCCCTTCCTCTGGCGGGGAATCAGGGAATTCGTGGAAGAGGTGGGGAAGGAGAACAGGGTGGGTGTGACCACCAACCTCTCCTGGGAGGTGGAGAGGGAGAGGGAATGGCTATCCGGTTTCAGCTCCATAACGGCCAGCTATCATCCCGAGGCGGTTGGGTTGGAGGAGTTCTTGAAAAAAGTGGTGCTGCTCCGCTCCATCCATCCAAAGGTGAAGGTAAACGTGGTGGCCTATCCCCCTCTCCTCCATCGGGTGGGGGAGGCGGTGGAGAGGTTCAGGAGGGAGGGAATTTTCGTCCACGTGGATCCCTATCTCTCCCCCTACACCAAGGGAGAAAGGGAATGGGTGAGGCTTCTCTTGGTGAGCAAGAGGAAGGTGGAGTTCCCGCCGGCGGGCCTGAAGAAATGCGATGCGGGCAGAAGACATTTCGTGGTCCTGCCCGATGGGAGCGTCTACACCTGCTGGAACGGATGCATGCTGGAACACCTCCTAGGCCCTTCCGTGCTGGGGCGTTCCTACCGGTTAGGGAATTTGCTGGAAGGTACTTTCTCTCCCTTGCGGGAGGAACTCGAATGTTGGCTCCCCTGTTCTGCCGGCTGCGATTTGGACTATGTGAAGCAGCGAACCATCACAGAGGTTAAATCCATGGGGAAAGAGAGGATGGATTGGTGAGGGCCTTTGCGGAGGTGGCGGCCGGGGCGGCGCTCCTTCTCTCCCTCCTTCTCCTTTCCCCGCTCAGTGCCCTCACTTTCACGGACACCATCAACGCCGATTTCGCCCAGGGAATCCACGAGAACACGGAGAACGTGAACGACGACCTCAGGCTCAAGGTAGGCTACCTGCAGGGCAGGTTCACCTCAAGGGTCTTCGACGCGGGGCAGTTACAAGTCTGGGATACCCTTTCCTGGAATGCCACCCTTCCCACCCTCATGGTGAGCGTGGAGAACGACAACGTGGGGGCGGAGCCCACCACGCTGGTGGACGGGACCGTCAGGATGGGGAGGATTACGGGGGGCTCCCTCTTGGACACCCGTACGGCGAACGGGGTTTACGAAAATATAACGGAGGAGGCGGGAGCCCCCTACGGGGGGATGGTGAACCTCATTCTCTTCTGGGATGGAGCCTCCATCCCCTCCGGCTGGACCTGCATCTCCGATGATGCGGGGGAACCCTTTTACTACAGGTTTCCCATGGGGGGATCTACCTACGGGAGCACGGGAGGAACGGAGACCCACACCCACTCCAGCACCTCCTCCTGCGGGGGTCCCTCCGCCACCCTCCAGAGGAACTCGGGAAGTGCCGTGACCACCGCCACCAGTACCCACACCCACACTCCGACCGTCACCGTTGCCACCGAAAATCATCTCCCCCCCTACTACGACCTGAAGGTGATCAGGTACAACTCCGGGATTCCCTCCATCCTGCCGGCGGGCGTGATAGCCCTTTTCCCCTCCACCTCCCTCCCCCCGGGCTGGTCCCTCTACACGGCGGCGGATAACCGCTTCCTCAGGGGGGCCCCTTCGGCAGGGGGTATGGGGGGAAACCCCACCCACACCCATAGCGTGAGCGTGAGCACTGGGGGCCCCTCCTCTACGGTCGGGCTGGCCACGGACCCCTGTGATGACTCCACCGCTTATCCCACCAGCACCCACACCCACACCGGGTCGGGTACCACCTCGTCCGCCACCAACCTTCCACCCTACATAACGGTGGTCCTGGGCAAGGCCGGCTCCGACACCCCTATACCCGGGGGGATGATAGGGATGTTCGACGGCATTCCAAGCGGTAACTGGACGGTTCTCCCATCCTTCAACGGGAGGTTCCCGATGGAGAACCTCACCGCCGGATACGGGGTCACGGGAGGGAGCTCCACCCACAACCATTCCGACCTGAGTATTACCACCGGGACGGGTGCCACCGCTTCGGCCAACCTGGATGCGGGAACCGCCGTCACCTTCGCCAGCGGTACCCACACCCACACCGTCACGGTTTCCTTCACCGAGAGCTCCCACCTTCCCCCTTACGTCACGGTGATCTTCGCCCAGGCCACCTGCGGGCTCCGCTGGCAGCAGAACATAGAGAATGTTACGACGGGCTACTCCAACTACCAGCTGCAGGTGAAGGGTAAGACGAGCGGTGATTCCGAAAATGTGAGGGTATACGTGTGGAAGAGCGGCGAAAACTCCTGGGAGTACGTGGGGGACCTCACGGGAACTGAAACGACCCTCACTAAGAACATCCCAGCTTCGGAGCTTTCCTCCTACCTGAGCGGGACCAGCCTGCTGGTCAAGTACGAGTCGGCAGACAACACAGATCTCTCCCCCACCACCCTTCATGTGGACCTCTGCATACTGGTGGAGGGTGTGCTTTACCAGAGCTACGTGAAGTTCAGGGTTAAGGTAAGTGCCGATGGCTCAACATGGAGTGAGGAGCTTGGTCCAGACGGCACCCCCAACACCTTCTTCACTTCCTCCCCCGCCAACCTGGATACCATTCCGGAAAACCGGTACATCCGCTACGTGGCGTACCTCTCCAGTGAGCATTCCCAGCTCACGGGTGCCAACGGTCCAAAGGTACACGATGTGACCATCACCTCCCTCACCGCCGGACAGGCCAACGTGTTCACCATGGAGGCCGAGAACGTGGGGTGGGAGAGTGCCACCCTCACCGCCAGGCTCCTCTACGTGGATCCAACTGCGGTGGTGAGGTTCCAGTACATGCCGGAGGGTGGCACTTGGGTGAGCACCCCCTGGAAAAGCTGGCAGGGAAGCTGGTACTGGTATCCACTCACGGGCCTGCAGGAGAACAAGAAGTACTACTTCCAGGCGCAGGTGAGATACGGCGGACAGGTCTATGGGGGTGGAATCAGAACCTTCAAAACCCTCTCCAGCAAGCCCTATGCCATCACCCTGAAGGCCACGGAGGTGGACAACTCCTCCGCCGTGCTCAACGCCAGGATTTACTACGCCAACTACGACAGCGTGAGCATAAGGTTCTGGTACCAGAAGGATGGGGTCTGGACGGCCACCCCTCTCGTTTCCGGCTACAGGGGCACCACCTACAGCTACAGGGTCACGGGCCTTACCGCGAACACGCTCTACTACTTCAAGGCCGAAATCACCTACGATTCCACGTCCGAGAACGCCAACGTGGAGACCTTCACCACCTTCTCCTCCAAGACCACCGGCATGGCCTACGATGGTGGTATGGGCTTTGGTTCCTACCCTTCGGGCTGGCATGGGGTAAGGATGACCCCGCCTTCCGGTACGACGGGTCTGAAACTGGAGCTCCTCACCTCTTCATCCTTCTCCGCCCATCACACCCTTCGGGTGGTGAGGGACAACGGGGAGCTGCTTTACGCGGGCCACGTCCTCTCCGACAACGGGAGGAGCAAGGTGGTGAGCGTGAGGTTCTGGAAGAGCACGGCTGGGGAGAGCGTGTACGTGGAGCTTTACGATCCCTACGGTTTCGCCTACAGGACCAAGGGCACCAAGGCCTCCCTAGGAGGGGCCACATACGCCTATTCCTATCTGGACCGTGCCGGAAAGAACCTGAAGTACTACGACAGGGCTTGCGGCGTGAACGTGCTAGAGATTTACACGTGATGGGGCCAGGGCCGGGAGCTCCGCCGGTCTTACCGGATTCGAACCCGGGTCACGGGATCCACAGTCCCGGATGCTGACCGCTACACCACCCTGGCCATTTTTCTGGGAAAAGATGAGGTAAAAAAGGATGGGATTGACGCGGGTTCTAAAAGTGGTGTTACCCACTCCTCTTCCCTTCAACCAGTTTCCGCAGGGTCTCCACGGCTTCCGGATTGAGGAGGGTAGAAGTATCACCCACGGGAGCGTTAACGAGGAGGGCTTTTAAGATCCTGCGCATGATCTTTCCGCTCCTTGTCCTTGGGAGGTCGGGAGCGAAGACGATCTCTTCGGGGGTGGCTATGGGCCCTATTTTCTCCCTCACTAGGGCCCTGAGTTCTTCCTCCAGCTCCTTCGAGGGAGCCCTACCTTCTTTCAAGACCACATAGGCTACGGGAACTTCACCCTTTAGGTCGTGTGGCTTGGGCACCACCGCGCTCTCCACCACGAAGGGATGGGTATTGAGCACATCCTCCATCTCCGCGGTGGAGAGACGATGTCCTGCCACCTTCATCACATCGTCCACCCTGCCCGTCACCCTGATGCATCCGTAAAGGGTTCTGATGGCCCCGTCGGAAGGGAAGTAATAGCGATAGTTGTACTTCAGCCAGTAAGTTTCCCTATACTTTTCATCCGCCTTATAAAGACCCCTGAGCATGGCTGGGGCCAGGGGAGGTACTTGCACCAGATATCCCGAGTCCGTCGGATTTCCTTCCTCGTCCACGATTTCCATGTGTACGCCGGGGAAGGGTCTTCCCGCCACCGTGGGGATGAAGGGCCCTATTCCTGGGAGGGACATGATCAGGGTTCCACCGGTCTCCGTTTGCCACCAGGTGTCCGTGATGGGGCATCTCCCTCCCCCTATTTTGTAGAAGTACCAAAGCCAAGTCTCCCTATCTATGGGTTCTCCCACGGTTCCAAGCAACCTGAGGGAGCTGAGATCGTGCTTCTTCACCCACTCCTCCCCCCACCTAGCGAACATCCTGATGGCGGTGGGGGCGGTATAGAAGATGGTGACCTTGAATTTCTCTATGATTTCCCAGAAGCGGTCGGGGGCTGGGTAATCGGGAGCCCCCTCGTAGATGAGAAGGGTGGCACCGTTCAGGAGGGGACCATAGCATGCGTAGGTATGTCCCGTTACCCATCCTATGTCAGCAGTGCACCAGAAGAGATCGTCATCGTGGAGGTCGAATACCCACTTGGAGGTCCAGTAAGCTTGGGTGAGGTAACCACCCGTGGTATGGATTACACCTTTCGGCCTTCCCGTGGTACCGCTGGTGTAGAGGAGGAAGAGCATGTCTTCGCTGTCCATGTGCTCTGGAGGACACCAGGGATCGGCTTCTTCCATCAGTTCGTGCCACCACAAGTCCCTCCCCTTTTCCATTTTCACTTCGTTCCCCGCCCTCCTCACCACCACCACCTTCTCCACACTGGTTCCCTTGATGGCTTCGTCTGCATTGGCCTTGAGGTCCACCACTTTCCCCCTCCTGTAGTAGCCATCGCAGGTGATCAGTACTTTAGCTTCCGAATCTTCCAGTCTAACCCTCAGGGCCTCGGGGGCAAAGGCGGAGAAGACTACCGTGTGTGGAGCTCCTATCCTGGAGCAAGCAAGGATGGCCGGATAGAGTTCGGGAATCATCGGGAGATAGATTCCCACCCTGTCCCCCTTCTTCACCCCCAGACTCTTCAAAACGTTGGCAAACTTATTGACTTGGAGGAAAAGTTCGTTGTAGGTAAGTACCCTTGGTTTTTCATGGGGTGGCTCGGGAACCCACACCACCGCCCTTTTGTTTCCCTTTCCTGCCTTTACGTGCCTGTCCACCGCGTTGTAGCTGGCGTTGATCTTTCCTCCTATGAACCACTTCACGTAGGGAGGGTTCCACTCGTGGGCTTTCTCCCAGCGTTTAAACCATTCCAGTCCCTCGGCCGCCAGTTTTTCCCAGAAGGCTACCCTATCTTTGGCGGCCTCCTCGTAAATGTTGGGATCACTCACCCAGGCCTTCTTCTTCATCTCCTCGGAAGGCCACCAGACGTTTTTCTCCTTCGGATCCTCTACTACCCATTGAGTCGGCATTTTATCTTATTCCTCGAGTGAACTCCTTTAAAAGGATTGCTGAGTGCCCGGAGGGATATATGTAAGATATATTACTGCGGGAAGAAAGAAGAATGGTGCCGGCGAGCTGGTGGGCAGCTGCCGGGCGGTAACGCCTGAGGAAATTCCACCCCTCAAGCGGGTACCGCGAGTCCGTGAGGACTGGGCCGAGAGGCCCGACCCTGGCACAGAAACGATACCCGCCGGCTTCTCGAGGAGGATGAGGCGGAAACGCTGAGAGGGGGTCGGGGGATGAAACGGCCATTCCGCGGGAGGCAAGGGCAAAAGACCGTCTATGAGCACCCGCTCGAGACGGGTGGTAGCCCGCTAAGCCCAATGCTGCCTAGAACAGAAGGTGGATTACGGCCAGGACGCCGGCACTCCATCACCCTTTTATCCCGTAGACGGGAGGATGAGATGTATGGGAAAGAAGTGGGGTCATTACGCCATCGGTGGAAGGAGCCAGCCGGTGCCCTGTGTTTACTGCGGGCGTCTAACTCCCAGAATAAAGGCTATCCCCGTGCAAAAGGGTTCTTGGTTGGATCCCAAAGCCATTCCAGGTCTGGATCGCAGAAAAGTCTTCATCCCCTCTAGAAAGGCTTATGCATGCATTTCCTGTGCCAAGCACAGGGGAATCCTGTGATCAGGCCCTCCTCTCCTTGGCCTTGGGCCTCAGTCCGGTGTAGCCACACTTCCTACACTTGGTAGCTCTCCAAGCATTGTGGGCATTGCATTTCATGCAGATCTTCACGTTGAAGAGCCTCCTCTCGGCAACTTCGAACCTCGCCATCCTATCCCTCCTTCAGGGTCTTGAATACTAAGGGTAGCTTATCTATTAAATCTGAGGCGGTGAAGCCGTAACCCTTTTCCCTAAGGCAGAGATCGCCCGCCGCCCCGTTCACGTAGGCCCCCGCCCAGGCCGCTTCAAAGGGGCTCAGCCCTTGGGCCATCAGCCCACCCACCACCCCAGAGAGGACATCCCCCGTCCCCCCCACCGTCATGCCAGGATTTCCCGTCCGGTTGAGGAAGACTTTCCCCTCTGGGGAAGAGATAAAGTCTATCCTTCCCTTGAGCAGGATCACGCAGCCCAGTCTTCTGGCTTCCTCCCCTACCGTCTTCGCTCTCCCTTCCAGATCTTTTGGTACTTCTCTTTCCGTGACCGCCTTGAACTCTCCAGCGTGGGGGGTGAGCACCACCTTCATTCCCCTCCACTCCTTTCCCCTCACGGCTTTGAGGGCGTCGGCATCCAAGAGAACGGGGAGATCGGGATGTTCTCTCCGTACCTCCTCCAAGAGGGAGAGGACGGCTTTCCTTGTTTCCTCCAACCCCCCCAATCCCGGCCCCAAGATGAGGGTATCGCACTTCTCCAGCTCCGGGAAGAGGTGGGGAAGGGCTTCTGGGGTCAAATCCTCGCAGGGGAGTTTCACGGTGATGAGATCGGGAGAGAAGGTGTTGATGAGTTTGGCCGTTTCCCTTGGAGAGGCCACGGTAGCCAAGTCCACCCCGGATCTGAGGGCGGAAAGGGCGGCTAGGGCCGGAGCACCCACGTACCTCGAGCTTCCCCCCACCACCAAAACCCTCCCGTTTTCCCCCTTGTGCGAATCGGGTCTTCTGTGGGGGAGTACCTTTCTGACCATGGCTTTGGTTACGTATTTCAAGACCATCCTTCCTTCTCTCCGTTGGACAGAATATAACTTCGTAAAGGATTAAATACCGCGGAAGGGAAGAAAAGGGGTAAAAAAGAAAAAGGAGGGATGGAATGGATTTTGAACTGACCGAGGAACAGCGGATGTTCAAGGAAACCCTGAGGGAGTTCTTGAACAAGGAATTTCCTGAGTCCTATGTGAACAAGAGGGATGCCCAGGGACCGCTCACCAGGGAGGAAGCGATACAGATCATGAAGAAGTTCAAGAGCATAGGAATAGGTCTCGATCCGGAGAACATCAGAATGATGATGGATCCAATGATTTTCTGTATCTTCGCTGAGGAAGTGGGAAGGGTCTGGCCCAGCCTTCTACCCCTCTTTGGGATGGGGGCCATTCCCGCCCTTTTCGCTCCCTTTGCCGATGAGGACGTGAAGGACAGGATCCTGAGGAGGATGGAGAGATGCGAGTTCATAGGATGCTTCGCCGAAACTGAGCCTGAAGCGGGTTGCGACACCTCCAACATAAAGACCACTGCTAAGCTGGAGGGCGATCATTACGTCATCAACGGAAGGAAGACTTGGATAAGCAATGCACCCATCGCCGACACCGCCTGGGTGGGAGCCAAAGACCTGGAGACGGGGGCGGAGACTTTCTTCCTCGTGGAAAAAGAAATTTCGGGCTGGGAGACGAACGAACTCCACAAGATAGGGTGGAAGGCCTCCCCGACCGGGGAGATGTTCTTCGACAACTGCAAGGTGCCCAAGAACAACGAGATGATGGTGCTGGTGCAGAGGGCCTTCGAACAGGGAGGACTCCCCGTATCCGAGGGCTACATGAAGCTCTTGACCTCCGTTTCCCCCGTCACGGCCATGCTCACCATGCCCAGAGCGGGGATGTGCCTGATGTCGGTGGGGATAGCGGAAGCCGCTTTCGAGAAGGCCGTGGAATATGCCAAGGTGCGTGTACAATTCGGGAAGCCCATCGGTAAGTTCCAACTGATTCAGGAGATGCTCTACAAGATGAACGTACTGATAGAGACGGCTAGGTTGCTGGGATACAGGGCAGTATACGCCATCACCAAGGGAGATCCGGATGCCAGGAGGCTCTCCGCCATGGCGAAAGCATATGGTGGAGAGGCAGCGGTGAAGGTAACCTACATGGCCATGCAGATCTTCGGGGGACTGGGACTTTCTGAGGAGATGCCCTTGGAGAGGTACTTCCGTGATGCTAGGATGCAGACGGTCCCAGATGGAACCACCGAGATCATGAAGCTGATCACGGGATACTCCATCCTAGGAAAGGGCTTTTCTGCCTACGCCTGAAACATCTTATTTTTTTTCTTCCCCTGTTTTCCCCCCTCGAGGTAGCAAAAGTTAAATAAGCAAAGGGCGGTATAAGTTGTAAATTTTTTGGCCTGGGGAAAAAGTGATCGAAATAAGGTTCCACGGGAGGGGTGGACAGGGGGCTGTTACGGCGGCCCGCATGTTAGCGGAAGCCGCCTTTTTAGAAGGTAAATATGCTCAGGCCTTTCCCTTCTTCGGGGCGGAGAGAAGGGGAGCACCCGTGGTTTCCTTCGCGAGGATCGATACCAAACCCGTGAGGATAAGGAGTCAGATCTATGAGCCGGATCACGTGGTGGTGCTCGATAGCACCCTGCTCAAGACCGTCAACGTCACGGAGGGTCTAAAGCCAGGAGGTCTCTTGGTTGTGAACGCCAAGCAAAATCCGAAGCTGAGTGCTGGGAGGACGGTTTGGGTGGATGCCACCTCCATAGCAGTGGAGGAAATAGGGGCGCCCATTACCAACATGGCCATGCTGGGAGCCTATGTGAGGGCTTCGGGGGAAGTGAGCTTGGAGTCGGTTCTTACCGTGGTGGGAAGGTACTTCAAGGGAAAGCTGGGGGAGAGGAACCTGAGGGCCATAAGGAGGGCCTACGAGGAGGCGAGGGAATGAAGCTACTGCCAGGAATAGTGATAGATAGACCCGGAAGCAGTGTGGAATATTTGACCTCCGGATGGAGGTACCTACGTCCGGTGAGGGAGAGGAAAACCGCTCCTTGTGTTTCCGCCTGTCCGATAGAAAACGACATCCCTAGGATCCTTTGGTTGGTTAAAAGGGGAAGACTGGAGGAAGCTTGGAAGACCCTCAAGTCGACCAACCCCTTTCCCTCGATATGCGGGAGGGTGTGTTATCGTTTTTGTGAAGGGGCTTGCAACAGGAAGGATTTCGATGAGGCCATAGCCGTGAGGAGCGTGGAGCGTTTCCTGGGAGATCTCGGAAGGGAAAAGGGCTGGAGGGTGGAGCCGGGAAGGGCCACTGGACATTCGGTGGCGATAGTCGGTGGTGGTCCTTCAGGTCTCTCCTGCGCCTACCATTTGAGACTCAGGGGGCATGAGGTGAGGATCTTCGAAGCCAAGGAAAAGGAGGGTGGTTTGATGGCCTGGGGTATCTCGGAGGAACTCCTCCCCAGGGAGGTCCTGGAGGAAGAACTCTCCCTCCTAAGGGGGATGGGGGTGGAGGTGGAGAGGAGGGAGGTGAAGGGGAGGGGAGAGCTCAAGGGCTATGGGGCGTTGGTGTTGGCTACGGGGAGGAGCCCCCTTCCCGAAGGGTTGGCGGAAGGACTGAAAAGGAAGGGGGAAAAGGTGGAAGGGGACAAATGGGGGAGGACGGAGATAGGAGGACTTTTCGTTACGGGTGAGCTGGCGGCAGGGGTAAGGAGGGGGGTGGCCTGGGCCATAGGCTCTGGAAGGAGGACGGCCTTAGCAGTGGATGCTTTCCTCAAGGGTAGGGAGGTGGAGGAAGAAGGGGTGCCGCCCATCCTCGGTCTGGAGGAGATCAGACTGGACTACTTCAACTTTTCTCCTAGGGTGGGAGGGAGGGAAGGTCCCTCTTCGGAGGAAGAAGTGGAGGCGGAGGCTGGAAGGTGCTTCAGTTGTGGCATGTGCAACGGATGTGATAATTGCTGGATTTTCTGTCCGGAGGGATGTATCGTGAAGGAGGGGGAAACCGAATACAGGACGGATGAGAACTATTGTAAGGGATGCGGGATCTGTGCCCAAGAATGCCCTAGGGGCGTGATAAGGATGGAGGAGGAGGGATGAAGCTATTACTCAACGGAAACGAGGCCGCGGCCTTGGCGGCCAAGCTCGCTAGGGTTCAAGTGATTTCCGCCTATCCCATCACCCCCCAGACGGTGGTGGTGGAAACCCTAGCCAAGTACGTGGCCGATGGGGAGTTGGATGCCGAGTTCGTGAAGGTGGAATCGGAGCATAGTGCCTTGAGCGTTTGCTTGGGTGCCTCCGCCGCGGGTGCAAGGGCCTTCACCGCCACCTCCTCCCAGGGTCTCATGCTGATGAGTGAAATCCTGTACGTGGTCTCGGGCATGAGGCTTCCGGTGGTGATGGCCAATGCCAATCGTTCCCTCTCCGCCCCCCTGAGTATCTGGAACGATCAGCAGGATTCCCTCTCGGTCAGAGACAGTGGCTGGATCCAGCTCTACTGTGAGAACAACCAGGAGATCCTCGATCTCCTTCTCCAGGCCTTCCTCTTGGCGGAGCGCATTTCCCTGCCCGCGATGGTTTGCTACGATGGGTACATCCTTTCCCACACGGCCGAGGCCGTGGAGGTACCAGAACAGGCTGAGGTGGATGCCTTCCTTCCCCCCTATTCTCCGGCTTTCAAGTTGGATCCTTCCCGCCCCCTCACGATGGGTCCCGTGGGAGTACCGGAGGTTTACATGGAGGCAAGGTATCTACAGCATCGTGACATGCGAAGGGCTAAAGAGGAATTCGTGAGGGTGACGGAAGAATTCCGGAGGAGGTTCGGGAGGAAATACGGAATTCTGGAGGAGTATAGGACGGAAGATGCTGAGCTCCTCCTCTTCACGATGGGATCCTTGATGGGAACGGTCAGGGAGGCGGTGGACAGGTGCAGGGAAAAGGGGGAAAAGGTGGGGGCGGTGAAGCTCACCCTCTACCGCCCCTTCCCGGAACAGGAGGTCGTGAGGGCACTCTCTAGGGGTAAGGTGGTGGGGATACTCGAGAAAGATATCTCCACAGGATGGATGGGTGCCCTCTATACGGATACCGTGGCTGCCTTCGCGAACGAGTCCAAGAGACCCCTTTTCCAGAACTTCATCTTGGGTTTGGGGAGTAGGGATGTGAGGGTGGAAGATGTGGAAGGGATCGTGGCGAGGCTCAAGAAGGTGGTGGAGGAAGGAAGGGTGGAAGAAAACCCCTGTTGGATAGGGGTAAAGAAGGAGCTGGTGGAATGATACCCGAAGAAGAGCTTCTGGCACCAGGACATCGTGCCTGTCCTGGATGTGGTGAGGTCATGGCCCTCAGGTGGATCCTGAAGGCCTTGGGGAGGGAGATAATCGTGGTGCAGGCCACCGGTTGTATGGAGGTCACCACCACTCCCTATCCCCAGACTTCTTGGAGGGTCCCCTGGATTCACGGGGCCTTCGAGAACGCGGCTGCCATCGCCTCGGGGGTGGAGGTGGCCCTCAAGAGGCTGGGGAGGAAGGGGGTGAAGGTGGTGGCCATAGCGGGGGACGGGGGGACGGCAGACATAGGGCTCCAGGCCCTTTCCGGAATGATGGAGAGGGGACACAACGTGCTCTATGTGTGCACCGACAATGAGGCCTACATGAACACGGGCATACAGAGGAGCGGGACCACCCCCTTCGGTGCTTGGACCACCACCACCCCTGCGGGAAAACTCTGGAAGGGAGAGGATAGGCCCAAAAAGGATGTACCTTCCATAGCTTTGGCCCACCGCATTCCCTATGTGGCCACTGCCTCCGTGGGATATCCCAAGGATCTCTTCTGGAAGGTGAGGAAGGCGGCGAGCGTGGAGGGACCCTCCTATCTCCATGTCCACTGTCCTTGCCCCACCGGTTGGAGACACGATTCCTCCCTTACGGTGAGGATAGCGAGGTTGGCCGTAGAGACGGGTTGTTGGATCCTCTGGGAGGCCGAGGGGGGGAGGATCAAGTTAACCTTCAGACCGAAGCGGAGGAAGCCCGTGAGGGAGTACCTCAGGCTCCAGGGGAGGTTCTCCCATCTGACGGAAGAGGAGGTGGAGAGGATTCAGAGGGAAGTGGATGAACGCTGCAGGGAGCTGAATTTGGGCTGGTATGGATAATCTATGAGCCCACGAAGATGGGACGGAGGGAAAGCCTCCTGGGGAGGGTTAGGGGACGGTGTGGGAAGCCTTCACACTTCTTCCTTATTTCCTCCGCCAGCTCCTCCACCCCATACTCCCTCACTTCCGAACCCCTCACCCTCACGGAAAGCTTCCCGCTCTCCATTTCCCTGTTCCCCACCACTGCTATGTAGGGAATCCACTCCCTCTCCGCCTCCCTGATCTTTCTCGCCACAGTCCAATCCCTATCGTCTACGTCGGCCCTCACCCCTTTCCCTTCTAGGAATTCCGCATCCCCAAGGCAGCGCTCCAAGTGACGGTCCCCCACGGGAATCAGCCTGACCTGTGTGGGGGAGAGCCAGAGGGGAAGGGAGGGGGGTTTTCCCTCCCTCCTCATCCTCTCCGCGTTCTCGAGTAGGGCATAGATCCAGCGTTCTATGGATCCCATGGAGGAATGGAGGATCACGCATCCCTTCTTCTTTCCCTGGTCGTCCGTGTAGAGGATCCCATACCTCTCGGAATCTTCCAGATCGAGCTGGACGGTGGAGAGCTGGGAGTTCCCTCCCTCCGGATCCAAGAACTGGAGCTCGTGCTTCATCACCCAGTAATGCTTCCTTCCAGGCAGGAGCTCCAAGAGCGCCGGTCTTCCCTCTTCCCTCACCAACTCCAGAATGAAGTTCCTGTGTTCTAGGTAGAATTCCTCCACCACCCTGAAGACCAACGCGTAGGGAAGACCCATCCTACGGACGGGTTCCAAAAAGAGACGGAAGAGGAGCTTGTACTCCTCTAGGGCCTGGGGGAGATCGGAACAGAAGCAATGGAGGTCGGGCATGGTGAAGGAACGGAGGCGTTTGAGTCCCACGCATTCCCCGCTCTGCTCCAACCTGAAGGAGGGGGAGAGCTCGAAGACCCTGAGGGGAAGCTGTCGGTAGCTGAGCTGGGCTTCCTTCATCATCCTGAAGAGGCCGAAATCACCTGCAAACCTCAGCAGGAGGGTCTTACCGGGAAGCTTGATCCTGTAATCCTTAGCCAGGAACTTGGCCGCCTGCGCACCTATATCCTTCTCTTCCAGCCTGTAGAGGAGGGGTGTCTGGATGAAGAGGGCCCCCACGCTTCTAGCCAGTTGGGCGGCATAATCCTCGAGCAGGGATTTCAATAGTTCACCCTTTGGATAGAAGCGGAAATGCCCCACATCGCTTGCCGGTTCGTAATCCACCAGCTCCAACCTCCGCATGAGGTGCAGGTGAGCTGGTTCCTCCCCTCTTCCCCCCCTTTCCGCGAGCAGGTATTGTTTTAGGAAGGGATTTCCTTCCAGGAGCTTGCAGGCTTCGAGCCTTTCCGGATCCACCCTCTCCTCCCTCCCGTCGGGGGAGAGAACCCTCAGCTCCCCCCCCTCCTCCCTCTCGCTGGAAAGGGGGGCGGGCTCGGGCGAGATGGTTCTCGAGAGTTCGCTCAAGGGATGTCCTTTACATCGGAGGGTGAAGGCCTTGTACCATCCGAAGGGGACATGGAGGACTTCGAGTCCCTTCTCGGTGAGTTTCTCCCTGAGTCCCTTCAGGATCCTCAGGGCAATGTCGGGGGAGGAAAGGGAGGGACTGAGGTGGGCATAGGGATAGACCGCCACCCTCCCCACCCCCAGTTTTTTGCATAGGTCCAGGATTTCCTCCGAGGCCTTGGAGATAACCACCTCTGGATTCCTACCATCCTCCTCCTCCACCGCTGTGAAGGCCACCAGCACTTCTTCCACCCTTCCCTCCCCCTTTCCTTCCTCCACCTCCTCCGCCATCGGGGTGGGCTGGAGGGCCTTGAATTCCAGGAAATCGGCGTGGATGAGGAGCAGACGCATCCGGCTGGAGTCTTCCGGGAGGGATATTTACTTATCGCTCCAAACCACGGAGGAGGTGGAAGGAC
Source organism: Candidatus Hadarchaeales archaeon (assembly GCA_038736355.1). NCBI lineage: Archaea > Methanobacteriati > Hadarchaeota (SeqCode) > Hadarchaeia (SeqCode) > Hadarchaeales (SeqCode) > Hadarchaeales archaeon (SeqCode). The sequence continues at coordinate 46,856 of JAVYML010000003.1, forward strand.
GGAAAAAAGGGTGATAAGGGCGGAGTGCCTTTCCTGTGGCTACGAGGACTACCGGATGTCCTCCCTCGGTCTCGGAGAGCTGTTGAAGGACAGGTGTCCCAAATGCGGTGGAGACTTAGCCGTTACGGGGAAGGAACTTCCCAGAGAGTGGGAGGAGGTACTCTCCGAGGTGGAGAAGGAGTTCTTGGTGGTGGATTTCGTGTTCGGTAAGGGGGAAGGGGAGCTCGAAGTGGAGGCTAGACCGAATTCCTCCTTCTCCAGACTCCTGCGTGCCCTGAGGCCCAAGAGGAAGATCTGTGCCCTCAGGAGAAGGGACGGGAGCCTTTACCTCAGGATCTTTACCCTCCCTCCTCCCAAGAGGGAAAAACCCTACCTCCCCTCCCTCCTCCTCGGGCTGACGCTCCTTTCGGTTTTCGGATCCAGCTACTTCTTTCTTTTCGGAGAAACGACGAAGGCCATGCTCTTCTCCATAAGTCTGATGGGAATCCTGGCTTCGCATGAACTCGGCCACGGGATCGCCGCTAGGAGAAACGGAGTGGAGGCTTCCCCCCCATACTTCATCCCAGCACCCACCTATCTGGGCACGTTGGGAGCGGTGGTGAGGGTGAGGAGCCCCATCCCTTCTAGGAATGCCCTGGTAGAGGTAGGGGCCTATGGGCCCTTGCTTGGTTTCCTGGCGGCCCTCTCCGTCAGTTTGCTGGGACTCCTCTGGGGAGGGAAGGGAGAAACGGGTTTCCTCACGACTCCGGTTCTCCTCTTCCTGAGGTCACTGGTCGGGAGGGGGTCCGACAATCCCCTCGTTCTCGCGGGTTCGGTAATGATGGTCATCACCTTCCTCAACCTCCTCCCTGCAGGGCAGCTGGATGGGGGACACGTGGCGAGGGGGCTCATGAATACTAGGAACCACCACACCCTCACGAAGATCGTGGGTCTGGGTCTTCTTTTCTCGGGCCTCCTTCTACCCTACTATCCCTTCTTTTGGGTCTGGGGCTTCCTCATCCTCCTCTTTTTCGGTCGTCCACATGCTGGGGTGCTGGACGATCTTTCCCCCCTCTCCTCCTCCCACCGTTTTCTGGCCTTCGCGACCTTCCTCCTCCTTCCCCTCACCTTTCCCCTGCCCGAGGTATGGGTATGAAGGGAAAGCTGCTCTGCGTGGAGGGATTGGATGGATGCGGCAAGAGCACGCAGGTGGACCTCTTGGCGAAGTGGTTGCGTTCTTTGGGCTATCCTGTTTTGCGTACGGCGGAACCGACCAAGGGATCCATAGGAAGACTCATAAGGAAGGGGCTGAGGGAAGGGGGCCTGACCGCCGAGGTGGAGGCCCTCCTCTTCGCCGCCGATAGGATGGACCATGCCTCCCGTCTGCTTTTCCCCGCCCTGAGGGAGGGAAAGATGGTGGTGAGTGAAAGGGGCCTTTACTCTTCCATAGCCTACCAGTGCGCAAGGGGTTTGAAGGAGGAATGGATAAGGGAGCTCAACAGGTTTTCCCCCCTTCCAGACCTCACCCTTTTCTTGGACCTCCCCCCAGAGGAATGTTTGAAGAGGATGGAGGGGAAGAAACTGGATCTCTTTGAGAGGGATTTGGAGTTCCAGAGGAAGGTCAGGGAGAAATACTTGGAGTTGGTCGGGAGGGGGGAGATGGAGAGGATAGAGGGGAGGGGATCGGTGGGGGAGGTACATGAAAGGATGAAGGAAGCGGTGTTGCGGTGGTTAGGGAGGTGAAGGAATGGTTCTAGAAAGATTGGGAAAGGCCCTGCATGGAGCCCTTCAAAAGCTCGCCAGGGCCCCGCATTTGGATGAGGAAACGGTGAAGGAGCTCGTGAGGGATCTCCAGAGGGCCCTTCTACAGGCGGATGTGAACGTTCAGCTGGTCCTCGACCTCACGAAGAGGTTGGAGGAACGCCTCAGGAAGGAGGTCCCCCCGCCGGGGATGAGCAGAAGGGAACATGCGGTGAAGATAGTTTACGAGGAACTCTCCAGTCTATTGGGGAAACCCTCTTCCTTTGAGCTGAAGAGGGGAGGACCTACCGTGGTCCTCATGGTGGGTCTTCAGGGGAGCGGTAAAACCACTTCCGTGGCCAAGCTAGCCTACCACTTCAAGAAAAAGGGCTTTAGGGTGGGAATCGTATGTGCCGATACCTTCAGGGCTGGAGCCTATGAGCAACTTTTCCAGCTCGGTCAGAAGGCTGGAGTGGAAGTTTGGGGGGACCCCACGGCAAAGGATTCGGTTGAGCTCGCCAGGAGGGGGGTGGAGGAACTTAGGAAGAAATGCGACCTGATCCTCGTGGATTCGGCGGGGAGACACAAGGAGGAGAGGGGACTGATGGAGGAGATGAAGAAGATGGTGGAAGAACTGCAGCCGGATGAGGTGATGCTGGTGGTGGATGGCACCCTGGGACAGCAGGCTAGGGATCAGGCGGAGGCCTTCAGGAAGGTGGCACCCTTGGGCTCCATCCTCGTGACCAAGCTCGATGGGACGGCGAAGGGTGGAGGAGCCCTTTCGGCCGTGGCGGCCACGGGTGCACCCATCAAGTTCATAGGGACGGGGGAACACCTGGAGGACCTAGAACCCTTTTCTCCCCCGAAGTTCATGGCGAGGCTTTTGGGAATGGGGGACTTGGAGACTTTCTTCAGGAGGATGGAGGAGACGATGGGGGAAAAGGCCGGGGAGGAGATGAAGGAAGCCCTCAGGGGAAAGCTCACCCTCAAAATGGTTTACGAGCAGTTGGAGGCCATGAGCAAGATGGGTCCCCTGAAAAAGATAGCCAACCTCCTTCCCGGGGTGGGGGTCTCCCTTTCGGAAGAGCAGTTGAGGGTGGGGGAGGAAAAACTGAAACGTTTCAAGGTGATCATGCAATCGATGACACCCCAGGAACTGGAAAACCCCGAGATCCTCAACGCTTCCAGGATAAGGAGGATAGCCAAGGGATCTGGTACGAGCGAGGCGGAAGTGAGGGAACTTTTGAAGCAATATGAGCTCATGAAGAAGATGCTGAAAATGCTTGGGAAGGGGAGACTGCCCAGGGTGGGGCCTCTGGGAAAGCTGGTGAAAGAACTGGAAAAGAGGGGGAGATAGGTTTTTGAGGCATCCAGTTCCACTTTTTTGCGATATGACCAAGGCTAGGAAGAAGCTCACCAAGAAGAGGGGAGAGGCCCTCACGGCTGGGAGGATCATGGGAGGTTTTGAGATGGGGGAAAGGGTGGTGTTGAAGATAGAGCCCAGCGTGCAGAAGGGGAGGCCCCATCCGAGGTACCAGGGAAGGGTGGGAGTGGTGGTGGGTAGGAGGGGAAGGGCCTACGAGGTGGAGATTACCGATGGAGGGAAAAGGAAAAGGATTATTATTTTGCCTGAGCACCTGCAAAGGGTGGGTGAGTGATAGGTTCTGGGATAGTTTCGGAAAGACCGGTTACGCTGGCTGAGGTCCTGCAGCTCCTCGAGGAGATAAAGAAGGAAAGGGAGCTCAGGTACGAACAGCGCTTGGATTACGATTATGCCCAGAAGTTCGTGAGGGTGAAGCCGGATGGGGCCGCCAAACTGGTGGAGGAATTGATGAAGAACTTCGAGCTCAGGGAGACGGTGGCGGTCCAGCTGGTGGATCTGATGCCCGAGACCCCTGAGGAAGTGGAAATGCTTCTCTCGAAGGAGAGGAAAAGACTGAGTCCAGAGGAGACCAAGAAGTTGTTGGAGCTCCTCGACCAATATAGGAAGTGAAGAAGGGGAGGAGACTTTGGCTCAGAAGAAGTTTGAGGATTACGGGATAGTGTTGGACTTCCTCCCACAGGGCCATCCGAACGATCCCAGACCCATCCATCTCAGGGAGCCTGTGGTCCAGCTTTTGGGCGAAGACTTCTTCACCCTCTTGGAAGTGGTGCCCAAGAAGGGGATGAAGTTCGAGGTGCAGGAAAGGGTGTTCATAGGTAAGGGGGAGAGGGAAAAGGTGGAGAGGATCAGGAGGAGAATAGGTTACGAGGATTTGACGGCGGCGGCCAAGGCGGTGCTCCCGGAAGCGGTGAGGAAGCTCGTGGAAAGCCATCCCGAGAGGTTCTTGGATTTTTTCAACAAGGCAGGTCCTGTGACCACGAGGTTCCACCAGTTAGAGCTCATTCCTGGAATAGGAAAGAAACTCATGTGGAGTATCTTGGAGGAGAGGGAGAAGGCCCCCTTTTCCAGCTTGGAGGATCTCAAGAACAGGGTGAAAGGCCTGGGGGACCTGAAGGAGATGGTGGCCAACAGGATCCTGAAAGAACTGAAGGGTGAGGACAGGTACAGGATTTTCGTTAGGCCACCCTCGAAGAAGGCTGAGGAAGAGGAGGTCTAGGGGGCCTTAGGGCTCTCCGGACATGCCTTTCGGCCGGGAAAGGGGGAAGGTTACTCACGGATGGTCTCCAGCAGGCTTAGGAGGTTCCAGATGGAGGTCCTAGCGTGCATGGGAATGTTGGGGTCGTTGCTGGCTTCCTCGAGCATGCTGGCGGCGAAGGCAGCCCTCACGGAAGGTTCTTCACCCTTTTTCAACAGGGTCTCCCTAGCTTGGCTGGCAAGCCTTCTGATGTTTCTGGGGACCGAGGGATCCCCGGCCAAGTTCAAGAGCAGTTCGCTGGCTTTTTTGAGCTTCGCCTCCGTCTCGGAGGACAAGGACATCACCAGAATAATAAAGGTGGGAGGGTTAAAAGGGAGAGGGGATGAAGTGTCGGAGAAGGAACTGAGCAAGGCAGTGGAGGCCCTCTTCTCCGGGGCGAGGATGCTTTCCATCCATTGTGGGGAATGTAGAGGTCCCCTCTTCGAAAAGGATGGAAAGGTTTTCTGTCCTTCATGTGGGGAGAAAGAAAAAAAGAAGCCGGAGAGTGATTTGAAGGAGACCCTCAAGAAAAAGCTGGAGGAGCTGAAGAGCAGGCTGGAGACCGAAAAGGATCACGATCAGATGATGAAGATCCTCAAGGAAATCGAAGCGCTGGTAGAGGTGCTCAAAAAACTTGAGGGTTCATGAGGTTATTTCTTGAGGAGGGCATCCACCTCCTCGTCCGTGAGTTCCCTGTATCCCTTCCCATCCACCACGGACACCACCACTTTGTCTCCCGTGGCCGCATCCCTTTCTATGGCCGTTTGGATGGCCTCCACCGCCAGTTTTTCCCCTTCTAGGAGGCTCAGGCCCTTTCTGTAGTTCCTCTCGAGCACTCCGTAGGCCACTTGGGCCCCCGTTCCCCCGCTGGCGAAATCCTCCTCCTCCACCCTCCCCCCAGCCGGATCGAGGGTGAGGAGGACACATCCCTCCTCTTCGAAACCACACAGGATACCCTCCAGGAGATAGGGATACCACCTCCTGCTCTGGAGAACATTGGAGGCGATCTGCGCCAGACCCCTCGTGGAAATGGATCTCCCGTGTTCTATCCTGTAGAGGTTGGCCTCGGCTTGGAGGATGCTCACTAGACTCTGGATGTCCCCCGGGGCTCCTGAGAAGGCAGCCCCCAATTTCTCCTCCAGCTTGAAGATCTTCCTAGCCCTTTTGCTCAGGACCAGATAATATCCCACTGCCCTGGTATCGGAGGCGAGCACTGCCCCCTCCTTGGTCTTCAGCCCCACGATCGTTCCTGCGAAGTATTCCATCCCTCTTCCTTTGCACCCCCGCCTTTTAATCCCTACAGTGGGCAAAAGAATCAAATCGCCACTTTCCCAGAGAGGGGGGAATGAGGATATATTTGGTCCAGCATGCCGAGGCAAAACCCGAGGAGGAAGATCCTGCTAGGCCCCTTTCGAAGAAGGGGGAGGAAGAGGCAGTTAAGGTGGCCAAGTTCTTGGCGAAGTTCGTCAGGGTCTCCAAAATCCTTCACAGCGGTAAGTTGAGGGCCCTCCAAACGGCCAAAATCCTGGCGGAGGAGCTCCTCCCCACGGAGATGCGGGAGGCACTAGGCCTGACCCCCTTGGATGATCCCCTTCCTTGGGTGGAGGAATTGAAGAGAACGGAAGAGGATCTCATGCTCGTGGGACATATGCCCCATCTGGGTAAGCTGGCCTCCCTCCTCCTTTCGGGGGAAGAGGGAAGGGTGAAGCTGGGTTTCAAACCTGGAACGGTGGTTTGCCTGGAGAAAGAAGGGGAAAAGTGGGTGCTGAAATGGATGCTCTCTCCAGAAATCCTCTAACTCCAAGGGGGCAGGGAGGTTGAGGAAGCTTTTGGCAGGAGTGGACTTGGGTGCCACCAACCTTAGGGTGGCCCTTTCGGACGGGAAAAAACTGCTCGTGGAGAGGAAGGAGAAAACCCTCCTCGTGGATCCCTTCTCCCCTTCCCGCCAGATCCTCTCCCTCCTTCGTTCGATGCTTTTCAAAGGGGGGAGTTTGGAGGGGGTGGGTTTGGCATCCGTGGGACCCTTGGACCTCAAGAGGGGAGAAGTGAGGAACTCACCCAACCTTCCCTTCAAGCGGGTCCCCCTCGTCAAACCCTTGGAGGAGGAGTTGGAGGTTCCCGTGATCCTGCTGAACGACTGTTCGGCCGCTGTCGTGGGGGAAAGGGAATTCGGCGCGGGCAGGGGTGTGGATGATCTCGTTTATGTGGGGATAGGGACGGGAATAGGGGGTGGGGCTTATGTGGATGGACACCTCCTCTGGGGAAAGGAGGGAAATGCGGTGGAGATAGGTCATCTCGTCGTGGATTCTTCCGGAAGACTGGAATGCGGATGTGGGAGGAGGGGACATTGGGAGGCTTATTGTTCGGGAACGGGCCTTCCAAAGCTAGTGGATTGGAGACTAAAAAGGGGGGAGGGGAAGGGAAGCATGCTAAGGAAACGATGGAAAGATGGTTTGAAGGCTGAGGACTTTTTCGAAGCGGTGAGGGCAGGTGATTCCTTTGCCCTCAAGGTGCTAGAAGAAGTGGGGAGGTTGAACGGAATAGGTTTCACCTCCTTGGTGGAGGCCTACGATCCTTCCCTCATCACCGTGGGAGGAACCGTGGCCTTGAAGAATGCGAAATGGCTTCTTCCCCCCGTGAGGAGGTGGATGAGGAGGGAGGCCTACAACCGTCCTCCAACCGTGAGACTCACCCCCCTCGGTGAAAGGGCTGGTTTATACGGGGCAGTGGGAATCATCCGGCAGGAAGTGAGGAAATGATGGAAGAAATAGGAAAGGTGGATAAGGGGGGGATGCTGGCCGAGCTCCTGCGCTTCCCGGAGAGGTGCGGGGAGGCCCTTTCGCTGGAAGTGAGGACGGGGAAAAGGAGGGTGGGAAAGGTGGTGCTCGCGGGTATGGGGGGTTCGGCCATCGCGGGGGATCTCCTGAGGGATTGGTTGGTTCCTCCCTTTCCCTTCGAGGTCTGTAGGGACTACCATCTCCCACGATGGGTGGGGAGGGATACCCTCGTCCTGGCCGTGAGCTATTCCGGTAACACGGAGGAGACCCTAAGTTGTCTTTCCGAAGCTCTCGAGAGGGGGGCGGAGGTGGTGGGGATTTCCTCTGGGGGAAGGTTGGAGGAGAAGTGTTTGGAGGAGGGAATCCCCCATGTGAAGGTACCGGGGGGAATGATGCCCAGGGTGGCCCTCCCCTTCCTCCTCTTCCCTTCCTTCAGCGTGTTGAGGAAAAAGGGTCTGGTGGAGGTGGGGAGGGAGGAACTGGAGGAGGCCTGGGAAAGGTTGGGAAGGCTGAGGAGGAGGTTGGCACCGGGGGTGAAGGGAAATCCGGCGGAGGAGGCTGCGGAAAGGCTCAAGGGAACCCTTCCCTTCATTTATGCCCCAGGCGGGATAGCCGGAGTGGCCCTCAGGCTGAAGACCCAGCTGAACGAGAACAGCAAAGTACCTGCAAAGGTGGAGCTCCTTCCCGAGCTCTGCCACAACGAGATCGTGGGGCTACGTTCTTCCCCCCCTTTTGTGTCCTTCATCCTCCTGAGGAGCGGGGAGGAGAACCGGAGGATGGAGGTGAGGATGGAGTTCCTCAAGGAGCTCCTGAGGGGAAGGAAGGTGGTGGAGTTCAGGGGGGAAGGGAGGGGGAGGCTGGCACGCCTCCTCACCCTGGTCTACTTCGGCGACTTCCTTTCCTTCTACCTCGCGGTGAAGAGGGGGGTGGATCCCACACCCGTCCCGGAAATAGAGGAGCTCAAGAAAAGGCTCTCCTCCCTTTAGAGGAGTTCCACCCTTTTCCCCCTCTCGCTCGGTACGATCCTCCTCCTTCCCCCCGGGAAGTCCCTCTTGAGTTCCTCCCCATCGAAGAGTCTGTCCAGGAAGACGGCTAGGGCTGCCACTTCCGAGTGGGGCTGGTTGCCCACCGCCACGTTGTAGTCCGCCAGCTCGAACATCTCCCCCGGAACCTTCTCCGCCCCCACGACCACCAGCAGGTCCCTTCCCTTCACGAGTGGAAGGATTTCTTCCAAGGGCCTGCCGTACATCGTCAGGTGTACCACCTTTCCCCCCTCCTTCTTCCACTCTTCCACCGCTTCCTTCCACGGCTTTCCCCCCTTCACCCAGAAACTCCCTCCCCATTCCCTCCCCAACTCCTCCATCCTCCTCTCCAGCTCCGGATCCCTCCAGTCGGCGAGGATCATTCCGTCAGCCCCGAAGGCCCTAGCGGTCAAGGCCACGTGCGTGGTGAGCCTCTGATCCCTGAAGGGGCGATGGCCCATCCTCAGCACCACAACCCTCATCTTCCCAACACTTTTTTTCCCATTCTTCCGTTAAGGTTGATGCATCCCCTCTCCCGGTATCTCAGGGCCCTCTCCGAGCTTTCCCGCCTCCGTAGGGAGGGGGGGAGGTTGCGCTTCGGCCTTTCCTCCGTGAGTGCCTCGGATATAGCGGCCCAGTTCTACTGCGAGCGTAAGGTGGAATTCAGGTACACGGTGGGGAGGATCCGGACGCAGGAAATGATGGAGGGGGAAAACAGACATGCCAAGCTGGTGGAAAAGGCGGTACGGAAGACACCCGAGGAAATCCTGCGTTCCGCCCTCGAGGGAAAACCCGTTTGGGCCACGGAACTCTTCTTGGCTTCCAGCTTTGGAGGCGTGTTCGTGACGGGGAAACCCGATGCCCTCGTCTTCGAGGGGGGGAGACCCATCAGGGTGGTGGAGTACAAGTTCACGGAGGCTAGGACTCCAGCCCATTACCATCATGTCCAGGCAAGGGTTTACTGTCTCCTCCTCCGTTCGTTGGGAATGGACACTTCCCATCTGAAGTATGTCATTTTCCTCCTCCCTCCCTCCTCTTCCCCACCCTTCGACAGGATTTCCAAGCTCGTGCTCGAAGGAGGGGGGGAGGAGGGAGTCTTCCTCTTCGAACCGGATTGGGAAAGGGGGAGGAGAGAACTGATATGGGCCTTACAGTATTGGAAGGGGAGGAGGGAGGCCCAGCCCACCGCCACCAAGATCAGGTGTGAATCCTGTGAGTACAGGGAAAGGTGTCTTCCGGTGGGGTAAATGTATGCCCTTCTCCAGCTCCCCATAGGTTTCTTCGTGGGTCTTTCAGGTTCCCTCCTTCCAGGCCCCATGCTCGTCTACGTGGTGGCCAAGTCTTCCGTGGAGGGAGCGGGGGTGGGACCGAGGGTAGTGGTTGGACATCTCCTCACCGAGGCCCTCTTCCTCTCGCTCTTCCTGGCAGGCCTGAGGGTCTTCCTGAAGCCCCCCGTTCACACCTCTCTCGGTCTTCTCGGAGGGAGCCTCCTCCTTTTGTTGGGAGGGATGAGCGCCAAAAGGGCGGCGGGAAAGCTGGGTGCTGAGGGGGTTCCCCTGGTCTCCCTCCCACCCCTCCCCGGAGGGGTACTCTTCAGTAGCCTCCTGAACCCAAGTGTTCCCCTCTGGTGGGTGACGGTGGGCTTTTCCACCCTCCTCGAGGCCTTTTCCCTCTCCTCCTATCCAGGTGTGGTCCTCTGGCTGGTGGGTCACGGTCTCTCCGACCTCAGCTGGTTTTCCCTGGTTTCCCGCCTGGCCTCCAGGGGAAGGAGGATCGTGGGGACAAGGGCCCACAGGATCCTTCTAGCCTCCTGCGGGGCCTTCCTCCTCCTCTTCGGTTCCTTCCTCCTCCTGAAGTACCTACCAGAGCTGATATACTGAAAAAAACCCTGAAAGGGTGTTCTATTCGGCTACGAACGATAGCGGTTAAGAGGAGGTAGGGAGAAAGGAAAAAGGGCGGGGGTGGCCGAGCCAGGTCAAAGGCGCCAGACTCAAGATCTGGTCCCTTAGGGGTTCGGGGGTTCAAATCCCCTCCCCCGCACCAAGCCGGTGTGGTCCGATTTCATCTTTTCCAGACTTTGGGACCAGTACTCTGGAGGAAACCAGAGGGAAAGAGAAATCGGAGCCGGTGCATTACTGATGCTTTAGAAGACTCATTCCTCCTCCAATTTCCTCGGAGATACTGGGTCCCCAAATCTCTTCTTGAGCTCCTCCAGCCCCTCACGCGTCTCCTCAAGCACCTCGAAGACTTCCTTGGGCGTGCCTTCTTCCTTCCTCCAGAACTCCTCTACCCTTCCAACCTTCTTCAGGAGCCACTTCACCCTGATGGAGAACTGCTGTTCGTATTCCTCCCATGTATATTCCTTCCCCCTGATCTCCCTGAAAAGCTCCACGAGGTCCTCATGCTTAGGGATGAGACCCGTGGGGGAAACCAACGCACCCATCTCTCCGTGGATCCTCCTCTCCATCCACTTCACCCACACGTGCTTGTCCAGCCTGTGGTTCAGGTACTCTCCCGTTTTGGGATGGCGCAGGAAGTAGTTCACCCCGAAGACCAAAGGAACCTTTTTCAGCTTCCTTCCGAACTCCAGATAGTTTCGGATGTAGTCTCCCAGGGGAATGGAGAGGAAATCCTGTATGCTCATCACGTTGATCTCGAACTTGGGTTCCTCCACGATGGCGAAGGTGGTTTCCGTCTCCAGTCCTGCCCCGTACAGGATGATGCCGTGTTCCCAGTTGAAACCCTGTTGTACCGGGACGAAAGCCCTGTAGTCCCTTCCCCCGAACATGATTCCTCCCAACTCCACCCCCAAAGGATTCTCCAGCTCGGGATCGCAGTTGGGGAGGGAAGTCAGGCTCACGGTATATCTGGCATTGGGATGGGCAGGGGGAACGGGTTTCCCATCGGGTCCCACCACCCCCTCCCTCCATTCTCCGTAGAAGTTGATCCCCTCCTTGGGAAGTTCACACCCCATTCCCAGCCAGTAGGGCTTCCCGTCCTTCACCAACACGTTGGAGAAGATGATTTCCCCAGGACTGGTGAGGACTTGATAGATGAGGGGATCGTCCCGGGGGTTGACGTCCTGCAAGATTCCTAGGATTCCCGCTTCAATGTTTACGGCCCTGCAACTTCCATTCAAGTTCCTGACATAGGCTATATCGTCGGCGAGAATGGTTTCGTCGGGGAGCATGGCGGTGGAAGTCTTCCCGCAGGCACTGGGGAAGGCTCCGGCCAAATAGGTCTTTCTTCCTCCAGGTCCCTTAACCCCTATGATCATGAAATGTTCCGCCAACCAGCCCTCCCTGTGGGCCTTCCTTATGGCTAGCCTGAGGGCGAGCTTCTTGAACCCCACCGAGTTCCCCGCGTACTGCGTGTTCACGCTGTAAACGGTGTTGGTGACGTAGTCGATGTAAATCCTCTTCTTCTCGTGTTCCACGCTTATCATCCGCTCATCCACTTTTCCGGAGGAGTGTAGGGTCTTGAAGAGCTCGGCACTGGGACCGAGCTTCAGGAAGGTATCATAGCCCCTGCGGTAGAGGAGGCTGACGGAATGGGCCACGTACCATGAATCCGTGCACTCCATACAGGGAATGGTGAAGGGGGAGTCCTTTGGTCCCAAGGTGAGAAAGCGCACGATCATGGTCCTTCCCCTCATGGAATTCCTCAGCAGTCCTAGGATCTCGGAGAGGCCCTCTTCCCTCTCCACCTGATTCAGGCGTGGACTGAGATAATCTCCTTTGGGAACTAGGAATTTCGTAACCTGCCTATCCCTTCCCTGATCGAAGTAGCCGTCGAAGTGGTAGGTGTGACCAGGAGTGGAAAGGGGCCTCTCCTCCCCGCTCTCTAGGGCCATGCGCCTGATATAGGCAAGATCCTCAGGGGAATCGTCGCAGATGAAAATCCTTTCTGGGTCGCAGAGCTCCACCGCCTTAGCGATGAACTCATGTACTTCAGGATGGGGAATGGCTTCGAGCTTTTCCACTCCCCTTTCTCCTGCCCTTTCTCTCACCTTTACGAGCAGTCTTTCCTTTTTTGACATTTTGTTAATTTTTTGGCTTTTTTCGAGACATTTATTCCATTACTTTAAAAACTTTGTCCTCCGTCTGTAAAGGTCCATTCCTTCGCGTATTCCCCCAATTCCTTCAGCCTTCTCTCCTTCTCCCTCCTTTCCAGGAAGGAGGCCTCGAAGGAGTTCCGGGCGAGCCCAACGAGTTCCTTCCTCCCCAATCCTAGCGCTTCCTGTACGGCTAGGTAGTTTTCGTTCACGTATCCTCCGAAGTAAGCTGGATCGTCGGAGTTCAACGTTACCTTCAGCCCCTTTTCCATCATCTCCTTGAGGGGATACTCCCTCAAGTCCTTCACCACCCCCAGCCTGAGGTTGGAGAGGGGACAGAGGGTGAGGGGGATCCCTTTCTTGGCCAGTTCCCTCACCAATTCCGGATCCTCCATCGCCCTGTTTCCGTGGTCGATTCTGGCCACACCGAGTTCGAGGGCTTCCCATACGTATTCGGGGGGCCCCTCCTCCCCCGCATGGGCCACGAGCAGGAATCCCTCTTCCCTGGCCCTTTCAAAAACCCTCTTGAATTTGGAGGGTGGATGACCCACTTCGGCCGAATCCAGCCCCACTCCTATGATCCACTCCTTGTAAGGAAGGGCCTCCTCCAACGTCTTGACCGCCTCCTCTTCGGGTAAGTCCCTCAAGAAGCACATGATGAGTCTGGTTGTCATTCCCATTTTCTCCGCCTCCCTCAGGGCCGAATGGATTCCTTCCACCACCTTCTCGAACCTTATCCCCCTACGTGTGTGGGCCTGGGGATCGAAGAAGACTTCGGCATGCAGGACGGTCTGGGAGCGCGCCTTCTTGAGGTAGGAAAGCGTGAGTTCCCGAAAATCTTCCTCCTCCCTCAGCACCTCCACCCCCTTGTAGTAAAGGTTGAGGAAATCCTGGAGGTTCCTGAATCTGTAGGCCCTCCTCACCTCTTCCACCGAGCGATATCCCAGTTCCACCCTTCTCTTCCCTGCCAGTTCGAACATGAGCTCCGGTTCCAGCGTACCCTCGAGGTGCAGGTGGAGCTCCGCTTTGGGTAAACCTTCCACGAAGGCCCTCTCGGACATCTACCTATACCACGGAAGGCATTTGGTCAGGTATTCGGAGAGGAAGGAAAGGAAGTCTTCCCCAAGTCCCAAGGTCTCCCTTCCGCGGTAGATCCTGAAACTCTTAGAAAGGGCTTCCCCCACATGTTTTCCCAACCCTTCACCCCTTTTCACGGTTTCTTCCAGCACCTTTTTTGCTTCCCTCTTTTTCCTCTCTACCTCGAACACCAGTCTCCCTTCCATGTCCACGTAGGGACCGGCCCAGGTCCCCTTCCTCCCCAAATACTTCCTTAGGAAGTCCTCTTCCGGGGCAGAGGGGGGAGGTCCCCTCCTCACTTCCAGCGCGGGGAGGGAAGGAGGAAAGACCTCGAGGAGGATGGCGGAAAAGCGCTTCCCCGACCATACTTCGCTGCCCAGCACTTGGAAGCCCCTTTCACCCAACGTGAAGGTCAGGGCCCTTTCCGCTTTCCTGAGCTGGGGGAAGAGCACATCCTCCACCACGCGGGGGGTCCTGAAGGTCACGCAGAAAATCTCCGTTCCCCTCCTCTCCATGAGCTTCCGGAGCTCACCCTTACCGAGCACTCTCGGAGGTCTGGGGAAGAAGAAGCGTTCGGAAGGTTTCCTCAGGAAGTCACGGCAAGCCAGAACGAAGGTGGAGAACTTCTGAAAGGAAACGGCAGCCGCCACGTTCCTGCTCTTGTCCACCGGGTCCACCACTATCAGAGGCTGTTCGGGAAAGAACAGCCTGAGTTTCGAGGGATCCGGATAGAAACCCTCCAGATCCACCACTTGTCCAGGTTTCCACCCCCTGGCTTCCCTTATCAGTCCCTCGAAGGACTGGGCATGGAGGATCAGAAGTTCGCACAGGTAACCGGAGAAACCCCCAACCCTCAACTCTGCTCCATAGCATCCTATCCCCATCATGAACCTCTTGAGGAGCCTGATTTCCCTCTTGAGATCCTCGCTCAGCCTCCTCTTTACATATTCCGTATGGAAGGGTGTTCGATCCACCGAAGAGCGTAGCTGGGAGGGATCCTCTACCTTGAAACAGGGCACCACTTCAACCCTGTATCCCTTCATCTGGATTTCCAAGTAGGGATGCTCGGCATATCTCTCCCTTTTCTTTCCCTTCAGCGTTTTGGCCACTTCCACCACTTCCCTCAACTTCTCGTCGGGGAAAGAGGGTGGAAGAAGGACAAAAAGGTCCAAATCGTTCTCCCCTCTAAGCCAAGTATCCTTGGCAAAGGATCCTTCTACCCTCACTTCGGCTTCTATCCCCCTCCGGAGGAGTTCCTCGGAGAGGGAGGAGAGGAGGCTATTGGAGAGGTTCATCGCTTTCTTCCTCTCCTCCTGCGTGGGTTCGATCTTCTCCAGAATCTTTTTGTAAAGTTCCATCATCCTGCTGGGAAGAGGGGGGTAAAAGGTTATTATGGGGGGTTCAGAGGAAAATGATGTTCAAGCGTCTCCTCCTTTGTTTGACCGAGGCTACCCCCAAGGAAGTGGTAGAGGTAGCCCTGAAACTCAGTTCCCCGGATACGGAAGTCCACCTCCTCCATGTGGTACGTCTCCTCACCGAGTTGGGAAAGAAGCAGGCGGAAGAGGGCTTCGCATGGGTAAAGGAGCTCTTCGAGAAAGAAGGGAAGAAGACCGAATTCCATGTGGTGGAGGCCACGGAGGTGGGAAAGGCCATCATCTCCTTTGCTAAAGAGAAAAATTGTGACGTGATCGTGCTAGGGACCATTCCGAGAAAGGGAGTGTTGGGCTACTTCACGGAGAGTGTTTCCGATTACGTGGTCAAAAATTCACCCTGTGTAGCCGTGCTCGTCAGGAAGCCCGGTCAACCCGTGTAGTTGGGTGGTAGGGCTGAGCGTTCCTTCCCCCGTTCCCCTGTTCATCTTTGTTTTCACCGTTTTCCTCATCTTTAGGCATCCCCTCTTCAGGATTCCCTTCACCTCGAAGTACTTTCACATAGACTACGGATGGGCGCCCCTTCTAGGAGTTCTCTTTCTCCTTTTCACTGGGTATGCGGATGTGGATACGATCGTGGGAGGAGTCGTGGGAAGGAATGGTTTTCATCCCTATTCCATCCTCCTCTTGATCCTTTCCCTCTCCTATCTCTGCGTTTCCCTGGACTATCGTGGATTTTTCGAGTATCTCTCCCTCCACATCACCCGCTTCTCGAAGGGATCCGGTAGGAGACTTTTTTTTCTCTTCTTTCTCCTCACTTCCTTCCTCACCCTTTTTACGGACAACGATATCGTGATCCTCACCATGACCCTCATCATTTTTTACATGACGAAAAAGAGTGGAGCGGATCCCCTTCCCTTCCTCTTCTGTCAGTTCTTCACCGTGAACACGCTTGGAATGGCCCTCTACATAGGCAATCCCACCAACATCATCGCCGCCGATTCCATGGGACTTTCTTTTTTGGAATTCGCTAAGTGGATGTTTCTTCCCTCCTTGGTGGGAGCCTTCGTCGGGTTTGGATTCCTCTACGTCCTTTTCCGCCGCAGGATACCGGAGAAAGTGGAACTCCTCGATATAGAACCGAGTTCGGTGTTGAGGAAGGGAAAGGGTGTTTGGGTGGGGGTGGCAGGCTTGGCGGGTGCCATCCTTTTCATGTCCCTTCCTGCAGACCTCAGGAAGGTTCCCATGTGGGTGGGTGTGGCCTCGATGGCCCTCCTCCTCCTGATCTTCGATTTCTTTACCTACGGAAAAAAAGTCCCACCCCTCCTTAGGCTCCCTTGGAAACTGGTCCCCTTCTTGGTGGGCCTTTTCATCCAGATGGAAGCCCTTTCCGCCTGTGGTTGGACGGATCTCCTGGCACCAGTCTTTTCTTCGTTGGGCGGTCTCCTTCCCACCCTCTTCCTCCTCACTCTCTTTTCCTCGCTATTGGCAGGAGTGATGAACAATCATCCCATGACCCTTTTCATCGTTAGAACCTTTCAAAGCCCAGAATTTTCCCCGCAGGGTGATCTCAAGCTGGCATCCACGCTCGGACTGATTGCCGGGAGCAACTTGGGAGCTAACCTCTTCCTCACAGGGGCCTTGGCGGGACTCATGTGGGCCAAGCTCCTTTCCGACAAGGGCTATTCCGTGACCTTCTCCCAGTTCAGCAAGTATGGGTTTGCCCTGACCCTTCCCGTGATGGGTGTGATTTCCCTACTGCTCTGGATAGAACTCCTCTTGTGATTCAGAGCTTCCAATAGTTGCGCAGTAAACTCTTGAGCTCCTCCACAGCCTTTACTTCCTTGGGTGGAGGGGGAGGAGGACCCCTTTCCTCCAGCAGGACCTTCACCACTTCCACCACGGCCTTCCCCATGCTCGAGGGGGCATAGCCACCTTCCAGCACCATCACCACCTTCGCCCCACACCTCTTTGCACCTTCCACGATCATCCCCGTCAGCCAAGCATAGGAGGAGGGGAGAAGCTCCAGTTGGGTGAGGGGATCCTCTTTCAAGGGATCCAACCCAAGGGAAACCGCTACCATTTCTGGTTTGAATTCTTCCAATAGCGGGAGGAAAATTCCCTCCATCGCGTAGGCATATTCCCCTTCTCCACTTCCAGGAGGGAGAGGGACGTTTACATTGAATCCCTCTCCTTCACCTTCTCCCAGTTCGTCTACGAAACCACACCAGGGATAGAGGGTACGGGGATCCTGGTGTAGGGAAAGGAAGAGGACTTCAGGATCGCTGTAGAAAATTTCCTGAGTCCCGTTTCCATGGTGGGCATCCAAATCTAAGATGAGGGTTTTCCTCAACCCCAAATCTTCCCTCATCCTTTCCACCATTATGGCGATGTTGTTGAAATAGCAGAAACCTCCTCCAGTACCCCTACCCGCGTGATGTCCTGGAGGTCTCAGAAGGGCAAAGGCATTCTTCCACTTACCAGACTTCACACCCTTTCCTGCCTCAAGAGCTGCCCCTACCGCTAACTTGGCAATTTCCAGTGTCCCCTTCTTCAGGGGGGTGTCCGAATCCAGTTCCATTTCCCTTTCCTCCATCCTCTCGAGGAGCTGTAGGTAGGAAGGTTCGTGGACCAGCAGTAAGTCCTCCTCCGTGCAGGGGGAGGGATGGATTACCTTTATTTTGGATGAATACCACCATCCCTCCTTTTTCAGCGTATCCACGATGGCCCTAAGCCTGCGCGGGGATTCGGGATGGTTTCTGCCAGGATGATGTTTCAGGAATTCCTGCGAGTAAAGGAGGGTGGTCAAATTATCCTAGCCTCCTCTATGAGGAGATAGCCACTGCTCCCCTTCCATATCTTCCTGGCCCTAACGATTTCGATCCTGCGTTTGGAAAAAGGGGAGGAAAGAACGAAGGTTTCGTATTCTCCCCCCTCCCCCACAGGATCAAAACCGTATCTCGAGCTCTTCTCCAGCAGCTCCTCCACACTCCTTTCATCCAACTTCCTCCCAAGCCACTCCTCCCCCAATCCCTCGGCCGAAACGGAGGTTATCATCACCTCGAAACCCTCTTCGAGGAGTTCTCTCAGGAGGGAAGGGCGACTCTCCCCCCAAAGGGGATGGAGGGCCTTGATTCCCAGTCTCCTACAGATTTCGTCCACCCTCTTGCGCTGGTAGTTGGAGGCCACCGCCCCACTCACTATTCCCTCCACTTCGAGACCCCTTAATACCTCTTCCAGTTCCTCCATCTCCTTTTCCTTTTCCCCGGAGCTTTCCACCCCTAGGAAGGGAAAACCGGCACATTCGGCGAAGAGTCCGGCCAACCTAGCGTTGGGATAGTGGAAGAGCCAAGAATCCTCCCTGCGGGGAAAGAGGGTGACCACCTTCTCTATCCTGTGACCTTCCTTTACCACCCTCCACATCGCAAGGGCCGAATCCTTTCCTCCGGAGCAGAGGGCAGCAAGCCTCATCATTCCTTTTTTATCGGATGGAGTAAATTCTCTGTGTCCCTCAGGCTCCCTCTAGCCCTTTGTCTGGTCTTCGTGGGTTCCTTCCTACTCTTGGAAGCCTCCACCCCCCTTCCCTCCTCCTTTTTGGATTTCTCCCTTCTTTGCCTGGCCCTGGCTTCCATCCTCTCAGGCTTTCTCCTGGTGGAGCCTTCCTCTCAACTTTTTCCCTGCCTCCTAGTAGGTTTGGGATTTTCCCTCCTCCTCCAAAGGGAAAAGGAAAACTTTTCGGAGGCAAACGAATGGATCTTTTTGATCCTCTCCTTTCTCCTCTTTTTCTTGGCTATCTTCTCTTACAAACTCCTAAGGCCGAGGAAATAGAGCGTACAGGGAAGGAGGATTACCCCCATTCCGTGGGATCTCCTTACTCCCACCCTTCCAGGGAGAAGGCCTATGGCAGTGGCCGTGAAGAGGAGGGGTAAACCGATTGGACCACAGAGGAAAAGGGTGAGGAAAAGGATGAAGAAGAAAATGGAAAGGCAGAGGATCCTGTAGGGAACTTTTGAGATTTTGGAGAAAACCAGCCTTCCCAGGGGAAGGACCAAGAGGGTGGAGAGAGCACCAGCCAGCAATGCCACGCCTAGAAGGGAGAGGAGTTCTCCCCTTCCCATCTCTAGGAGCTCCCCCACTGCTATCGCTGCTCCACTCCTAGGTTTGCCTATGGCGTAGAGGGCCACGAAGGAAAAGAGTACCTTCACCATGTTGACCACGCTCACCGAGAAGAGGAAGTCCTCCACCCTCTTCGAGCGGGTGAGTAGCTGGGAGAGCACCGTTCCCTCGGCGGGCCCTATTCCTGGAAGGAAGCCCGTGAAGATTCCGGCCCCCACTCCCGAGAGGAGGGGTGGAAGGGAAGGTCTGAATTCCCCTTCTACTTTCTGTTCTGGTAGCTTCTTTCTCGAGGCAAGACTCTCCAGCATCACGCTAGTTCCGAAGAGTCCGGTTAGGAGGGGCATGAGTACCTTGCCACCCAGGTCGAGCGTGAGCAAACCGAGGGCTCCGGAGAGAAGAAAAATGAGGAGGGACCAGAGCATGCGGTATAGGCTCCCTTCCGAGAGGATCATCAGGAGGATCACGGCAAGCAAGATCCATCCAATGAGCGGATTCAAGAGCGCATAGATTCTTCCAAAGATTTCCGCTAGGAGCAGGGCGAAGAGCACGCCCATGAAGAGACCCCAGAGACAACCGGTAGTTGTGATTTTCAGGGAGAGATAACCCTTTCCTTCCAGCACCATTCTGTGGGAGGGGAGCACGGAAAGGGCAGTACCCTCTTCAGGAACTCCAAGGAAGGTTGAGGGAAGGTAACTGATGAAGGTTTGTACTACCGCCATGGTAACGACAACCATGGCCCCAGCGAGGGGTGGAAAGTGAAGGGAAAGGATAAGGAGGGGTATTAAGGGGGTAAGGTTGTTCACGTGTATACCCGGAAGGAGCCCGGCGAAAATCCCGAGCCCCATCCCCAGCAAGAAGCACAAAAGAAATTCCATTGTTAGTAGAAGTACAGATGGGTGTTCCTTTTCACCACTACTTCCAGTTTTCCTCGGTAAAGCTGTACCCTTCCAGCCGCCACGATCCTCTCTCCCACCTTCACCCCGATGCTGAAGGGAAGGAAGATACTGAGTTCTTCCCCATCCTCTTCTAGGGTTAGGAGGAGGAAGTTCTCTCCCACCTTCGTTACTTCCTTCACCCTACCCTCTACCTTTACTAGCTTCCCCACTTCTTCCTTCCCTATTTCACCAACCCTGCGTGGAGCTTCCCTTTTGATCCTGATATCTCCAGGCTTGCTTGGGACCACTTCGAGCTCCCCCTTCCATTCCTTAACCTTTCCCCTCACTTCCACCCAATCCAGCAACTCTATTCTCTTCTCCATTCCTTTCCTCACCCCTGCGAAAAGGGGAACGGAAACGGTAAGGTTCTCCTCCCCCACTTTCAGGAAGAGATGTCCATCGGGATGCTCACTCAAGTCCATCACCCTTCCGGAGAGGAGGACCGTACTCCCCAACCTTTCCTTGGTGAGGGAGGAAACCTCAAGCCTTTCCGGTTCGGAGAGCCTGAACCCCAGGTAAATCAGGAGAAGTCCCATGACCGCACAGATCAAGATCAACTTTTCCGTTTTCATCGGTCGGGATGGGGAGTAAGTTTTTTATAAGGAGAAAAAACGAACGGAAACTATGAACAGGTGGATTTGTCCCCTTCTCTCCTCCCTCCTTCTTCTTTTCCTCCTTCCTCCCTCCTTCGCCGGTTCTTCTGTCTATTCCTTCCAAGCCACCTACAGGCTCACCAACACCAGTTCCTCCGAAGTAGAGGGTTGGCTAGAGGTCTTTGCCTTTGACAACGAGAACTTCGGGTGGGATTTCCAAGTGGTACTGGAAGAGAACTTCTCTCCCATGCCGCAAGAGTTTCGCGGGGAGGATAATAGGATCTTGAAGTTCCTTTTGGGAAAGCTTCCTCCAGGAAGTTGGAAGGAGGTCCGCCTAATCCAGCTCCTGAGGGTGAAAGGAAGGAAGTGGGAAAGGCTGGAGGGGGAGGGGGAAATCCCACAAGAGCTCCTGAAGTTCACGGTCCCCGTCCCGAACCTCTGGGAGGATGCTCCGGAGTTGAAGGAGAAGGCGGAGGAGTTGAGGGGGGAAACCCCCTATTTGACCGCCAAGAACCTCTTCGAGTTCGTGAAAAACCATCTGAGTTATGTCAAATGGGCTCAGGATCAGAGTGCCCTTCAGGCCTATCGAAGCCGTGTGGGAAAGTGTACGGAGTTCACCAACCTCTTCATTGCGCTGGCTAGGCTCTCCGGTCTTCCCGCCAAGTTCCTAGCTGGATATGGCTACAACTCCAAGCTGGGTGAAAACGCCGAGGAAATGGGGCATGCCTTTGCAATCCTGTACCTCCCGGGTGTGGGATGGGTGCCGGTGGACGAGACTTGGATGGGAGGACAGTTTGGGGAACTGGGGGAGGATCATCTCATCCTCTTCTCCAGCGATGGTTCCAATTTGGTAAAGAACGGAAGGGTGAGCATTCCGGGTGAGAAATGGAGTGGGGGAACGAAGCTGGAAAAATTCCTCTACCTTTACAGGGAGGCAGCGGTGGAAGCGGACCTGAAGAGAGGGGGACTGGAGAATGGAAAAATAGCAGTGATGGTAACTCTGAGAAATACTGGCAGGAGCATTCTCGAAGATCTAACCGTGCGCTTGGAAGTGGAGGAGGACTCTTTCCGTCCCGTGGCCCCACAGATGGTGAAGAGGCTGTCTCCCAGGGAGGAGGTGGAGGTGGATTTCTACTTGGAGCCCTTGAGGGGAGCGGAGAATTCTCCCTTGAGGGCAGAGGTATGGGCCCGCAGCCCCTATGGGGAGGTTTCCTCGGAGAGCACCATGTTCCTTACGGTGGTTATCGAACCCGCACCTTCCCCACTCCCTCTGCCCTCCGAGCTCCTTCTATCCGCGGTAGCAGGGTTAGTGGTGGTAGTAGTCCTGATCCTTCTCCTCAAACGCCGCTGATTTCTCCGTTTTAAAATTCCTCCATCTCAAACAACTCCGATGGGTTCGCTCCCCTTTCTTCTCCTCCTAGCGGTCCTTTGGTATCTTTTCGTCTGGCAGAAGGGAAAGCTGGTAGAAAGAAGGAACGACCTCTTACAGGCCCTACGAAGGGTGGAGGAGGATCTGCGCAGGGCCTTGGAGGGAGAGCATGCATGAGGAACTTTTGAGAAGGGTGGAAAAGTTGGCGGGGGAGGAAAGGCTTTCTCCATCTTTCTTTGATGGGATTCTGGAACTGCTTTTGGAAATAAGGTCCAGACCTTCCCTTAGCTCCGATCCGGAGATAGCATCGGTTCTCCAGTGGATGGAGGAACTGAGCTTCAGGCTGAAGGATTCCGATAGGGGTTGCAGGTCTGGCTTTCTCAGGGAGGAGTGGAGGAGGATTAGGATTTACGAGTTCAGGAGGTTGAAGGAGGGTCTCTCAGTGTTGGAAAAAAGGTTGAGGGAACGTCTACGAGGAGACCCTCCCTTGGAGCTGAGAAGGTTGGTGGAAGAAATGAGGGAGGAGGGCGCGATAAGGGAAACCACTTGGGCCCTCCTGCTTTCCTCCCCTTGGGGTAAGAGGGAAATGGAAAGGAGGGAAGTGAAGGAAGCCCTCCTCAGGGTCCTGCGCCTCTTCTCGGAGTTTAGGGAGTTGAGGAGGGAAAACCGTGGGATGGAGAAAAAAGACTTCGGTGCTGGTGGAGCACGGTAGATGGATTTCTCAACTCCTCAACGACTTCAGGGTGTTGGAGCAGCGCTTGGAGCACTTGGAAAAAAGGGTTGGAATGCTGGAGGAGTGTCTCCGCCGTCTTTTGGAGGGAAAATGATTGGTTTGTGGTTTCAGGATCCTGAGATTTGGCAGGAAGAGGGTTCTGCGCTTCGAATGCGAAACCTGTGGGGAGAGTGCAGATCCGGGGCTCTCCAGCAAGTGCATGGAGGGCTTGCTTCGGGGACTGGCTGATTGCCCCGAGGTAGAAGAGGTACAGTTTCCCGGAGCCTACGAGAAGGAATATGCGGGGGAAGAACTGAAGGGTCTGAAAAAGCTAGCTTTTCTCCTTTTCGACTGGGAACTCAGAGCAATGATGAAAACTTGTGTGGGATGTGGAAGATGCGAGGGGGAGAGGAAGAACCTCCTCTCTTCTCTTTCCTCCCGTCTTTCCCTTTCTCCCCTTCAGGCCAAGGAGAAATTGAGGGGTTTTCTCGGGGAGATGGAGGCCCTATCCAAAGGGGGAAGTGGGAAATGCAGGGAATGCCGTTCCTTCTTCCTAAAGGAGTTCTTGCGCCCCATGTGGGAAGAACTGAGAAAAACTTGTGAGGAGGTCTTCAGGGAGGGAAGGCTTGCCGGGCCCAAACTCCGCCCTTCTTTCATGTTCTCCAAGCTGAGGATGGATCCTCCACTTGGCTCGGAGCCTGTAGAGGAATACAGCTTGCCAGGAGGAAAGGTGAAAATTTACAGATATCCTCCCACTTCTCAGTTCCTCTACTTCCTCTTTCCCAACGAGTGTTTTCTTCCTCCGGACTTCGTGAGGCTTCTCCACGAGCTCAGGGAAAACCTCTTCCGGGATCCTCCTTCTTTAGAGGGTGACAGGGAAGTTCTGGAGGAAAAGATCAGGAGACTGTCGGCGAAGAGGATAGCGGAGGAGATGGGGAGGAGGGGTTGGAGGACTGGAAAGGAAGAGATATACCGTCTTTCGGAGTCCCTGACCAGGTTTACCGTGGGTTTTGGAGTGCTGGAACTCCTTTTCTCGGACGAGAAGGTCCAAGATATCTATCTGGATGCCCCACCCGGAGAGACCCCCATTCACCTTTACCATCAGGATTTCGAGGAGTGTCTCACGAACGTTTATCCTTCGGAGGAGGAAGCGGAGCTTTTGGTTTCAAGGTTGAGGGCCCTAAGCGGCAGACCCTTTTCCGAGGCTGATCCCGTACTGGAGGCAGAGCTTGGGGAAGTGAGGATTACGGCTATAGGACCTCCCCTCAGCCCGGAAGGAAAGGCCTTTTCCTTCAGGAAACACCGCTCCTCTCCCTGGACCCTCCCCCAGTTTGTGAAAATGGGTTTTCTCGATTCTTCCACGGCTTCTCTCCTTAGCCTCTTAGTGGATGCACAGGCTTCCCTTCTCCTGACGGGTACGAGGGGCTCGGGCAAGACTTCCCTCCTCACGAGTCTCCTCTTCGAACTTCCTCCCAAGTTGAGGATTCTCCTGCTCGAGGACACGGCCGAGCTTCCCTCTGCCTTTCTTCGCGCGTTGGGATTCAAGGTACAGACTCTTCGCATACGTTCACCGATAGGTAGAACAGAAGTTGAACCCTCTGCGGAGGAGGCCCTGCGGACCGCCCTTAGGCTCGGAGAATCCGTGTTGGTGGTGGGAGAAGTAAGGGGCCCCGAGGCCAGAACCCTCTTCGAAGCGATGAGGGTGGGGGCGGCGGGGAACTGCGTGATGGGAACCATCCACGGGGCCAATGCGCGGGAAGTCTTCGAGAGGGTGGTTCATGACTTGGGAGTGCAGCCCTCTTCTTTCATGGCCGTGGATGCCGTGGTGTCAACTGCTCCCATCAGGCCCCTCGGAGGGATGAAGAAGAGGAGGAAGGTAGTGCAGGTGGCGGAGGTGGTGAAGGGGAAGGAGGGAGAGTTCAGGGAACTGGTGAGGTATGAGGTGGGGAGGGATAGATTCGTAATGAAGGGATGGAAGGCCTCAGAGCTCCTTCGTTCCGTGGCGAGGAAGTGGGGAATGGATCTCCGTACTCTCCTGTCCTATTGGAGGTTGAAGGAGAAGCTTCTCAGAACGCTCGTGGAGGCGAGTTCGAGGAAGGGGAGACCGGAGCTTCTGGAGGCTAGGTTCCTCTTCCGCTCCAATCAGAGGTTTAGGCTGCTTTGGGAGGAAGAAGTGGAGGGGGGAAGGCCCCTTCCCGAGAGAGTGGAAAAGAGGTGGAAGGAATGGTTGAGAAAAGCAGTCGAGTGAATTTTTTCATCCGCTCTTGCAGATGGGCAGGCAAGTGGTTGGGTAAGCGGTGGAAGGAAGATACTGAATTGGAAGAGAGTTTGAGGTTCCTAAGGTGGGAAATAGGGATGGGGGAAGTGAAGGCTTTTGCCCTCCTTTCCTCCCTCCTTTCCCTGCTTCCCCTTTTCCTTCTCTTACTCCTTTCCCCGAAGTTCCTCCCCCTCCTCCTTCTTCCTCCCTTGGTTTATTGGTGGGTTAGGACCCACCCCATTAGGCAGATGGAGAAGGAAAGGGAGAGGGGAAGGGGGGAAGTACCCAGGCTCCTGTGTGCCCTTTCTTCTTCCCTCCTCTTGAATCCCAACTTGGAAGTAGCCGTGTCCTTTGCAGCGGAAAATGCGGAGGGGAAGATGGGACCAGAACTGAAGAGGGAACTCTCCAATTTTTTTCTGGGGATTCATAAGGGGGCGGAGGAAGTCCTTAGAAGGTTCTCGGAGAGGTGGGGAAATCCCCCAGAGCTCTCCAAGCCTCTTCCCCTCCTCCTAGCTTCGGTGAAGATGGGGGAGGAAGACAGGAGAAAGGCCTTGGAGCAGGCGCTGGAAACTTCTCTCGAAGAAGTGAGGGAGAGGTTGAGGAGTTTTCTGGGGTGGGTGAAGCTTCCCCTTTTCCTCCTCTATTCCTTCGGGGTAGTGCTCCCCCTTTGTCTCCTCACCTTGGTTCCGGTTTTGGGTTCCACGGGTCTCCTTTCCAGTCCCCTCCCTCTAGTCATGCTCTACGGCTTTCTTCTTCCTTCAACACTCTATCTCCTGAGCTCTTGGATTCTTTCCAAGCGTCCCCTCTTCTCATCTCCACACGATTCGCCGTCGGCTGGAATATTCTTCTTCCTTTTACCCCTCCCCCTTCTCTTTCCCCTCTTCCGTTCGCTTCCCCCCTCCGAGCCAGGGGTGTTGGGTTTTCTTTGGTTGGTAGTCCTCCTCCTTTCCCTCTACTTCCTCTCCAAGCGGGATGGGGGAGAACACCTCCGCTCGCTGGAAATGGAGGAGGATTTTCCAGGATTCCTACAAGAGCTGGGAAGTAGGTTGAGGGAAGGCAGACCGATGGAGGAAGCATTGAGAAGGGCAAGCGAGAACAGGGGGAAGCTTTGGGAGAGATGGGAGGATTCACCTTCTAGGCTAGTAAAGGGTACTCTTTTCCTCCTTCTCGGGTTGGCAGAACGCAGCGAGAGGGCGACTGGAGAGGCAGCCCTGCAGCTTTCTTCCCATTTGAGAAAGTTGAGGGAGGTAGAGCGTTGGGGGAGGCAGGAACTGGCGGAGATTTCTTCTTCCATGCGTTCTATGGCCCTCTTCTTTTCACCCCTGATCATCTCCTTGACCTGTCAGATGTACTCCGTTCTCTGGAAGAGGGGAATGGGTTTCTTACCCAGCTTCCTTCCCCCTCCCCTTCTCCTCTTCTTACTTGGTAGCTACCAGCTGATCCTTACCCTTTTCCTCCTCCACCTCCTTTCAGAAATGGAAGGAACGGAAAGGGGAACCCTTTTCGCTTCCGGTCTTCCCCTCTCCCTTTCGATGTTTACCCTGGGTACAATAGGTGGTGGGGCCTTCTTGAGTTTTCTCACCTAACTGCCAGAAAGGTATCAAGTCCGCTCTTCCGTGGGAGATCCGTCACGTAAATTTCTTTCCTAGCGGGAAGGGAAACGTTGACCACAAGCGTCCTGCCCAAAGAAACTTCTAGCACCGAGGACTTGTGTGCATGTGCATGGATCCAGAGGTCGGGCTGTCTTTTCTCTATTACCTCCTCCAGTTTTTTGTTCCCCATCTCAGGCCAGGAGTCTTGGTTCTCTCCTTTCAGAGTGACAAAAGTGGGGGCATAGTGGGTGAGGACCACCTTGATGTCCGTATCGAGCTCCCCCAACAACCTGTCGAGCAACTTCACTCTCTCGGCGTAAATCTTGGAGATTCCGGAAAGATGAGTGCGTTGCCAGTAAGTGGGACGGGAGAGGGATCCCTGCGAGCCTACTACACCTATTCTGGTCCCCCCCATTTCCAGCACCACGGCTTCACTCTCTATCCAGCGAAGATCCAGCGCCAAGTATTTTTGTCTGTCTTGAAGGTATTCCTCGTTCCCAAAACAGGCCAAGACTTCCCCCCGATGGAACTTCCTTAGGATTTCTAAGAGGGGAGGGAGCTGAGTGTGGTCGTTTTTGTATACGAGGTCTCCTGCCAGCAAAAAGAGATCTACCTTTCCCATCCTCTTTAGAGCCTCACTGAAGAGGTCGAGGTATTTGGGGGAATGAATGTCTCCGGCAGCAGCAATTCTAATCCCCAAGCTCTCCCACCCTTGCTCTCGCGCTTTTTGATCGACTCACTTTAGCCTGGCTCTAAAAGCCGTGAGGGTCACGGTCCTACGAATATAGGGAATCCTTCTTATTTCGATGACGGTTCTGTCCACATCCCTCACGGGACCCTCCAGCACGCAGACCACATCGTAATCACCATGTACGAAGTCCACCATGGTTACGTTGGGCATTTTGCGTAGTTGCGGTATCACATATTCCTCCTTTCCGGGTTCCACTTCCACCAGCACGTAGGATCTTCCTGCTGGAGAGGAATCGGCGCTCATCTACCTTTCTTTTTTGTAATTTGAGGCTTTTATAGGGACTCCCTTTCCCAACCTTTTTTTATTTCGATGTTTATGCAGGTAAAGATGCAGCAATCAAAAGAGTACGATCCTAGAAGGGTGGAGGAAAAGTGGCAGAAATGGTGGGAGGAGAAGGGGATCTACAGGTTCGATCCCCAGAGCAAAGCACCCACCTACGTGATAGATACCCCTCCCCCCTATCCAAGTGGAGAATTCCATTTGGGTACGGCTTTAAACTGGACCTACATGGATATCGTGGCCAGGTACAAACGCATGAGGGGCTTCAACGTGCTCTTTCCCCAAGGCTGGGATTGCCATGGTCTTCCCACGGAAGTTCAGGTGGAAAAGAAATATGGGATAAGAAAGGGTGATCTTCCACCAGAGAAGTTCAGGGAACTCTGTGTGAAGCTCACCGAGGAAAACATAGAGAAGATGAGAAAGGAGATGCGTTCTTTGGGCTTTTCCATAGACTGGACGAGGGAGTACAGGACGATGGATCCCTCCTATTTTTGGAGGACTCAGCTCTCCTTCGTGAAACTCTACAAACAGGGGAGGATCTATCGGGGTGAACATCCCGTCAACTGGTGCCCTAGATGCGAGACAGCCATAGCCGATGCAGAGGTGGAATATGAGGAAAAGGAGGGGAAGTTGAATTACCTGAAGTTTTCGCTGGAGGAGGGTGGAGAGCTGATCATAGCCACCACCCGCCCAGAATACTTGCCCGCTTGTGTGGCCGTTGCAGTCCATCCGGATGATGGGAGGTATAGACAATACGTGGGGAAGAGGGTGGAAGTTCCTGCTTGTGGGAGGAAGGTGGAGGTTATTCAGGACCCAGAGGTGGATCCAAACTTCGGTACCGGTATTGTGATGATCTGTACCTATGGGGATAAGACCGACGTGAAATGGGTGGCAAGACACGGCCTTCCAGTGATAAGGTTGTTGGATGAGAGGGGAAGGATGACGGAGGAGGCGGGAAAATATGCAGGGTTGAGCGTGGAGGAGGCGAGGAAGGCCATCTTGGAGGACCTCAGGAAGGAGGGAAAGCTGCTCAGGGAGGAAAACCTCCGGCAGAGCGTAGGGGTTTGTTGGAGGTGTAAGACACCCGTGGAGATCCTGACGAAAAGACAGTGGTTCATGAGGGTTCTGGATTTGAAGGAGAAGGTAGTGGAGGAGGCGAAGAAGGTTAGGTGGGTACCAGAGTACATGGGACAGCGTTTGGTGGATTGGGCCAATTCGATGGATTGGGATTGGGTGATTTCTAGGCAGAGGATCTTCGCCACCCCCATCCCCGTCTGGTACTGCAAGGGATGTGGTGAACCCTTGGTGGCGGAGGAGGATCAATTACCCGTGAACCCGCTCAAGGACAAACCTAGGGGGAGATGTCCGAAGTGTGGAGGTGAGGAATTCGAAGGGGAAAGGGATGTCTTGGATACTTGGATGGACAGCTCCATCACCATCGCCGTTCATGCGGGATGGCCAGAACTCGACCGCAGGCTCTTTCCCGCGGATCTTCAACCGAACGGAACGGACATCATAAGGACTTGGGATTATTACCTTTTGGTCAGACATCTCGCTCTACTCGGTGAAACCCCTTACCGAACGGTTCTCATCAACGGGATGGTCTTTGGGGAGGATGGCAGAAAGATGTCCAAGTCTTTGGGCAATTTCATCGAGACCTCCTCAGTCTACGGAAAATACGGAGCCGATGCCCTCAGACAGTGGAGCGTGCTGGCGGCCTCCACCGGGTCCGATGTTCCCTTTTCTTGGAAGGAAGTGATACACGGTTACAGGTTCTTACAAAAGCTTTGGAACGCCGTCAGGTTTGCGGGTCCTCACCTAAGGGATGTCAGGGGGCCGGAGGGGCTCAACCTGAGGACGGTGGACAGGTGGATCCTGAGTAGGCTTCAGAAACTGGTGGAGAGGGTTACCTCCTTGCTGGAGGACTTCCAGTTCAATCAGGCCCTCATCTCCCTCCAGTCCTTCGTCTGGCACGAATTCTGCGATCTCTACATAGAGGAAATCAAGCACCGACTTTACAGCGATCGTTCCGAAGAGGTGAGATATGTGTTGAGAGAAGTGATCTCCAAAGTATGCAGACTCCTCGCCCCCTTCATTCCCCATCTCACGGAAGAAATCTACCAGACCTACCTGAGGGACGAGGGTTACGAAAGCGTCCATCTCGCCCCATGGCCTTCCCCAGAAAAGGAGAGGGTGGACGAGGAGGCGGAGAAGACGGCAGAGCTCCTTCATTCCGTGCTGGGCCTTCTACGCCGGTTCAAATCCTCCCGCGGTATCCCCCTCAACAGGGAACTGGAAGAGGTGAGGATTTACGCCTCTCCCCCGGTGCTCGAGAGGCTCAAGGAGGTGGAAGAGGATTTGGTGGCCACGGCCCACTTGAAGAGACTCTACCTCTCCTCCGAGAAACCAGAGCTGGAGGAAAGAGTGGTGTCCGTGGAACCGGACCCCTCTAGGCTGGGACCCAAGCTCCGCTCCAAGATAGGAAGGCTCGTGGAATACCTCAGGGAACATGGTAGGGAGGTGGCTAAAAGGCTGGAAAGTGGCCCAGTCACGGTGGAACTCGATGGGGAAAGGATAGAACTCGGTCCCGGGGATGTGAGGATCAGGAAAGAGGTTTTTTACCGTGGAGAAGGTGTGGAGGTAATCGGGTTACAGGAGCCTGAGCTGTTGATGGTCATCAAGGGCAGGCGTGATTCGTCCCCCTAGTCCCTTTTAAGTCATCCGGGGAGGAGGGAAAGAGCCACAAGGAGGAAGAGGAGGAGGAAGAGTAGCAAGAGGGAGAAAGTTCTAGCCTTCCTCATTCTCTCCTGCTGTTTCTTGAAGAGCTCTTCACAGGAAGATGAACAGAAAAGTTTATCCCTTTCCACCGCCTTTCCACAGGAAAGGCAGTGTCTGTGGTCTTCCACCATCTTTTCACCCCGTTAAGATTTCCGTTCCAGAGTGTTCTCCTCCCTCCACTATGAGGGGTATCCTAGGGATTTCTTTCTTTCCTATTACCAAAGTCCTTATCCTTAGCTGCTGGAGGAGCTTCACGGCCACGGGATCCAAAATAGTTCTCATGCCAGGTGATACTTTTGTCCCCACCAGTTCGAGGAGTTCTTTTGTACCAATCCTATCGAGCTTTTTGGCAGTGGGGTCCAGCTTGGGATCGGAGGTATAAACTCCATCCACATCCGTCACGAAGAGGAGCAAGGAAGAATTGGTGGCTTTCGCGGCCATGGCGGCAACGGCATCGGTGGTATGTCCTGGTACTGTCCCCCCCATTACGGGAACCTTTCCCCTCAGCATCAGTTGGGAGGCTTCCCTGAAGGTGGTGGGAGGAGAAGGTTCGGAGAGGTCCCCCAGGGCCATGGCAAGCAGGCGTGCATTGAGGCGCGTGATTTCTATTCCGAGTTCATGGAGGAGCACTTCCGTTCCACCCAGTTCCTTCCCAGCCTGTATGTATTTTCTGGCGGGTTCCCCTCCTCCAACCACCACCAGTACTTCATGTTTTCTTTCCACCAGTTCCCTCACCACCTTCGCTGCAAGCTTCAAATTCTCCACATCTGGCCAGTGGGGAGAGAGCACGGAACCGCCGAAGTTCAGGGTGATTCTCACATGCCTTTGCAGCATTTTTAAAATAAATAGACATAAGCTGCAACATCTCTGATAGAGATAGTTGAAGTGCCAAACAGCCCATATCGGGTTACGTATAACATCGAGCATGGCTACAGAGTTTTAGAGTTTCTGGAAGCGTATGGGCTGATGCTCCGGAGGGCGATAGACGAGATATGGGATAGGATTGGGTGGGTTGAGAAATTCGGTGGATCTGGGGAACGCAGATCCTTCCGATCATACCCAAAGATGGAGCGTTCAAGAACCATTATCTGAGGGATCCGTTGATGAAGGATTGGACCTACCCAAAGCACTACGTCGACTCGGCTATTAAGCAGGCATACAGGGCAGAGACTTCATCCATAAGCCAACGACTTTTCTCTCCGGGGAATACGAGCAGAAGGTGCTCCAGATGTGGGATGATCAATGCTCCGAAGGGAGCGAAATACGAATGCAGGGGATGCGGGTTAAGGATCGATAGGCAGCTCAACGCTGCCATAAACCTGTACCTTCAGATGGAGGGAGCTTTCTCCGGGCAGGAAGCTCTTCAACGGGCTGATGAAGGCCTGGAGCGTTCACCCTGAGGGGAGGCCGATGAGGGTTCCTATGAACTCGTGAGGGGTCCCAGGCTGGTGAACCCCAAGAGCTGCGCAAGTCTATCCAGGACTACGTAGCTCAGAACCCTTCTTAAGCGTGCAAAAAAGAGTTAAGGGAGATGTCCGAGAAATCCCTCTACCAGTTCAAGCGTTTGCTGGAGGAGTTGGAGGGGAAGTCCGGGAGAGGGACGGAACTCATTTCCGTTTACATCCCTCCGGGCTATGACTTGAGCAAGGTAATGGCCCAGCTGAGGGAGGAACAGGGAACGGCAGAGAACATCAAGTCCAAAACCACGAGAAAAAACGTGCTCGGGGCATTGGAAAGGGTAATACAGTTTCTCCGCACCTACATGGAAACCAACAGGGCTACCCCACCGAACGGTATGGTGATTTTCGCCGGAAACGTGGCGGGAAGGGAGGACAATCCCGACATCCAGCTCTACTGGATAGAGCCTCCGGAACCCGTCCCGATCCGCCTTTACCGCTGTGATCAGCGTTTTGTGCTCGAGCCCCTCAAACAGATGCTGGAGCCGAAGGAGCTGGTGGGACTCATCACGCTTGACGGAAAAGAGGCTACCATAGCCCTGCTCAAGGGAAAACATTTGGAAGTGTTGGACCACCTCTACTCTGGGGTTTGGGGGAAGCACTCGAGGGGTGGACAGTCGGCTAGGAGGTTTGAAAGGATAAGGGAGTATGCCATGCACGAGTACATGAAAAGGGTGGCCGAAGCTGCCACTCAGGCCTTTGGGAAATTCCCTGAGTTAAAGTGCATCATCATAGGGGGACCTGGACCCACCAAGGAAGAATTCCTGAAGGCCGAGCTTCTTCCCCCGGATTTGGCCAAAAAGGTGGTGGCTGTTTTGGACACCGGTTACACGGATGAATATGGTGCGAAGGAGCTGTTGGATAGGGCGGAGGAGGTGCTGAAGGAGCTTGAGATCGCTAAAGAAAAATCCTTGATGAAGAAGTTCATGATGGGATTGGTCTCTCCAGATGTGCCCATCACTTATGGGGAGGAAGAGGTGAGGAAGCAGCTGGAAGCGGGAGCGGTGGAGGTCCTGCTCCTCTCGGAGAAACTCAGGAAGGTGAGGGTTAAAGTGAGATGTGGGGCCTGCGGAAAAACTTTTCAAGAAACCACGAACAATCTGGATTTCTATCAGAAGCAGCTGCAGGGAAGGAACTGTCCTTTCTGTGGGGAGCTCAGGCTTTCCGTTCAAGAAGCCCAAGACGTGGTGCGGGAACTCATGGAAATCGCGGAGAAATTCGGTTCGCGGGTGGAGTTCATCTCCACCGAAACGGATGAGGGAAAGCAGCTCCACGAGAGCTTCGGTGGGATAGGAGCCCTCCTGAGATTCAGAGTACAGGGTTAGGAGTCTCTTTGAAGCTTTCGATGGCTACCAAGGTCTCCATTTCCTTCACCATTTCCGAAGAATTCATTAGATTTTCCAAGAATTTGTTCAGGGAAGGAATGTCCTTGGCCCTTATCTTCACCAAGAGGTTGTGGTTTCCAGTGATCCTGTGTACCTCACACACTTCCTTGTAATGGGAAAGACGCTGGGTGAGGCTCCTCAGGTCCTTGGGATTCACCTCCAATCTCAGAAAGGCGGTCAGGCCGAGACCCAGTTTCTTACAATCCACCAACACGGTGTATTTCTTTATCACCTGCAACCTCTCGAGTTTTTCCAGTCTCTTCTTCACGGCAGAAATGCTCAGGCCCATCTCTCTGCTCAATTCTTTCAGGGTCTTTTTCGCGTTCTCGTTGAGGAGTTTGATGAGCTTGAGGTCCGTGGCATCTATTCTGTTCATGCGAATTTTCTTTTCTGGAGATTTTATTTATCCGTTGTTTTTCTCTCCACGTTTATCCCAAACCATGGAATATTTCAAAAGATGGATTAGGTCTCCACTATTTCCACTTTCAGTCCGGAGTTGAGACATATTTCCTTCAAGCGATCCCCCCACCTTTTCCTGTCGTTGAGGAGGACGATCCTCCGATATTTTCTCCCGTGTTTTTCGAGATAGCGCGAGAGGGAAAGACACATCCTTTCTATCTCTTCTTTTTCCAGTTTCCTCGGTGCCACCACCTGTCCCAGCGGATAGAGTTCTTCCAGTTCCTCGGGTACCACTCCGAAGGGTGGAAGGATCCTCACCAGGTGCACTCCTTCCCCCCTCTTCACTTCCTTCCTCTCGAAGCAAGGAAGAAGGAGGAGTTCTGGGAGGGAAGGCGGCTCGTATTCTTCCATCCTTCTTTCATGCCTTAGAACCTCCGGTCTTTTGAAGCTCTCCATACCCAAATAGAAAAAGGCGGAGGGTTTGGTGAGGGGATCGAATCTTTCCACAAATTCCACGTAGTCGAGGAATCTCCTGAATCCCTCGAGCAGTCTTGGATGCGACCTGCACCTGAGCTCCGTGTATTCCCACAACCTTCCATCGACCAGGGCTTGCCTGATCCTTCGAACTTCCCCAAAGAGGACGTAGAGGTTGTGTCTTGCCAGTTCTTTCACCCTTTCTTCTTCAGGTTTTTCCCTGAGATCTTCCGGGGTTTGGGAAGAACAGATAGGACACTCGCAGGGCAAAAAGGAGAGTTCCTCCAAGTTGAGGGTCCTTTCCCTCGTCAGGTATCTTCCATCCTTGGCATAGAGAATATAGGAGGCGGAATCAAAGGTATCGCACCCCATGAGAACCAGTAAGGGGAGTACGGAGGGATGCCCAGCCCCGAAAAGGTGCAAGGGCCTGTCGAGGGGAAGGTTCTGTTTTGCGGTCATTACCAGATCCACTAACTCCGCGTATTCGTAGCCTTCCAAGAATTCCACGGGGCTCCCCACGGCGTGCATTTGGTAGTCCAAGGAACCCACTGCTTTGGCACACTCCGCCACGAGTTCTAGGTGTTTCCCCCCTTGTACGGGAGCGCACCAGAGGATCTCAGGATCCGATCTCATCTTTAGGGTCCTCCTGGCTCTTTCCACCGTTATCTTCACGGTTTCCCTCGCCTGTTCCTTGGAAGCCCTGGCACCGGTGGGAACATCTAAGATGACGGCTATGTCCGAGCCTATCTCCTCCTGATATTTCACGATTTCGTCCGGATCGGCATCTATCTCCCCATACCTCAGGATTTGGTAGCCCCCCGAATCCGTGGCTATGGGTCCCTCATATCCCAGCATCTCTTGGATCTTTTTACCCCTCCCAAACTTCTTCTTGAGGAAGTAGGCATTGGTCATCATCAGGGGTTCCCCGAATTCCTTCCTTATCTCGTTGGGTGTGAGTACCAAGTCGAAGGGATCCAGCACGGGAAGGAGGGTAGGGGTTAAAACCGTCCCGTGTCTCGTCCAGAGCCTACCCAGTCTTCCGAGTCCCTCCTTGTGGATGATGGAGAAGGTTTCTTCGGGCATCGGGGATTAGCAGATCCCCATTTTACCTTCGGCCAGGGTTTGGCAGAAATCGGAGATATGGTCCAGTGCCCATTCCATTCTCTCCAGAACTTCCTTCCTCACCTCTTCCATCTTCGTCCCTTTTTCCAAGAGTACCCTGGCCAGCGCTACCGAGGGTTGGTCTATGGGTCTCCCTATTTGACTCACCAACCAAACGTATACTTCGGCTATTCCAGGCACCTCTTCATGGATTTTTTTGGCTATGACGTGGGTGAGCAGGTTGTAAATCTTTCCCACGTGACTGACCGGATTTTTCCCGGCAGCGGCCTCGGAACCCATCGGTCTGGTGAGGGGTATTACCCCATTGGACCTGTTTCCCCTACCCACCTGTCCCGAGTCCGCTCCATCCGCGCTAGTTCCCAAAACCGTGAGGTAGACTCCACTCTCCCCTCTTCCCCTGACATCGAGGGTGTTTAGATCGACCTTCACCCCCTTGAAGTCAAACCTCTCCTTAACGAAGCGTTCTAGTTCTTCCAGGATTTCGGCCTTTTTCCTGAAGTAGTCTTCTTCGTCCCTTACGAACCTGTCTACGAAGGCCATTCCTATCGTGAGATGAACATCTTCCCCCCTCCTCACCCCCATCACCTTTATGTCCTCTCCGGATTCGGGATAAGTTTTCTTGAAGGAAGGGGAATTTGCGTATTTCTCCAGTTCCAGCACCAACCTTTCGAGCCTAGAGAGGGGAGCATACCCTACAGCCGCAGAGGTATCGTTGGCGCCCATCACTTTCGTCTTTCTCTTGAAAAGATCCGTGAGGGAAGCGGAACCTGACCTGATCTCTACCTGGTATTTTACATGCCTTTCCGGAGAAACGAAGCGGAGGTTTTGGGAGAACCATTCTTTGGCCGTTCTTACCGCTATTTCGGCGACTGGGATCTCCACCTCGTCCACCTTGGAGGTGGCCCTGTCCCCGAAGACCAACAGCATGGGCTTTTTGATCTCCCCCCCTCCAAACCTCGTCTGAACTTCTCCTGCTACTAAGAGGGATTTGTCCACATTGAAGTGTAGGGTTTCCCCTACCCTTTTCCTATACTCCCTGTCCAGCTCTACCGCTACCCTATCGAAGATGAGGTCGCAAATGGTGTCGGGATGCCCCAAGCCCTTCCTCTCAACGATTTCCAGCCCCTGTTTCTCCACGGGAGTTTGGTTGAGTTCCTCCACGATGAGTTCCCGCGCCAAGTACACCGCTGAAGAGGTATCTTTTACATCCTTAAAGCTTTCCCTTCCCCCGATTAGAATTAATTTTAAGCTTACCTTGATGTTAAGATGATAGCGGATCAGGAAAGGGAAAGAATAGCCAAACAAATAGCGGGGGACATCACCCTTTCGGATAGGCCAGACGAGGCCCTTAAGAGATGGAGGGAGGTTTTTAACCTTAGCCAGAAGGCATTGGCGGAGGCATTGGGGGTTTCTTCCTCTCAGATAAGTGATTACGAGAGCGGTAGAAGGAAATCTCCAGGGATTTCAACGGTTAAAAAGATCGTGGAGGCCCTTTTGAGGTTGGATGAGGAAAGGGGAGGGAAGACGCTTTCAGCCCTGCGCAGGGTCCTCAGCGTCCATTTCCCCTCGGACGTCATCCTTGGCCTTAAGGAATTCAGGAAACCCGTTGATGGAAGGACCCTGAGCAGAACGGTGAGGGGAAGGACGGTGGCAAATCCGCAACTCCTCTCCAGAAGTCTTTTCGGCTTCACTGTTATCGATAGCTACAAAGCAGCCCTGAAGCTCTCGGCAGAAGAGTTCAAACAACTGTATGGGCTGACTTCGGAAAGAGCTCTGATCTTCACGGGTGTGACGACGGGCAGGACTCCCATGGTGGCCATAAAGGTGATAGGCATCACGCCTGGCATGGTGGTCCTGCATGGAAGCCTAAGGAGAGTGGATCCTCTAGGGGTGAAGCTCGCGCAGGAGCTGAGGGTTCCCCTCGTTCTCTCCGGACTCCCTTCGGTGGAGGAACTCCTCCTCAGGTTGAACAAGTTGGGGGAAGACCTCAGATAAGTTTAATTGGAAACAAGGATTGGGGGAGTTGAGGTCGATGGGAGTAGGGATAGTGGGATACGGGGTCTACATTCCGAGGTATAGGATCAAAGTAGAGGAGATAGCCAGGATGTGGGGAGCAGACCCCAAGCAAATGAAGAGGGGTTTGGGAGTGGAGGAGAAGGCGGTGGCTGGACCGGATGAGGATACGGTGACCATTTCCGTGGAGGCGGCTAAGAACGCCCTGAAGAGGGGAGGGATAAGTCCTTCCTCCGTGGGGGCAATCTATGTGGGTTCGGAGTCCCACCCATATGCCGTGAAACCTACGGCCACCATCGTCGCCGAGGCGATAGGTGCCACTCCGGAAATGACGGCCGCAGACTTCGAGTTTGCTTGCAAGGCCGGAACGGCAGGAATACAGACCTGCATGGGCATGGTGGAGGCCGGGATGATAAAATATGGGATGGCCATAGGGGCCGACACCGCCCAGAGCAGCCCAGGTGACCCATTGGAATATGCAGCCGCAGCCGGAGGGGCGGCCTTCCTCGTGGGAAAGCTAGATGGGGAGGCTATAGCATCCATCGAGGCCACCTATTCCTATACCACGGATACCCCCGACTTCTGGAGGAGGGAGATGAGACCTTATCCCAAGCATGGGGGGAGATTCACTGGAAGACCGGGCTATTTCAAGCATACCCTCTCTGCCGCCCAAGGTTTGCTGAGAAAGCTTGGTCTTACTCCTAGGGATTTCGATCACGCAGTTTTCCATCAGCCCAATGGTAGGTTCCCGGTAGAGGTGGCAAGGGAGCTTGGGTTTTCCATGAACCAGATAAAAACGGGTCTTCTCTCCCCCAAAATAGGAAACACCTACTCTGGATCCACCATGCTGGGACTGGCGGCCATCTTGGATGAAGCGAAGGAGGGTGAGAGAATCCTTGCGGTTTCCTATGGTTCGGGGGCGGGTAGCGATGCCTTCAGCCTAATAGTGGAGGAGGGAATAGAGGAGAAGAGGAACCTGGCCCCTAAGGTCTCAGATTATCTCCAGGAGAAAGTCTACATAGACTATGCCACTTACTGCAAGTTCACGAGGAAATTGGTGAGATGAATGAGAAGGGTTGCCATTGTGGGTGTGGGGCAAACGAGATTCGGAGAGCTATGGGATACTTCCTTCAGACAGATGATCATAGAGGCAGGTACCAGGGCACTGGAGGATGCGGGAATCTCAGGTGAGGAGATCGATGCCATATATGTGGGGAACATGTCGGCTGGACAGTTCATACAGCAGGAACATATCGCTTCCCTAATAGCAGATTATTCCGGATTGGCACCCGTTCCATGTACGAGGGTGGAAGCGGCTTGCGCTTCGGGGGGCTTGGCTCTCAGGGAGGCCATGATAGCGGTGGCCTCGGGAATCCACGATGTAGTGGTAGCCGCCGGAATAGAGAAGATGACGGATGTGATAACGGAAGCAGGACAGGAGGCCCTGGCGACGGTTTCCGATCAGGAGTGGGAAGCCTTCATGGGTGCCACTTTTCCCTCCCTTTTTGCCCTGATGGCGAGAAGACACATGTACGAATTCGGGACCACGGAAGAGCAGATGGCCTTGGTTGCGGTCAAGAACCATCACAACGCCTGTCTCAATGCCTATGCCCAACATCACGTAGAGCTTACGGTTGAAAGGGTTTTACAATCCCCCGTCGTCTCCTCTCCCCTCAAAATGTTGGAGTGTGCTTCCATTACCGACGGGGCCGCCTGCTTGGTACTCGTTCCCCTGGAAGAAGCCAGGAAATACACGGATACCCCCGTGGAGATAGCGGGAAGTGGACAGGCAAGTGATACCATTGCCTTGGCAGACAGGGAATCCCTCGTGAGCCTGAAGGCGACTAGGGAAGCTGCCAAGAGAGCTTACAGGATGGCGAGGATTGAACCCAAACAGGTGGATTTGGCCGAAGTCCATGACAGCACCACCATCTCCGAAATCATTGCGGTGGAGGATTTGGGCTTCTGTGAGAAGGGTGAGGGTGGAAAGATCACCGAGGAGGGAATAACGGCCATAGATGGTTCCTTGCCCATTAATCCCGGAGGTGGTTTGGAAGGAAGGGGTCATCCAATAGGGGCCACGGGAATTGCCCAGGCGGTGGAGATAGTCCTCCAGCTGAGGGGCGAGGCAGGAAAGAGACAAGTCAAAAAGGCAGAGGTAGGTTTAACGCATAACGTGGGTGGGAGCGGGGGAACAGCGGTGGTACATATCTTCAGGAGGAGATGAGATGCACGTTCCAAGATTCTGGAGGGAGATACCCAACAGGTACACGTTGATAGGGACCAAGTGCGGCCATTGTGAAAAGATCTTCTTCCCACCTAGGGCCATCTGTCCGAACTGTAGGAGGGTGGGACATCTGGAGCCTTTCAAGCTCAGCGGGAGGGGAAGGGTCTATTCCTTCACCACGGTTTA
Organism: Candidatus Hadarchaeales archaeon; assembly: GCA_038736355.1. Taxonomy (NCBI): domain Archaea; kingdom Methanobacteriati; phylum Hadarchaeota (SeqCode); class Hadarchaeia (SeqCode); order Hadarchaeales (SeqCode); species Hadarchaeales archaeon (SeqCode). Next base: position 86,138 of record JAVYML010000003.1, read on the forward strand.
TGCTGGACCTAGGGATTTCAAGGACCAAATTCCCTACGTGTTGGCCATCATCGAACTGGAGGAGGGGCCCAGGGTAATGGCGCAAATAACGGACTGTAATGGAGAAGAAGTGAAGATAGGGGATGAAGTGGAAATGGTTTTCAGGAAGATAAAAGAGGAAGGGGAGGAGGGAATCATCTACTATGGATTCAAAGCCAGGTTGGTGAGGAAAAAGGAAGCCTCAGATCCTTCTGGCAAGGGTTAGGTAGGAGGTGTGGGCCAGCATCCTCGTACTGGGTCTGGTGCATCCTTCTCTCACTTCCCATTCCCTGACGAGACATTCCAGTGTCTTCAGTTCCGCGAATTTTCCCCTTCTGAGCCTAGGGTAGAGACGCTGGACCTGTTCGATGGTGGGGGTGAAGACGGCCAAATAACCTCCGGGTTTGAGGGCTTCCTCTGCGTGAGGAAGAACCTCCTCTGGATAGGGGAGGTCCAGGGTTATCAGGTCCACCTCCCTTTCCTCTATTCCCTCCCTCATGTCTTTTAGTTTCACCTCCACTATTCCCTCGAGACCGGCCAGTTTGACATTTTCTTTAGCCACTTCGGCGAAGTCTTCCCTTATTTCATAGCTCACTACCTTTCCATGGGGTCTAACCAAGTTCCCCAAAAAGAGGGCCAAGGCCCCCGAGCCCGTTCCTCCATCCACTACCAAGTCCCCCGGACCCACTCCTGTATGGGCCACTACTTGCGCGGCATCTTTCGGGAGTACCACCTGGGGAAGGCGACGCATCTTTTGGAGGAAGTCACTCATCCTGGGTTTCAATACCACGAACTCCCTTCCCGTGTGACTTCTTATCCTCCCCCCGAAAGGTACCTCCAACAGTTCGGCTAGGTTGAGGAGACCCAGATCCGTGTGGAGAAGTTTTCTCTCCGCTCTCACCAGGTACTTCTTTCCCCTCTCGTCGAGGAGGATTACCCTCTCTCCCTCTTTCACTCCCACTGAGTTAGATGTGAATGGAATATTTTATCCTCGATGGAGTCTTTTTAAGGAAGCCGGAAGAAGGGAGCGGAGAGACCTTGAGGTTGGATCCCACCTATCATCTGCATCACTGGAGTACGCGGAAGATGCTCCTTCCTCCCCTACTTTTGGCCCTTTTTTTCCTCTGCTGCCTTTTGGTGCGTGGAATACCCCTGAGCAGAGATTTCAGGGGAGGTACCCTCATTCAGGTGAGGGGAATGGAGGGCTATCCAGCATTGGCGGAAGTGAAGGGGACGGTGGAGGGATTGCTGGGGGGAAAGGTGGAGGTGAAGCTCACTTCCTACGGTGGTCTCTACGGGCTGGACATAGAAGCGGACAACATGGACTTACCGCAAGAGGTAAGGGAGAACCTCAGGAGGGCCCTGGCCGATGAGCTGGGGATAAGCGAGAACCAAGTCGTAGTTTACAATATGGGTTCCATCCTGACCAGTCTTTCCAAGAAACAGGCCAGGAATGCCCTCCTCGTGGCTCCCCTCTTCATGATCTTGATAGTTTTCCTGAACTTCAGGAGTCTCAGGGCGGGAGGAGGAATCGTGGGAACGGTTTGGCTGAATGTCTTCGATGCCCTGGGATGCATGTCCCTTTTGGGGGTGGAACTGAGCATAGGATCGATGGCAGGTCTCCTCATGCTCTTGGGATACTCCGATGATACCAACGTTTTGCTGGTGACGGCGGTGGAGAAGGGAGTGGGGGGAAGTCCGAGGGAGAGGGCGGCCACCGCCATGAGGACGGGACTACTGGTGAACGGGACCACCTTTTTGGTCCTCCTTTTTGTGAATCTCTTCACCACTTCCAAACTCGTGGATGAACTGACCTTCCCCCTCCTGACGGGCATGGTTTTTGATGCGGTGAACACCTGGTTCCTCAACGCCGCCTTAGTGTTGAGAAAAAGGGAGAGGAGGGAGGTGCCTGTCGCTTTTTAGGGAAAGATACTTCCTGCTCGTATTGGTGGTGGCCCTTCTCTCCGTGGCTTCCGTGTGGAGACCATGGGCGGAGGTGAACGAGAGGGCCAGGGAAACGCTCGGGTGGGTGAGCGAGTTTTCTAGGGGACTGAAGTTTGGTGTGGACATCGTGGGGGGCTCCAGGATCCTCCTCTCCCTACAGGGTTCCCAGCTGATGCTCCAGTTCGATCCCTCAGAGCTTCCGGGTGCCTACGAGGAGGTGGTGGGGAGGCTGGAGAACGGGCTCCAAACGAGGGTCCTTCCCTTGGATGAGAAATGGGAGGCCCTGAGAGAAGGTTTACCCTACGATTTACGTACGGGAATAGCTAGGATAGAGATAGGCCTGAGGGCCACGGAACCCCTCCTCAACCTGGTGGAGAACCTGATAGGGGGAAAGGCCGTCCTCCTCAGGGAAAACGTTAGGAATGAGGTATGCAGTCAAACGAGGAACGAGGTAATAGAAATTCTGAAGAACAGGGTGGATCCCCTCGGAACGAGGGGGGCGGTGCTGAAACCCCTGGGAGGGAACCTCCTCCTCTACGAGGTCCCAGGCCTCCAGCCCCAAGAAGCGGAGGTTTTGCTGGGGAAGCAGGGGAGGCTGGAAATATGGTTGGAGAATGAGGTCCTCCTCTACGGGGAACACATCCTCAGGGTGGATCCGCCGAGGGCGAGTTTGGAAGAGAAAAATGCTGCCGAACTACCCTTCAGGCTCACGGATGAGGGGGCTAAGAGGTTCAGGGAAGGTGCAGCTGGAAAGGCCAACTATCCCACGGTGGTTTACATGGATCGTCCCGTGGACGCCGTGCTCTTGGTTCAGGAGGAGCTCCTGGCAGGTCTTCCCATGCTGGAGTACGATGGTTACTCCCACATGTTCAGGGCTAAGGGTTTTCCGGAGGAGGGAGGGGGCTACTACCTACAGGTACCGGCGGTCGTGACCCCTAAGGATACCCTTTCGTTGGAGGCCCTTTCCTTTCTCGAGGAAATGAGTTCCTTGAAGTTCAGGCTTTTGCTCGTGGGTGAGTTCTCAGAGGAGGTGCTGAGGGAACTTCCCCCCTCCTATTCCTTAGAGAATGTACCAAGGCCTGCAGAGGGGGGGGAGGCATGGATAAGGGAGGCCTGCGGATGCAAGAGCGTGATCACCATCAGCCCCACGCTGGCCCAAGAACTCCTGTTGGGGAGAACGGTGAAGGATCTGGTTATCACCGTGAGCAGGAGCACGGGGAAGGAGGCGATGAGGGAGGCGAGGACCCTCAGGACCATCCTCAGCCAGCGTCTTCCGGTGGGGGTTTCGGTTGAAGGTGAGACAATAGTGGAGGCGAGGTTAGGTAGGACCTTCCTGAGGCAACTTCTCTGGGCCGGTCTCTTCTCTTTCCTTGGGGTGGGTGTTCTGATCTTCCTGAGGTACCGGAGGTTAAAGCTTACCTTTACCGTGATGGGGACGATGGTCCTCGAGCTGGTGATCACGCTTGGAGTGGTTTCCCTCCTCCCCTACAGCTTGAACTTGGCAGAACTGGCCGGAATAGTGTTGGTGATAGGTACGGGAGTGGATGCTCAGATCATCATCACGGACGAAGTCCTGAGGGGGGAGGTAAAGGAGGTGAGGGCCCCAGGGGGGTTGAGGGATAGGATCAAGAGGGCTTTTAGGGTGATATGGGGGTCCTCCCTCACCACCCTCGTGGCCATGCTTTCCCTGGCTACCTTGGGCTTTGGGGAGATGAAGGGCTTTGCCCTTATCACCATTTTGGGTATTCTCCTCTCCGTACTCCTCACTCGACCCCTTTATGCTAGGATGGTGAATGCTATACTGACAGGAGGAAAGGAAGGATGATCGGGGTCTGCCTCTGTGGAGCATGTGGAAGGATGGGAAAGGTGCTGGTGAGGAAAATCGCGGAGCAGGAGGACCTGAAGCTCGTAGCGGCGGTGGAGGCCCCGAACACCCCCTTGGCCGGAAAGGATGTGGGGGAGATCGCGGGAGTAGGTAGGCTGGGAGTGGAGGTGGTTGGGGCGGAAAGGCTGGAGGAGGTACTGAAGAGGAGCGGGGCGAAAGTGATGGTGGATTTTACGGTGGCGGAGGCCGCAGTAGCGAACGTGGAAGTGGCGGCCAAGCTGGGGGTGCCGGTGGTGGTTGGGACTACGGGCTTTTCACCAGAACAAATGGAACGTCTGAGCTCGGCGGTGAGGAGGGGAAACATACCCGCCGTGGTCTCCCCGAACATGGCGGTGGGAGTGAACATCTTCTTCAGGATCGTTTCAGAACTGGCGAAGAGGTTGGGGAGGGAATACGATGTGGAAGTGGTGGAGGTCCACCACAGGGGAAAGCTCGATGCCCCCAGTGGAACTGCCCTCAAGGCAGCAAGGATAGTGGCGGAGAGTAGGGGAGTGGAGACGAAGGTTGGGAGGGAGGAGGGGAAAGGGAAGAGGGGAGGGGAAGTGGTGATCCATTCCCTCCGAATGGGTGATGTGGTGGGGGAACACACGGTGATCTTCGCAGGTCCCGGGGAGAGGATTGAGCTCACCCACAGGGCCCATGGCAGGGAAGCTTTCGCGGAGGGAGTATTGAAGGCCGTGAGGTTCGTGGTGGAGAAGGGCAGGCCTGGAGAAATAGTGGGGATGGAGGAAGTCCTTGGCCTCAGGTAAACGTAGTTGCTGGCTGTGTAGATGGTTGGTGAGGGGGAAGTATGAGTGCCAGCTGAAGGGGAGGTTTTCCGAACCCCTCCTGGAGAGACTTTCCCCTTGTTGTGGCTGGGGGAGGGTTTCTTCCCTAGACTATCTCCCCTTCTTGAAAATGGAAGAAAGGGCTAAGGAGTGCGAAAGTTTTGAGCCCTTCATGTTTGTCCATGGTAGGGACACTTCACCCCCATCCTGCAAAACCTGCACTTCTCAGGAGGAGGGGGAGAAGGAAGGGGTTTGATCATCCTCCCGTATTTCCTGCGGGGCATCTTGAGAATGGGAAGAGGGGGAATAAAAGTTCACAAACAAGGCTATAAAAGGAGTGATAAAGGATGGTGATGTTCGATCCAGCCGCCTTCGTGAACCGGACGCTCCCATGGCTCAGACGGGAAATAGGAGAAGAGAAGGTTTTGGCGGCAGTTTCTGGGGGTGTCGATAGCATGGTCACGGCCGTTTTGGGCCATAGGGCGGTGGGGGAGAGGCTGAAGGTGGTCTTCCTCAACACGGGCTTCATGAGGGAAGGGGAGGGGGAGAGAGTGGAGAGGGTCCTCGCCGGAATGGGCATAAGGATGGAGAGGAGGGAAGTGGAGGAGGAATTCTTTCTGGCCCTCAAGGGTAAGACGGATCCCGAGGAAAAGAGGAAAGCCTTTAGAGAAGCCTTCTATTCCTGCTTTTCCAAAATCGCTAAGGAGCTGGGGATAAGGGTGATCCTTCAGGGAACCATTGCCGCGGATGTGGTGGAGACCAAAGGAGGAGTGAAGACCCAACACAACGTTTTGGAACAAATTGGGATCAACCCCCTCGAGAGGTACGGATATCGGGTGCTTGAACCCCTCAAGGATCTCTACAAACCCCAGGTCAGGGAAGTAGCCCGCTTTTTGGGTCTCCCCCCCGAGGTGAGCGAGCGTCGTCCCTTCCCCGGTCCAGGTCTTTCCGTGAGGGTTCTGGGGGAGGTCACCCGTGAAAGAATAGAGCTCGTCAGGAAAGCCACGAGGATCGTGGAGGAAGAAACGGAAGGTTATCCCTGCTTCCAAGCCTTCGCCGTCCTTCTCTCGGATAGGGCTACGGGAGTTTCCGAAAGCGGAGAGAGGAAGTATGGAAACATCGTAGTGGTGAGGGTGGTGATCTCGGAAGATGCCATGAGGGCCGAACCCCTCGAGCTTCCTTGGGGAGTCCTGCACAGGCTCTCCAGCAGGATCACGAGGGAAGTTCCTGGAGTTTGTAGGGTCCTTTACGATTTAACCCCCAAACCTCCGGCTACCATCGAGTTCGAGTAATCGGAACGGTTTAATCTTTTCTCAAAGAAAGGAGAGGGATGAGGTCCGTAGCCATTCTGGGTGCGACAGGTGAGGTGGGACAGAAGTTCATCTTAAGCCTGAAGGACCATCCCTGGTTCAGGATAGAGGAGCTCTACGCTTCAGCAAGATCTGCGGGCAAGAGCTACGCCGAGGCCCTGAACTACGGAAAGGAGACCTCAAGATGGTTCTACAAGGAGCAGCCTGGGAGGGAGATTTTGGAAATGGAGGTAAGGAGTCTGGAGGAGATAGGAAATAGGGTCTCCTTTTTCTTTTCCGCCCTTCCCTCAGAAGTCGCGCTTGAGGTGGAGGGAAGGGTGGCAAGGGAAAAGCCCGTGATCAGCACGGCTTCGGCCTATCGTTATTTCGAGGACAGCTTCACCTACCTCCCCTCCGTGAACGAGTCCCATGCCCCCATGATAGAGGAACAAAGGCGCAGGAGGGGATGGAAGGGTTTTGTGGTGCCGCAGCCCAACTGCACCACCATAGGGCTGGCCCTCTCCCTCAAGCCCCTATACGATGCCTTTGGGCTGGAAGGTGTGATCATGGCTTCCATGCAGGCGGTTTCCGGTGCAGGTTATGAGGCAGTTTCCCGCTGGGCGGAACAGAGAAAGAAACAGGGGGGAAGTCTACCGGAGCCCCTGGATGAATATTCCCCCCTCACCTTTGAGGGAAACGTGATTCCGTACATCAAGGGGGAAGAGGAAAAGGTCAGGAAAGAAACGGTTAGACTTTTGGGAAGACTGGAAGGGGGAAGGATTCAGCCCGCCAGCTTCAAGATAGCCTGTAAGTGCAACAGGGTGCCCGTGCTGGAGGGACACACGGAATCGGTTTTCGTTACCCTTTCCAAGGAGGCCAAGGTAGAAGAGCTGAAGGAGTGCTGGAGGAACTTCGAAGGGGAACCGCAGAGGTTGAGGCTTCCCAGTGCCCCTCCCCGCCCTATCGTGGTAGTGGAGGAAGTGGATCGTCCCCAGCCAAGGTTCGATTGTCTGAGGGAAAGGGGAATGGTGGCCGTGGTGGGAGGGGTGGAGGCCACCGCCTTCGAGAGGTGCTTCCAGTATACCGTTCTTTCCCACAATACGGAGCTGGGTGCGGCCAGGGGGGCGGTGTTGGCAGCGGAGTACCTCTACAAAGTAGGGTACCTGTGAGCAGTAGCGGGGGGAGGACTTGAACCTCCGACCTCCGGGTTTCCCCGCAGAAAACTTATGAGCCCGGCGGGCACTCCACGCTGCCCTACCCCGCTACCTTTCTTTTTTGGTCGTTGAGGGATAAAGGTTTTTGCTCCTTTTTGTTTCCTCCCCCCTTCATTCCTTCCGATGGGAGGAGTGGCAGTATCCGACCTCATAAGATCGATGATGAGGATGGGGTTTTCGAGGGAGGAAATTTATGAAGTACTGGCTGGTGCGGGTGTCTTTGGGGAGGAGATCCACCTCCTCATAGAGCACGTGGGTGCAGAATTCGGAGAGGCTGGATTGGAGACCCGTCCATCCCATTTGGCCCTTGAGCTCATCCGCTGGCTGAAACCTGAGCTCGAAGCTTTAAGCAGGGAGATGAATTTTCGTTTCGATCTTCTCCTTCGCGAACTGAGAAAAGGTTCAAGAAAAAACAGAAAAGGGTAGGGGACTGAAGACGATTACTCTTGCTTCGAACTTCCGCTTGGGTATCTCGAAGCGATAGGAAAGGGGTACCCTGGCATGGACTCCCGGAAGGAGGAGAGTGGGATAGGGATGATCCACGATTTCCTCCACGGGTTCCCTTTCCAGGATTACCTCCGTTCTCCACTGGGCCCACCATATCCTCACTCCCAAGAAGGGTAAGGGGATGGGGGTAGCAGAGGAAAGTCCACAAAGACCCAGAGGATCCTCACGCTGGAATCTCACCCCTTTTATTTCCAACTCTCTGAAGACGGAGAGCTTTGGATCTTCCTTCGAAGGGAAGTTCAGGAGATCGCCCACAGGGAGGGGAGCGGCTATCCTTTCGAACTCCTCCACGGCCCCTCTTAGCAGCAAGAGAAGCGACCGATCTTCTCGGTTTTCTTCAAAACTTTCCCCAGCGAGGAGGGAAAGACATTCTTCGAGGGAAAGCGTGGAACAGTTCTCCCCCTCCTTTTCTTCCAGACGGAGGAGGGATTTCAATTCCGTGAGTTTCCAGTGAAGTTCCGGCAAGAAGGAATCTGAAAGCATCCTCACGAGGGGATCCTCCGATCCTTCTACCATTGATTGGAGTTCTTTCCACTTCCCTTCCAAATCCTCCAGTTTTTCCATCACTTTTTTCCCTTCCACAGGTATCGAATTCCCAAGATTTTTCTTCAGTTCTAGGTAGAGGTGTTCCACACCGTCCCTCATCGTACGGAGGTGGAGTAGAACTTCCCTCCTCGAGGCCAGAGAGGGAAAAGAATGAAGGGGGAAATAACAAGAGCCAAAGGACTTCAGCTCATGGGCGGACCAGGCAGCCAAGAAGCTTTTTTCGACGAAGGAGGGGGAAAGCTCTATCCTTCCCGAAAGGACCTGCGGCCAGGCATACAGATATTGAGTAACCCCCCACAGCCCTTCCATTTCTCCCAGATGCTCCAAGAAAAAACAGGCCCTTTCCTGCAAGAGGAAGAACCTTGAGTCCACGAAAACTTCCAATTCCTCGAGGGGGAGGAGGAGGGAGGAAGAACGGTCGGGGGAAGTGACGGAAAGGATGCTCGCTGGCATCCTCACCTTCAGAAGACAGAATCCGTTTTCTAGGGGTGAGAGGGTAAAGTCAACCTCCTTTCCTCCCAAAAAGAGAAGGCGTTCGTCGGTATGCGAGTAAAGGGGAGGAAGGGAGGGAAGGAAGGAAAGGAAGAGGGTTTCGGCGAGATTTTCCACGGCTTCCTTTCTCCTCTCTCCCGTCCCATAGGAAGTTTCCCTTCCCACCTCCCACAGGGCCTGATAGGTGGCATACCTGCACAGGTCCTCTAGGTCCTTTCTCACATTGGTACCCGCCACCAAGAGTTCGAGGAGGGAAACCTCCTGTAGGGAGAAGGAGGACCTGAGGTGTTCCAGTCTCAAAACTTGGAGGGAAAGGGTGAGGGAGAGAAAGAGGAGCAGGAGGGCGGAAGCGGTGAGGGGAAAGAAGCCCTTCAGGGGGACCACAGCTCCAGTCTCATTTCCACCCTACCCACTTCTGGAGGGGGAAGGGTGCGGTGGAGGAGGGTTGAATAGACCCTTTTTCCCCTTCTCTTCGAGGTGGAAAGTTCCAACAAAACAGTCCGTTGGTGGGGTCTCAGGACTTCTACCCTCAAAACACAGGCCCATTTCCCTTCACACAGTTTCCTCAGGGAATTCTCGAGTCTTTTCCCCACTTCTTCCTCTCCCACCACGGCTTCTTCCGTCAACATCCCCAACAGGGGTTTGTATCTCCATCCTCCCTTCACTTCCAGTGAGTCGAGGGTGATGGACTGAAGGGCGAGTGCTAGGTGGGAGCCAAAGGAGGAAGCCACCCTCTCCTCCCGGATGGGTGGAGAGGAGTGGAGGTAAAGACAGGCAGCGGAGACGAGGAGGGAGAAGAGCATAAGGTCCAAGATGGAGGTCATTCCCTTCATCACCAAGCCCCCACTTCCACCAGGAAGGAAGAGAAACCCCTTTTCAGGGCCGTAGGGAGCATCACGGTTTTGAACCTTGGCGGTTTTTCTTTCCCTCCTACTCTCCCTTCGTTCCCCCAGATTTCTATTCCTTCCAAGTTTTCTGGTAGTTCCAAGAGACCGGGTTCTTTCCAGAGGAGGTGGAGGACCCTCTCGGTTTTCCTCACCTCTTCCTCCAAATCGTCCCCCTTGTTTTGCAGGAAGGAAAAAAGGGAATGGAGAAAGGAGGAGAGCAAAAGGAGCACCACCAACCAAGCACAGAGCTCTTCCATTTCCTACCTCCTTTCGAGGATGAGGGAGTTCTCCCGTTTGATCACCGCGAAGAGACAGGGATTCGAGAAGGCTTCTTCGAAGGATCCGTTCTCTATCGGTAGGGGGAGGAGGGAAGAAAGGAGAAGCTTTCCTCCAGACCAAATTTCCAACAACTGTTTTCCATTGCTCATCCTGCCCTTGAGCTTCAGCTCCTCTTTTATGGGAAGGAGTATTTCCACCCTTCCCTCTCCCGGTAGAAGGGATACCATCTCCAGGACCCCCATCATACCCTGGGCTATCCCAACCGCTTCCTCGGTTTTTTCCCTCTCTAGGACGGAGGAGAGGTTTAAGCAGAAGGTGAAGAGGAGCATGGAAGCCAGAGCGGCTGCAGTTCTGGAGGAGAGGAAGAGGAATAATCCTCCCATCCCTTTGCTTGGTTCCTTTCTCCTTTAAGAGCGGGAAAGGGGGAACACGAAGATCTTGGGCCCTTCCCGCAATTTCAGCAAGTATCTTCCTTCCCTCAAAGAGCAGTGGGGGAAAAGGGGAAGGGCGGGTATTCCTTCCCCGATCTTCTCTCCCCTCAGCCACAGCTCTATCTTTTCTCCCAAGAGGAGCTCACCCCTTCCAAGCTCGAGCTCTACTTCCCTCTCGCTACCGATGGAAGAGAGGGCTAGAGCCTTCACCTCTTGGAGAAAAAGTTCTAGGGCTAACCTTGCCCTTTCCCTTTCTTCCCTTTCTCCCATCCTTTCCATCCAGGCCAGTCCCAGGGAGAGGGTGGAGAGGGCGAGAAAGAGACTGAGGAGGATTACGACGGGAAAGGATTCCATTTTCCTACTCCACCGCCACCTGTCCTTCCCAAGGAAGGTAACCATGATGAGTTACCTTTACCCTAGCCAAGTAAGGAGTTCCGCTGGTGGGTAGGCGGAAGGTGTAGGTGTTAGAGGAAGAACCGAGGGTATGGATCTTAGTACCTCCCGGATACTTCACTTCCACAGTGGCACCGTTTAGCGGTTGTCCTGTTTCTGCATCGAAAATGCTCACTTGTAAGGATCCCCCACCCTTGTAGGAAAGTAATACCCTCATGTCTCTCCACATCATCCTTTCGGAGACGTTCACGAACTGGGTCAGGACCCCCATGGAGATAGCCCCTACTGCCAAGGCTATCACGAGCTTGATGGGTATGTCCATTGCCCCTCTCTCGTCCATCGGAGGGGTTGGGAAGGAGCCCCTTTTTAGGGAAGAATTCTACGGTCCTTTCACGGGTTGCGGCGGCTTCACCTCTCACACCATGGTCTACTCGTGGAAAGACTGTGGGATGGACCTCAACCCAGCATCAGGATTTACGATGAACGTGGATACTGGGTAGCCCACCATCCTCTATTCCCATTCCTCATAGTCCTCCTCCGCTTCGTAGGTTTCCTCGCAATCAGGGCAAACACCGAGTTCTCTTATCGTAGGGTCCCTGTTGGCGCATCCGGGACAGTAGGTCTTGCCACACTCCCAGCACCTTATGGCTTCCTCCTCCTCCACCTCCTTCCCACAGACCGAGCACCTTGGCATACCCCACCACCTTTAGGGGGGATGATGGGAGAAGAGGCTTATTGAACAAAATTGTACTATAAAGTATTAAAAAGCACAATAACCAAAAGGGTGAAGGCGATGGAAACCTTCATCCTCCGGAGGAAGGGGTGCCTAGACCCTGCTAGGTTCTATCTGGGGATAAGGGGGAAGTCGGAGGCCTCCTTCCTGCTGGAGTCGGCGGAGGGGCCGGGTGAGCTTGCCAGGTACTCGGTGGTGGGATATGTCCCCCTCCTGCACTTGAGGGTGAAGGGGGAGGAATTTCGGCTGTGGAAGAGGGGAGAGTTGATAGAGGAAGGAAAGGTGGAAAGGGATCCCTTGGAGCTGGTGAGGGAGAAGATGTTCATAGGCGCCTCCGCGGACATCAGGTACCTGTGTCCGGTGGTGGGCTACGTGGGCTACGATTACGTGCGCTCGCAGGTGGAGCTGGACGCCCGCACCGTGGACGACTTGGGCCATCCCGAGCTGGAATTCGTTCTTCCGGAGAGGGTGGTGGTGTTTGACGGCGTGAAGGATGAGAGGATCTACGCCGTGAACCTTCTGCCCGACGAAGGAAAGGAGGTGGCTGAAAGGGCTCTGAAGGAGTTGACGATGGTAAGAGAAAGGGAGCCCGAGGGAGAGATGGGTGCGATAAGGGTAAGGAGCAACGTGAGCAGGAGGGAATTCGAGAGGATGGTAGAAGTGGCTCGCGATTACATCCACGGGGGAGACGTCATACAGGTGGTCCTTTCAAGGAGGATGGAGCTGGTGCCCTCTCCCCCTCCCGAAGTTTTCTACTTTCGCCTAAGGGAGCTGAATCCTTCCCCCTACCTGTTCATGCTCGATTTTCCCGGTCGTACGGTCATAGGCTCGAGTCCGGAGCTCCAGGTGAAGGTGGAGGGAAGGGAAGTGAGCGTGAGACCGATTGCAGGCACTAGGAGGAGGGGAAAGGGGAAGGAGGATGAAAGGCTGGAGGAAGAGCTCAGGTCGGATGAAAAGGAGAGGGCCGAACATGTGATGCTCGTGGACCTGGCTAGGAACGATGTGGGAAAGGTTTCGGAGTTTGGATCGGTGAAGGTAAGGGAATTCATGAAGGTGGAAAAGTACAGCCATGTACAGCATTTGGTCTCGCATGTGACCGGTTGTCTTCGTGAAGGAGTGGATGCCTTGGAAGCCTTTCGCGCCACCTTCCCGGCGGGTACGGTAACGGGGGCCCCCAAGGTGAGGGCCATGGAAATCATCGAAGAACTGGAACCCACCAGGAGAGGCATCTACGCTGGAGCGGTGGGGGTCTTCGGTCCACCCTCCCAGCCGGGTGATCCTGGAACGGCCGATTTCGCCATAGCCATACGTACGATGGTAGTGGAGAGGGGGAGGGGATACCTGCAAGTGGGTGCGGGGGTGGTGGCGGATTCGAAGGGTTGGAAGGAATACTTGGAGACGAAGAACAAGGGGAGGGCGCTCTTGCTTGCGGCAGGGGTGGAAGCGTGAGGGTCCTCGTGATAGACAACATAGATTCCTTCGTTTACAACTTGGTGCAATATCTGGGGGAGCTTGGGGCAGAGCCGGTGGTGCTCACCAATCGTTCCTCCCTGAAGGAAGTGGAGGAAACGAAACCCGATGCCATAGTGATCTCTCCTGGACCAAAAACTCCCTCGGAGGCCGGAATTTCCGTAGAGGTTGTGAGGAGATTCAGCGGGAAGATTCCCATCCTGGGTGTTTGTCTAGGCCACCAAGTGATCGCTTACGCTTTCGGGGGGAGGATAGGAAAGGCCAAGAGAATAGTACATGGGAAGACTTCAAGGATAAGACACGATGGAAGCAGGTTGTTCAAGGGGGTGCCCAATCCCTTCGAAGCCACCCGCTATCATTCGTTGGTGGTTGAGAGGGAGGATTTGCCTGAGGAATTGCTGGTGTGTTGCGAAACCGAAGATGCGTACAGGGAAATCATGGGCATCAGACACAGGGAGCTTCCCATCTTCGGGTTACAGTTCCATCCCGAATCCATCCTCACTCCAGAAGGGAAAAAAATCCTCCAGAATTTTTTGGAGGAAGCGGGATGAACATCCTGCAGAGGTGTCTGGAGAAGATCCTCCGTTTTTCCCCACTTACGGGTGAAGAGGCATCGGAGGTCATGCGATACATGATGTCCGGCGAGGCACCTCCCCTTCAAGTGGCAGCCTTTCTAACGGCCTTGCGCATGAAGGGGGAAACGGTGGAGGAACTTACCGCCTTCGCTAAAACGATGAGGGAATTTTCGCTGAAGGTGGAGGTGGGGGGGAAGTTGGTGGACACATGCGGGACGGGAGGGGATTCGATAAAGACCTTCAACATAAGTACCACTGCCATGTTCGTGGCGGCAGGAGCGGGGATAACTGTGGCCAAGCATGGCAATCGCTCTGTGACCAGCAAGGCTGGAAGTGCGGACGTGCTCGAGGCCCTGGGTGCTGTCATAGACCTTCCACCCAAAGAGGTGAAGAGGTGTTTGGAGCAGGTGGGGATAGGTTTCATGTTTGCACCCGTTTTCCATCCAGCCATGAGATATGTGGCCCCCATAAGGAAAGAGTTGGGTATAAGAACGGTGTTCAACCTTTTGGGACCCCTCACCAATCCCGCCGGTGCAAAGGCCCATCTCCTGGGAGTGTTCGAACCGGACCTAACGGAGAAAATGGCCTTGGTTTTGAGGGCACTGGGTTGCGAGAGGGCCATGGTGGTACATGGCATGGATGGGTTGGATGAGTTCTCCACTTTGGGGGAAACCAAGGTTTCGGAGTTGGTGGAGGGGGAAGTGAGGACCTTCAGGATGAGACCGGAGGACTTGGGTCTGGAGAGGGCGAGGGCAAAGGACTTGGAGGGAGGTGGACCCAAGGAGAATGCTAGGATCCTCCTCAGGGTTTTGGAGGGAGAGAGGGGTCCCAAGAGGGATATCGTCCTTCTAAACGCCTCGGCCATTCTGGTCGTGGGGGGGAAGGTGGAGAACTTGAAGGAGGGGCTTCAATTGGCTTCGGAGACTTTGGATTCCGGTAGGGCGTTGAAGAAACTGGAGGAATTCGTGAAGGCAACGGGTGGGGAGTTGAAGAGGGAAGAGCTGGAGGGGAAGGGATGAGTTTCCTGCGAAAGGTGGTGGAGGAGGTAAGGGTGGAAGTGAAGAAGAGGAAGGAGGAAGGGGGAGTGGATGGTCTCTCTCCTCCCAGGAAGAAGCTCAGCTTGAAGAAAGCCATAAGGCGGACTAGACTGGTCCCCCTCATAGCGGAGTTGAAGAGGTCCTCCCCTTCCTCCGGGAAAATCCGTTCTTTTTCCGATCCCCTCTGGATAGGGAGGGAAATGGTGGAGGGTGGGGCCATTGCCCTCTCGGTACTGACGGAAAGCAAATACTTCGAAGGGGATCCCCTTTTCCTGAGGGAACTGAGTGTTCTGCCCGTTCCCCTCCTCTGTAAGGATTTCGTGGTCGATCCCTATCAGGTGGAGGAGGCCTCCAGACTGGGAGCGGATGCCATTCTCCTCATCGTTAGGGTATTGGGGAAGGAACTACCTTCCTTCCTCTCCCTGGCGAGGGAAGAAGGGATGGAGGCCTTGGTGGAAGTCACGAACGAGAAGGAACTGGAGGAGGCCCTCTCGGCAGGTGCTGACCTCATAGGAATCAACAACAGGGACTTGGACACGCTGGAAGTGGATCTCTCGAGAACGGAAAGGTTGGCTCCCCTGATCCCCTCCAACATCACGGTGGTGAGTGAAAGTGGAATAGGAACTCCGGAGGAGGTGAGGAGGATGCTACGGGCAGGGGCCCATGCGGTGCTGGTGGGAACCTCCCTCATGAAGGCGGAGAACATCAGGGAGAAGGTGAGGGAACTGGTGGAGGCGATGGGTTGAAGGGAAGGTTCGGTAGATTCGGGGGGAGGTACGTGAGCGAGGTCCTCGTGCAGGCATTGGAGGAGTTGGAGGAGGCCTTCGAAAGGATTTATCCTACCCAAGAGTTTCAGAGGGAACTCAACCTTCTCCTCAGAGACTATGCCGGTCGTCCGACCCCCCTTTATCATGCAAGGGGGTTGAGCGAGCTCACGGGATGCAAGATCTACCTGAAGAGGGAGGATCTGGTCACGGGAGGTTCGCACAAACTCAACAACTGTTTGGGGCAGGCCCTCTTGGCCAAAAGGATGGGAAAAACCAGGCTCATCACGGAAACGGCGGCTGGGCAGCACGGTCTGGCAACGGCCATGGCGGGAAACGTGGTAGGGATGGAAGTCGAAGTCTTCATGGGAGTAAAGGACATGGAAAGACAGGCGAGTAATGTAAAGCGTATGCGTTTGTTGGGCGCTAAGGTAACTCCCGTGAGCACGGGTTCTGGAGTACTCAAGGATGCTGTTTCCGATACCCTGAGGGAGTGGGCAAGGTGTACCAGAACCACCCATTACCTCATGGGTTCCACGGTTGGACCCCATCCCTTTCCGGAAATTGTGGCAACCTTCCAAAGCGTGATAGGGAAGGAGCTGAGGGAACAGATCCTGGAAAGGGAGGGAAGACTACCCGATGCCATCGTAGCTTGTGGGAGTGGAGGTAGCAATGCCCTGGGAGCCTTTAGGGCTTTCCTCCAAGACGAGGGGGTGAGGCTCTACTTCGTGGAGGGTGGAGGAGAGAGTCTTGAAGCCGAAAACAGTGCTGCCGCCTTCCAATTGGGCAGGCCTGGAGTGCTTCATGGGGCCCTCATGCAACTCCTCCAAGACGAGTATGGACAGGTCAAACCTTCCAAGACGAGGGCCGCCGGCCTTAACTATCCTGGGAGGGGACCGGAGATTTCCCATCTCTGTGAAATAGGCCGAGTGAAAGCATGTTATGCCTTCGACAGGGAGGTCTTTGAGGCCGTGAGGATTACCTGTAAAGCCGAGGGGCTTCTCCCCGCCCTCGAGACCGCCCACGCCTTGGCGTACGTTTTGAACCATCCGGAAGAATTCTCGAGGGGGGAAGTGGTGGTGATAAACTTCTCTGGGAGAGGGGATAAGGACCTAGAAGTAATCATGAGGTATTTCTATGGAGATTGAGGAGAAGTTCGAGGAACTCAGGAAGAGGGGAGAGGGGGCCCTCATGCCCCATGTTTACTTCGGGGATCCCTCTCCCGAATTCTCCTTCAAGCTCATTCATACTTTGGTGGAAAGCGGAGCGGACTTGCTAGAGTTGGGTATACCTTTTTCCGATCCCATTGCCGACGGTCCAACCTTCATAGCTGCTTGCGAGAGGGCTCTTTCCTCCGGAGTCACCCCTCCGAAGTGTCTCGAAGCCATTAGGGAATTGAGGGAAGAGGGTTTGCATCTTCCTATCTTACTCACCACCTATTACAACCTCATCTTTTCGAAGGGGCTGGAAGAGTTTTGCGAAGAGGCAAAAAAGGCAGGGGTTCAGGGGCTCATCGTTCCAGACCTTCCCGTGGAGGAAGCTGGGGAGTTGCTGCGCGTGACGAGGAAAAAGGGTCTCCACCTCATCCTTCAGGTGGCGCCCACTACCAGTCAGAAGAGGTTGGAAAGGATAGTGGTGGAGGCCTCGGGTTTCCTCTACCTCATAGGGGTGGAAGGAGTAACGGGTGCTAGGGAGGAGCTGGCATCTTCCACGCTAGAGCTGGTGGGAAGGGTGAGAGGACTCACCTCCCTTCCCCTCCTAGTGGGTTTTGGGATTTCCCACCCGGATCATGTGAGGGTCCTCAGGAGGAGCGGAGCCGATGGATGTGTGGTGGGAAGTGCCATAGCCAGGCTCTATTCGGAAAGGCTGGAGGAACCGGAAAAGACCCTTCCCGCCATTTCCCGGTTCGTGAGATCCCTGAAAGAGGCCACGAAGGAATAAACCTTCAGCCGTGGAAGAAAGGAGATGGCCGTGCTGATAAAGATGTGTGGGTTTACCAGGGAGGAGGATGTGGAAAAGGCATGCGAGTTGGGGGTGGAGCTGGTAGGGGTAATCCTAGTCCCTGGTTCTCCTAGGAGGGTTTCCCTGGAAAGGGCGAAGGAGCTCTTCGAGAGGGTAAGGGGGAGGGCTAAGACGGTGGCGGTGCTGAGACCCAAGAGACCCGAAGAGATTTGGGAGGTCCATCGAAAATTGGGTCCGGAAATTATGCAGGTGAACCCCCTCTTTCCCCTGCACGAGTTGGAGAGGAAGGGAGGGGGGGAACTCATGATCACCGTTTCCGTTCCCCCCCATCCTGGGGAGGAACTCTGGAAGAAGGCGAGGGAAGCGGAGGAAAGGGGGGACTATGTCCTCCTCGATACCGAGGGACCCCTTGGAGGAGGAACGGGAGAAACCCACGATTGGTCGGTGAGTAGGAGGATAAGGGAAGTTCTCAGAAAGCCCGTATTTTTGGCGGGAGGTCTCCATGCCCGTAACGTGAGAAGGGCTATAGAAGAGGTGAGACCGGACGGTGTGGACGTTTCCAGCGGAATAGAGGTCTCTCCAGGAATAAAGGACGCAAGGCTCATGAGGGAGTTCGTGGAAGCCGTGAGGGCTTAGTCCTTTTTTATAGCCTTCTGAGGAGTTTATTGATGCCAAAGCTCTTCGGAACCTTCGGGGTGAGGGGAATAGCCAACTTGGAGCTCACTCCGGAGCTCGCTTATAAGTTGGCTTTGGCCCTGGCCACCCACTTGGGAAATCAGGGTGAAGTGGTGGTGGGGAGGGATAACCGTACCTCCTCGGAGATGTTGGAGCAAGCGGTGATTGCAGGGCTAACGGCTGGAGGATGCAAGGTTTTGGACCTCGGTCTGGTCCCGACTCCCGTGCTTTCCTTTGGAGTGAAATACTTCGGAGGCTCTGCAGGGGTGATGATCACGGCCTCCCACAATCCACCCGAGTACAATGGGGTGAAGTTCTGGGAAGCGGATGGAAGCGGTTTCTCGAGGGAAAGGGAGGAAGAAATAGAAAAGTTGCTGGAGGGGGGAGAACTCAAGAAGGTGGGGTGGAAGGAGATAGGGAGGGTGGAAAGAGTCGATGCCCTGGAGCCCTATAGGGAGGAGGTACTGAAGAGGGTGAAGGTTCGGGAAAGACTGAAAGTGGTGGTGGACTGTGGGAATGCGGTGGGATCTTTGGTGGTTCCGCAACTCCTTTCCGACTTGGGTATGCAGGTGGTCTCGTTGAACGATTATCTGGATGGTACCTATCCCTCCAGAAAACTCGAGCCCCTCCCCGAAAATCTCACCCTTCTTTCCCGCACGGTCTCTTCCTGCGGGGCGGATCTGGGCATAGCTTTGGATGGGGATGCCGATCGCTCGGTGGTGGCCGATGAAACGGGAAGAGTATTGATGGGTGACAGGGTCTTCGCCCTTGTGGCCAGACACTATCTCAGGGGAAGGAAGAGGCCGAGGATCATCACCCCGGTGGCTACGAGCTCCGTGATAGACGATGTGGCGAGGGAGCTGGGGGGAGAGGTGATACGTACAAGGGTGGGGGAACCGGAAATCGTGGGAGAGTTCAAGAGAAGGGGGGGAGATCTGGGTGGCGAGGAGAATGGAGGGGTAATGTTTTTCGACTGGTCCATGTGCAGGGAAGGCATCTTCACTTCCCTCAAGTTCTTGGAAGCCTTGGCGGAAAGTGGAAAGAAGACCTCGGAATTCGATGCCACCCTCCCCCTCTATTTCCAAGTGAAGGAGAGGGTTCCATGCCCGAACGAATTGAAAGCTAAGGTAATGGAAGAATTGGAAAGGGAATTTTCCTCCTATCCCCTTGACCGAACGGATGGGGTGAAGGTCTTAATGGAAGATGGATGGTTGCTCCTCAGGCCTTCGGGCACGGAACCCATCTTCAGGTGTTTCGCGGAGGCTAGGACGGAAAGAAGGGCCAAACAATTGGCGGAGCTGGGTCTCAGGAAGTTAAAAGAAGTGATGGGAAGGATGGGATGATACTTCCCTTACCGCCTTTCCCGTTCTTCTCAGACATTCCAGTGCGCTTTCGTAGGTGGGAAAGCCCCTGAGCCCGCACTCCGGTCCAGCGTAGGCTATTCTTTCCTTCCCGAACCTCTCCAATACTTTCTCGAGCCTGAGTTTCATCTCCTCCACTCCTTCCAAGTATTCTTCGGCCCTTTCCTTCCCCTCTTTGATCCTTTTCCAGATTTCTCCCACCCTTTCCCCAGTTCCCACCTTCTGGATCAGAAGCCCATCGAAGTCCGTTTTGGCGATGCTCACCTTCAGCACCTTATCCCTTTCCTCCAAGAGGCGCAAGGTCTCTGGGGAGGAATAGAGGGGATCCCCCACATGGGATTCCACGGCGTTGAGGTTCTCCAGTTCCCAGAAGAGTCCATCGGAAGTGTTGTGGAGGTGGAGGAGGGTCTTCACGCCCTTTCTTCTAGCTGCTCCCAAAACCTCTTCCCAAGCTTTAAGCAGGACCTCCCTCCCTTCCGCTCCCTTGTCCAGTCTCGGGTCATCCACCCCAAAGATGGGTTCATCCAGCGAAAGGAGTTCCACCCTTAACCCTTTTGTCTTCGGGAGGTTGTTGGAAACGAGTTTGGATAGGGGTTTGGAGAGAAGGGTGAAGAGACTTTCGTCCCATCCTGGGAAGAGGGAGGCCAGGGTATAGGGACCCGTCACGCAAACCTTCATCTTCACCCCTCCCCTTTCCTCCATCCTATCCGAATGCTCTAGGAGCACCCTGATCTCAGGAAGAACCTCTTCACCCTGTTTCACCGAAGGTTCTTCTTCCAGAAGGTATCCCTCCCCCTTTCTCCTCACCCCTTTCATGCTTTCGAGGAAGCTCGTGATCATGTCGGAGAACTGGGGATAGTTGGGGAGGGTGAGCCCACACTCGAGTTTGTCCAAAAAGGAGGAGAGTACTATTTTTTCAAAATATTCTGCCTCGGGCCCCTTTTTCCCCTTTAGGTATTCCCTCCTTCCCCTTTCCAGTCTTTCCTCATCCCCGGGAGGAGGTAGACTCCCCACATCGCAGATTTCTATAGGATCCACCAGCTTCTCCCCCCCTCGAACTTTCCAACCATCCTTATCCTTCTCCCGCACTTCGGACATTTCCCGTTCTTTAGTTTGTAATCCAAAACGGAGAAACCCTCCCTTTTCACCAGAAGTTCCCCGCATGAAGGACAGAGGGTATCTTCTGCCCCTTCCAAAGCCACATTCCCAAGGTATACGAACTCTATTCCCTCTTCCTTGGCTATTCTCTTGGCCCTCTCGAGGGTGGAGAGCGGGGTGGAGGGTTTTCCCTTCAACTTGTAGTGAGGAAAGAACCTGCTGAAGTGCACGGGGATGTCGGGGGAAAGTTTTTCCCTCACCCACCTGCAGAACTCCCTTATTTCCTCCGGATCATCGTTCTCTCCCGGGATGAGAAGGTAGGTCACCTCCAAATGTTTCCCCTTCCTCACCAGCCACTCACAGCTTTCTAAGAC
Organism: Candidatus Hadarchaeales archaeon; assembly: GCA_038736355.1. NCBI lineage: Archaea > Methanobacteriati > Hadarchaeota (SeqCode) > Hadarchaeia (SeqCode) > Hadarchaeales (SeqCode) > Hadarchaeales archaeon (SeqCode). Next base: position 106,839 of record JAVYML010000003.1, read on the forward strand.
AGGCTTTAAGCTGGGAACACCCGGAAACTTGCGGTAAAACCTGTCCGTAAAGGCTTTCACGTCTACATTGGCGGCATCCAAGTAGGGGGAGAGTTTTTCCCAAGCTGGGAGGTTCAAATAACCATTGGTCACCATCACCGTGTAAAGGCCCTCCTTCTTCGCCAATTTGGAGACATCGTAGCAGTATTCCCACCAAATCGAGGGTTCGTTATAGGTGAAAGCTATGCCGGAACACTCGGTTTCTTTGGCTCCTTCCACCGCTTCCTCGGGTGCAAGTTCTCTGGTGTAGACCTCTCCCAGTCTAGATTGGGAAAGCTCCCAGTTCTGGCAGAAGTCACATTTAAAGTTACATCCCACACTGGAAAGGGAAAAAACGAGGGATCCCGGCCAGAAGTGGTGTAAGGGTTTCTTTTCGATGGGATCTGGATTGGCTGCGGTCACGGTACCATAGATGAGGGTATAAAGTTTTCCTCCCTCGTTCTTCCTCGCCCCGCAGAAACCCGTTTTCCCTTCCGGGATGGAGCAGAGTCGGGGGCAGAGGAGGCACCTTATCCCCTCTTCCGTAGATTCCCAGAATTCAGCCTGTTTTTTCATCTTTCTATTATGGAGGGCAAACTTTTAGACCTGACCAAGAGTCGCAAACTATTATTAGAAGAAAAGGAGGAAGAAAAAGGATGGAAGAAGCCAAGAAAGAAATGGAAAAATATCTGGAAAAGAATTGGAGAAAAGCCTTTGAAATGTGGTTTTGTTGTATGCTCCAAATGGGTAAGAAGGTGGAAGAGGTAATACCGAGGGACATAAGAACGGGTCTCCCCTATTCCCTCCTCTACGAAATAGGTGTGGGTTGTGGAAAGAAAGCGGGAAGATGGATGATGGAGGAATTCAAGCTTGAGGGAAAGGACATAAGGGAGAAGGTGAAGTATTCGAACGCTTTTTTCGAGTGCAGCGGGGTTGGGGAGATCGAGTTCTTCAAGGAAGGGGAGAAAAGAATTTTCAGGTTCAAGGGGGGCTCCTTCATTGCCAAAAGGCTGAAGACGGGAATGAAGACTTGCCACTATTTGGCAGGTTTCATAGCAGGAGTGACGGAGGTTTTTGTGGGAAGAAAGTTCAAGGTAGAGGAAATAAGGTGTGTTTCCCAGGGAGACAAGCACTGCGACTTCTGGGTCTTTCCTAAACCTTAAGTCATTACTAGGTGTTAGTTTTGCACGTGGTGAAGGGAGAAGACTGGAGAAAAGAAGTGGAGAAAAGTGCCGAAGAGATTTTGGAGGCCCTCTCGAAGAGCCTTGAGGCTCTCCCCGCGGAAGAGGAGACATACTACTTGAAGGAACTTTCCAGACCACTCAGGGAGGATGGTGTTCCTTCCCCGGAGGGGGAAAGAAAGGCCTTCAGGAAGAGATTCCTTTCCCTAGCACCTTCCGTGGACGAGGAGGGAAACCTGAGGACAGAGGCCGCAGGATGGACACGCTGAAGAAACTGGAAGCTCTGAAAAGGGGGGAACTCTCTGCGGTGGAAAACTTGGAGTACTTTTTGGAGCGTATAGAGAGGCTGAATCCAAAGCTTAACGCCTTTCTCCAACTGAACCCCAAGGCCAGGGAAGAGGCGGAGGAAGTGGATAGGAGGATCAGAAAGGGGGAGGGGGGGAGGCTTTCGGGGCTGGTGGTGGCCGTCAAATCCAACATCAACGTGTTGGGCTTGAAAGCCACCTGTGCTTCGAGAACGCTGGAGGATTATGTTTCTACCTACGATGCCGAGGTCATCACGAGGATAAGGAGGGAGGGGGGCATAGTGGTGGGAATGACCAACATGGACGAGTTTGCATGCGGTTCCAGCGGGGAAAACAGTGCCTTCGGTCCTACAGAAAATCCGGCTGCTCCGGGATATATTCCGGGAGGATCCAGTAGCGGGAGTGCAGCGGCGGTGGCAGCAGGGCTCTGCGATTTGGCCCTAGGGACGGATACGGGCGGGTCCATCAGGAATCCCGCCAGCCATTGTGGGGTGGCAGGATTGAAGCCCACCTATGGGTTGGTTCCGAGGCATGGTCTCATAGATTTGGGGATGAGCCTAGACCAGATAGGTCCCCTCGCTCCCGATGTTCACGGTCTTTCCCTCCTCATGGAATGCATAGCCGGTTTGAACCCCAAAGAAGGAGTGATGTTGGAGGTGGAGAGGGTCTCCTATGGGGATCTTGAAAGGGGTGTGGAGGGGATGCGCGTGGGCATATGCCCTCAGTTTTTCGCCCTCACCGATCCACGCATCAACGAAGTGATCGAGAGGAGGATAGAAGAACTCCGAGACTTGGGGGCGAAGGTGGAGGAGGTCTCCATACCACATCTGGAGCACGCTCTTTCCGCCTACTACCTCATCGTCTCCGTGGAGTTTTTCTCGGCCACCCGTAGGTTCGATGGAAGGAAGTACGGCAAGCGTATCGAAGAGGTTTGCGGGGAGGAAGTGCTCAGGAGGATAGCTATAGGAAGTTACATAAGTAGGAAAGAATATCGGGGGAAATATTATCAAAGGGCCCTGCAGCTCAGGACCCTCATAAGGAAGGAGTTCTCCTCGGCCTTTGAAAAAGTAGAAGTGCTGGTGGGACCTACCGTGCCCAAACTTCCCCACAGGTTGGGACAGAAGCTTTCTCCTCTAGAGATGTATGCCTATGACTACCTCACCGTTCCAGCCAACTTGGCAGGCATTTGCGCAGGAGTGGTGAGGGGAGGAGAAGTGGATGGGATTCCGGTGGGAATCCAAGTTCAGGGTCCACCCTTAGGCGAGGAGAAGGTCCTGAGGGTGATGAGGGCCCTGGAAGTGATGGGATGCAGACAAAGATAGGTTTTGAGGTCCACCTACAACTGAAAACGGAGAGGAAGCTCTATTGCGATTGTCCCACCAACTATGCCGAAGTACCTCCGAACACGAATGTGTGCCCTATCTGTACGGGCATGCCAGGAGCCAAGCCCATGATGCCCAACCGTGCCGCCGTGGAGGCGGCCGTGGAAATCTCCCTCATGCTTGGTTGTTGCATTCAGACGGGTAAACCCCTCTATATCCAAAGGAAGCACTACGATTATCCCGATCTGCCGAGTGGCTATCAGCGTACCAGCGTACCGCTGGCCGTGGAGGGTAGCTTGGAAGGAGTTAGGATAAGGGAGGTTCATTTGGAGGAAGATCCAGGGCAGTACGATCCCGTTTCGGGTTCCGTGGATTTCAACAGGTCCGGCATACCCTTGGTGGAAATCGTGACTGAACCCGACCTTCGTTCTCCTGAGGAAGCCAGACGTTTCCTCCGTCTCCTCACAAGGGTACTCGAATACACGGGCAAGGTGAGGCCAGAAGCGGGTGGTGCGATGAGGGTGGATGTAAACGTTTCGCTAGAAGGAGGGGGAAGGGTGGAAGTTAAAAACATCAATTCGGTAAAAGGGGTTTATAAAGCCTTGAAGTTCGAACTTCAGCGTCAAGCTGAGAGGCTCAGGAGAGGGGAAAAGGTAAAGAGGGAAACAAGAGCCTACCTGGAGAGCCAGATGATCACCGTGCCCATGCGCATGAAGGAGTTCGAGGAAGACTATCGATACATTCCGGATCCCGATCTCCCACCCCTTTTCTTGGAAGAGGAATGGGTGGAGGAGATCAGGAAGAGGATGGTTGAACCTCCCCATCTGAGAGAGAAGAGGCTGGTGGAGGAATATGGGATTTCTCCTTCCGCTGCCAAGGTAATCACCAGCGAGAGGGAATTGGCAGACCTCTTTGAAAGGGTGGCGAAGGAGGTGAATCCTTCCTTCGCGGCTGATTGGTTTAGGACCAAGTTGAAGAAGGTCCTAAATTACCTTGGACTCAGGGCGGGAGAAGTCAAGTTTTCGGTGGAGCAGTTTCTTTCCCTCTTGAAGATGGTTGAAGGGGGGAAGATTTCGAGGGAACAGGGAGAACTCGTACTAAGGGAACTGGTTAGGAAACCCAGGGAACCCGAGGAAATCCTGATCGAGCTTGGATTACTACCGTTGGAGGAGGAGGAGCTGGAGGAACTGATGGAAAGAGTTCTGGAAGAGAATAAAGGAGCAGTGGAAGATTATCTTCGTGGGAGAGAGGAGGCCCTCAACTTCCTCACGGGTAAGGTTCTCAAAGCCAGTAAGGGCAGGGCAGATCCTAGGGAAGTGGTCAGGAGATTAAAGGAAAAGCTGGAGGAGAGGCGTGGGAAGGACTAGGAATGGGTTGATCCTGACGGTGTGGGCTTCATGTTTCATGGGAATGGCCCTTTCGAGGGCAGTGGGGAGAATAAGCCTTTCCCTTACCCCCCTGGGTGATGGACTGGGATATTCCCTCCCCCTCTTCCTGGTCTTTCGTTTCACCAAGAGGGGAGGGTTCTGGAAGTCGGTTGGGATCAGGAAGGAGGGTCTTTCTTCAAGTTTTCTTTGGCTCTTCACCCTTTTCCTCCTCTTCTCTTTTCTCATAGCCTTCTACGGGAAAGCGGTTGCTTTGGTTTTGGGGGAGGATCCGGCCGAGGAGATGTTCAGGAGGATGAAAGAAGAATTGCCCACTTGGTACTTCGTCTATTTCGCCTTCGCTTCCTTCCTACCCGTTGCCCTGGTGGAGGAAGTTACCTTCAGGGGTTTCATCCTGAGGGAGCTTTTGCCCATGGGTCCGATGAGGGCCATCTTCCTCAGTTCGCTCATGCACTCCCTTTCCCACCTTTGGTATGCGGAGTTGGGTGTACCGGGTCTCACCATGTTTGGCTCGGCCTTTCTTTTTTTCCTCTGGATGGGAATGGTTTATGCCAAGACGGGGAACCTCATAGCACCTATCTTCATGCATGGTTTGAACAACTTCTCCCTCTCCCTAAGATTTTTCTTGGGTGAGGGAGCGGTGGAGGTCCTTTCCCTCTTCCTCCTCTTCCTCAGTTGGCTTTCCCTGCTCTATCTGCTCCTTTTCCGAGGGAAAGGTCTGAGGGAGGAGAGAAGAAAGGAGGAAAGACTCAGGGCGAGGGAGGAAGGATTGAAGAGGATGATGGAAAGACTGGATTCCTTCAGGAAGGAAGGAAAGATCTCGGAGGAAGAATGGAAGAGATTGAAGGGGGTCTACAAGGCTAGGCTGGAGGAATTGGAAAGGGAAAAGTCGGAGAAATAAATATAGGGAAAGGAGGAGAGGGAGTAGGATGCCAGAACTGACGGAAAAGGAAAGGGAGGAATTGGAGAAGTCCCTTTTGGAGCTGAACAGGGGAAGGGTCTTGATGGAGGCCATGAGGGAGCAAATAGCCCTCCTGAGCACCACCCTTTCCGAGCTTTCCTCGACCATAGAGACCATCAAAAAGCTCAAAGAGTTGCCGGAAGGGACGGAGATCCTGACCCCCATAGGTTCGGGTTCCTTCGTGAGGGCCAAGCTCATGCCCCTTGAGAAGATTTTGACTGGGGTGGGTGCGGAAGTCGTGATAGAAAGAACGCCCGAGGAGGCTTTGAAGTTCCTGGAGGAAAAATCCGCTGAGGTGGGGAGGGCAGTTCAGAGGCTCCAGTCGGAGATGGCAAACCTACAACAGAAAATGGAAGACCTCCGACCCCAAATAGAGAAGCTCCTTTCGAAGGTTAAAGAGAAGTGAGATGCTCGAGAAACTCAAGGAAAAACTGCGCAAGGTAAAGGCGAAGCTCACGAAGAAACTGGAAGAGAAAGCCACCCAGAAAGAAGAGGAACCAAAAAAACCCTCCAAGACCGCTCCAAAGCTTAAGGTGAAGAGGGCACTGAAGAGGGCCATAGGAATTGAGCTCTCTCCTCAGGATCTGGAGGACATTCTTTGGGACTTGCAGGTTTCCCTCTTGGAGAGTGATGTGGCGGTACCTGTAGCGGATGAGGTCCTACGGAGGGTGAAGGAAAGGCTCACGGGAAGAAAGTTGGGACTAAGGGAAAATCCAAGGAAGGTGGCAGAAGAGGTGCTGGAAGAGGCCCTCAGGGAAATCCTAGAACCGAAGGAGAAGGTGGATCTGATGGAAGTGATAAAGGCCAAGAACGAGAAGAACGAGCCTGCGGTGTTGGTTTTCTTCGGCATCAACGGAACGGGAAAGACCACCACCATAGCCAAGTTAGCCAAGTACCTCAGGGACAAGGGGTTCAGGGTGGTCCTGGCGGCTTCGGATACTTTCAGGGCCGGAGGGATAGAACAACTGGAAATACACGCCAAGAGATTGGGAGTGGAACTGGTGAAACAGAAACAGGGGGCGGACGCAGCCGCAGTGGCCTATGATGCCATTTCCCATGCCAAGGCCAGAGGTTTTCAGGTGGTTTTGGTGGATACCGCGGGCAGAATGCAAACCGATAGGGACTTGATGGATGAGATGAAAAAGATCGTGAGAGTCATCAAACCGGATCTCAAGATTTTCGTGGGGGATGCCCTAACGGGAAACGATGCGGTGGAACAGGCTAAGACCTTCAACCAGGAGGTGGGAATAGACGGTTCCATCCTTTGTAAGATGGATGCCGATGCGAGGGGGGGAGCAGCCCTTTCCATTACTTACGTGACGGGTAAACCAATCCTCTTCTTGGGTGTGGGGCAGGGATATGAAGATCTGGTGGAGTTCAAGCCGGAGCTAATCCTGAAGCCCCTCTTGGAGGAGGGCTGAAAGGCACTATCCTTCGGTTGGGTAAAGGGCTTTTTCAATCAACCCCAGTTCTGCTCCCGTCGTGGGTTTTCCTGTCAGGAAGCCTTTGGAGTTTGCGGCCACGCACATGCCCACATATTTTTCTCCATCGCATGCCGTCCCGGTGAAGACGGGTACTCCCAGTGTTTCCCTTATCCTCTCGATTTCCTCCTCCGTGGCGTCTGGATGGAGGAGGGCTCCCCTGTTGGTGACCACACCTGCGCTCCCCACCGTCTTGAGACCCGAAATGGTCCCCCTCTCTATGGGAACTCCTAGGGCTGAGCTGAGCTCCTCCACCATTTTCTCCGGGAGGGCTGAGCTGGCCAGCCCCCCCTTATCGTTCACCAGTAGGAGGTTCCCCAACGCCGTGAACTTTCCCTCGATCCTCTCCACTTCCACACCTCCTTCCTTCAGGTTTTTTTCCTCCTCCTCCGCGAGCAGGTGGGGGGCCACCACACAACGCGAATTCCCGGCCAAGAACACACCCAGCAGGGAGGAACCCATTACTTCTCCCCTGATTATCGGTACCCCCAGTTTTTCCTCCACTTCTCGCTCATCCAACTTCAAATGGCGGGGAAAGATGGCCACCTTGTCCGTGACGAGACAGAAAAGCCCTAGGTAGGGAGTCCTTCCAAAGTTGAGACGTAGGAAAGGCATACACCTTTACTCCGCGAGGAAAACCTCCACTGAGCCATCCTCCTTCTTCACCGCTTTAACCCTTATCTTGGAGGGAGGTTTTTTGGCCCCCCTGCTCCAAATCCTACGGTTGAGTTCCTGGTCTATCTTCACTTTCTCCGTCTTCAAATGTTTCATCAAGAACTTCCTGATGAGGTCTATAGCCTTGTTCGCCCTCTTGTATCGAGGCTTTTCCTTGGTTTCCCTCAGGGGGATGACATAAATTCTCTCTTCAGGCATGGGGCTCCCTCACGGTTTTAGTTTGGATCTGTACCAGCGCCTGCGCTTTATACTGTCCCTCACCCTTCCCCTCGTTTTTACCACAGCCCAGATGGGGGCTCTCCTCGTTCTCCTCCCAGCCTTGATGAGCCTCTTCTTCACCGAAAGCAGCTTGTTCCTGCTCATTTAAACCCTCCTTATCCTTATTTCCCTCCTCCTTTCCTGTAGCCTCCTCAGGAGCTCTTTTAGCTGGGCATCGGTGATGGGGGCCCTCAGCCTTCCCGCCTGGGCTAGGGCGATTAACTCCAGCTCTAGGCTTTCGGCGAATTCTGGTTTTACCATTTTCAGGTTGGTGAGCCTGCTCCTAGCCTCCGGGGTGAGGATCTGCTGAAGGATGAGTTTCTTCTGGAGTTCCAGTTCCCTCCTCATTTCCTCCCTCCTCTGTTGTTCTTGGAGTTGGGCCTGTAGTTCCAAAAGTTTCCTCCTCCTTATCTCCTCGAGTTCAGCTTCCTCCTCCAGAGCCCATCCCTCCCTTGATTTCCCTTGCCAATCTTTCCAAAAGTTCGGCCCCCTTTTTCGTAAGTTTTCTCCCTTCCCTTTCCTTCTTTTCCGCCAGTCCAGCCCTCTCCAATTGCTGGAGAAGGGTCCTGATGATTTTTCCCCCTCCCTTCCTGAAATGCTCGGGGGCGCTTCCCCTGTTCTTCCTTCCTCCGTAGTAAACGCGAAGCCTGGAAACCCCCACTGGACCATCCAAGTAAAGTCTCCGGAGGAGGGAGGCTCCCCTGATGTACCACCAATCCAGTTGCTCGGGGGGCCTTTCCTTATGTACCCCCGTCTTTACATACTTGCTCCACTCCGGAGGCTTCACCTCCTTTAGTTTTTTTAGTTCCTCGGCTGTCTTGGCAATGAGGAGTTGGGGTGGAACTTCTCTGACGGACATCTTCTTCGTCTTCCCCCCCTGCTTAATAATCCTATCGTCCTTTTCTTCCTCCCAGAGGTATGCGTACGGCATGTCCGCAGGTTAGGCAAACCTTCACCACCCTTCCCGATCTCACCCTTACCCTGCATGAAACACCCGGTTTCAAGAGGGTTCTGCATTTCCTACAAAACTTTTCACGCAGGTGGGGAGGAAGTTTGACCCTATATTTGAGTTTTAGTTTCCATGCCAGTTCTACATATCTCTTGGAAAGGGTCCTATCGGCGGACCAAACCTCCTCAGCCAATTGGAGGAGTCTCTCTATCCTCTCTAAGGCTATGGTCCTGTTGTCTTCCCTCACTTCCTCCCCAGCCTCCTTTCCTGTATCCCCCTCTTTTCTTCATAGGAAAAAATCAACCTAGCCACGATGGTGCTGGAGGGAAGGGGCTCGGGATCTACACAGACCCTTTCTAGAGAAAGTTCGCTCAGGTCGGAGAGGTATCCCCCTTCGGGAAAGCCACCCACTACCGCACAGACCTCTTCCTCCCCTCCGTAGAGTTCCTTCCAGAGTTTGGGTTCTCCCTTGGGGTCCAAAAGAAGGGTTCTAGCACCTATTCTTTGTATGAGCTCCCTCAGGCTTCCCCTCTCTAACTTCATCAAACCTCCTTCCGTCTCGCCCCGTAGAAAGAGCTCTTCCATCAGCCCCACGAAGCGGTGGAAGGATCTGGGAAGCCTAGTGGTTGGGTCTACGTGGATTATCTCGTTGTTTCTAGTGTGGACATAGATTTTCAATAGACCCTCCCTGTTCAGGGGAGAGTCCAAGCTGAGGAGTAGGCATCGATGCACGATATCTGGCCTTCCCCTCCGGAATCCATCCTTCAGTTTCTTCATGGCCGGATAGAAGAGGCTGGAATCCAACAGGAGCTCCGTAGGCTTTCTCCCCCTCCTCCTGGCCCACCACCTCACCACTTTATGATCCGCTATTTCCAAAGGTACCCTCTCGAGCTCGCAGTCCGCCAACACCAGATGAAGCATCAGTAGGCTTTTCATCCCGAGAGAAAAAACTTTTAAAGGTCTCCGTTAAAGGAAGGGGATAAGATGGATTTGAAAGGGATATTGCTGCTGGTGAGTGGATTGTACCTGTTGGTGATCTTTGCGGTGCTGGGGAGATTGGGACTAAAGGGGGACCTTCCAAAGTTCGTAGCGGTGATGAGGGCTGCCGTGCCCATTGGGATGCTCTTGGGTCTCATCGATCTACTTTTCCTTGCCTTGAGCCAACTTTAGACATTCGACAGTTTTATTAAGAGTAAAGGAAAAGGAGAGTCGTGAGGACTTCCGAAGAATATAGAGAAGCGCTCCGACGAATGAAGAAAAATGTTTACATAGATGGCAAACTCGTGGAAAGGGATGATCCCCTTCTCCAACCATCTCTCAACGTTCTTTCCAAGAGTTTTGATCTGGTGGAGGATCCCAACTTCAAAGACCTCATCGTTGTCAGATCCCACTTGGATGGGAGACCCATTAACCGTTTCACCCACATCAATCAAAGCGCAGAGGACCTCTTGAAGAAGCAAGAGCTGATAAGAAAGGCCTGTCATTTGACGGGCGGGTGCATTCAGAGGTGTATGGGATGTGACGCCATCAATGCCCTTTCCGTAATCACTTATGAAGTGGACAAGGCCCACGGTACAGAATACCATAGAAGGTTCACGGAGTACCTCAAGTATTTCCAAAAGGAGGACCTCACAGCGGCAATGGCTCAAACGGATGTGAAGGGTGATAGGAGTCTGAGGCCCCATCAACAGAAAGATCCCGATCTTTACGTGAGGGTGGTGGAAAGGAGGTCAGATGGGATAGTGGTGAGGGGAGCTAAAAATCACATCACCATGGCCGCTAATGCAGATGAGATCATCTGTGTGCCAACAAGGGCCATGGTTGAGGAGGACAAGGATTGGGCGGTAGCCTTTGCCATACCCGCCGATACGGAAGGGGTGAAGCTCATTACTCATGTGGCCAATGCGAGGCCCAGACAATACCTTAAAGCACCCATGGGCGAACTGGGAGCTGCCGATTCTTTCGTCATTTTCGACGATGTTTTCGTGCCCGAGGATAGGGTTTTCATGTGTGGGGAGTGGGAGTTCGCAGGTTTGCTGGCCCATGCGGCCGGCGGTCTTTTCCACAGGCATAGCTATTGCGGATGCAAACCAGCCCTGACCGATTTAGTGATGGGATCCGTGGCCCTTACCGCCGACTATTTGGGCATCGCCAACAAACCACATGTGCGTTCAAAGCTGGCCGAGCTGGCTTGTGTGGCGGAGTTGGTTTATGCGGCAGGGATAGCGGCCGCCGTCACGGGAGAAAAGCATGCTTCCGGTACCTTCCTCCCGAACATGGTTTACGTTAACGTGGGAAGGAGGCATGCGGGGGTTAACGTATACAAGGAGCTGGAAATCCTCACGGAGATTGCCGGGGGGCTCCCCGCTACCCTTCCCTTTGAAGGGGATTTCCTCAATCCCGAGACAGGGAAATATTTGGAGAAGTACATTAAAAGGAGGGAGGGTGTTTCCTCTGAGAACGTCCACCGCTGCTTCCGTATGCTTTCTGACATGCTGGCATCCTCTTTGGGTGGAGTAATGGCTATAGCCGGAGTCCATGGGGGCGGATCTCCCATTATGGAAGAAATCCTAATCCTCCTTACCTACGACTTTGATTCCAAAAAGGAATTAGTTAAATACTTGGCAGGCATAAAAGAGTGAGCGAAATGGGAGATAGGTTAGAAGCACTCTTGAGGATCCCTTTGGCTTTCGTCTACGGAATCATCATAGGTATCTGGGGACTGATCACGATTCTGGCCGTGATAATACACTGGCTCTACGCCATTATCTTGGGAAAACGACACAGGGGAATAGCCGAATTTACGAATCGCTTTGTATTCTATGTCTACGAGGTCTATCGTTACCTCTATCTGGTGACGAACGAGAGACCCTGGCCTATCGGAAAGACCAAAAGGACTCCTTCCCTACCGGCGGAAGTGGACTAGCTACCTTTCCCTCCATCTGGAGCCATACCTAGCAATGGCCCAGAGGAGGAAAGTTTGTAAAACTAGGGAAATCCAAGCCAGTCTCACGAAGCTCCTCGGGAAATGAAGGAGTCCGGTCTCTTGTTGGAGGATGATAGCACCACTTCCCGTGGGGATGAGTAGGGAGAGGGGTCTAATCTCTGGAGGAATGAGGGCAGCGGGATAATAGAGAGGTGGTAGGACGCTGAAGAGGATGGAAAGAATTCCCACCAGAGGCCAGGCATGTCTCGGTTCCCTAATGAAGGTGGAGAGGGTGAAGCCTAGGGAGGTGAAGGAAATCCAAACCAGCAGTAGGACGAGAAGGAGCTTCGGGAAATGTTGGGGGAGGAGGGGACCGTAAAAGTAGGAAATGAGGATGAGTAGAAGGAATCCAGGTAAAGAGTAGAAGAGGCTGGAAAGGGCCAGCCCAAAGAGGTAGGCAGAGGGAGAAACGGGGGAGGCTACAAACATATCCTGAATCTTACAAACGGTTTTGAAGTAAACCACGTCTCCTAATACCTCGATCCCAGTGTAAGCAAAAATGCTCAGGAAACCGCCTAGGACAGCGAAAGCCACCAGTTCTTCGGAGTAAAGTCTGAGGAGAAAAAGGAGGGAAAGGGGGAACATCAAGTAGGAAATGACCCAAAAGGGAGTACGCTTGATGGGGATGATACCATTTAGCCAGCCCAAAACGAGTGAGGCCTTAAGCTGTTTGAACAAGTTCATTTTCCCCACCCACCAGCAAGAAGAAGTCTTCTAAGTTGACTGGTCTGGATCTGGCCCTAATTCCTCTCCTTACAGCCCTCTTTACTATCTTTTCGGCCCCTTCTTTGCTGGTGTAAAGGAGAAGGGAGCCTGCATGGGGAAAGCACTTTCCGTACCTCTCCAGTTCTTCCCGTTTCCATCCACCTTCCACTTCCACCCTCACTTCCCATCCTATTCTGCGGACCAGGTCCTCCGCCTTCCCTCTTGCCAAGATCCTACCCCTTTCGATGAGGAAGACCTCATCGCTCAAGACTTCAGCCTCTTCCATGTTCTGGGTAGTAAGGAAAATGGTTCTACCTTCTTTTCTGAGTTCCCTGAGGAGCCTCCACACCTCCCCTCTACTCGGAAGATCCAAGCCGGCGGTGGGTTCATCCAAGAAAAGGACCTCCGCGTTCGTGGCTAGGGCCATGCCCAACAGGAGTTTTCTCTGCATACCTCCCGAAAGTTCAGAGGCCAGAGCTTTCCTCTTTCCCTCTAGACCTATCACTTTCAATACTTCCTCCGTTTTCATGCGGGCTTCCGAGGATCCTATACCCCTCATGAGGAGATAACCGTAAAGGTGTTCCCATACGGTGAGAAAACCTATCGGTTCCGCTTCTTGGGGGATACAAGCGATTTTTTTCCTAATCTTGTCTGGTTCCTTAACCACATCGTATCCCAATACTTTCGCCTTGCCAGAGGTAGGCATAAGCTGGGTGGCCAAAATGCGTATGAGGGTGGTCTTTCCCGCCCCATTCCTACCGAGGAGGCTGACTATTTTGCCCTTCTTAACCCTTAGAGTGATGTCCTGAAGGGCAAGGACACCACTTTTGTATCTCTTGGAGAGGTTCTGGCTTTCCACGGCGTTCATCACCAACTACCAAAGGAGGGTGGTTAAAGCCTTTGTACAGAGCGGGGTTCTGCGGGACCTTGTAATCAAGAGGGCCTGAAAAAGATTTCCAAAAGAGTGCGGCAGGCGGGATTTGAACCCGCGCTACAGGCTCGGCAAGCCTGTGTCCTGACCAGGCTAGACTACTGCCGCACCATAGGAATTCTCAGGAAGAGAGATATTTAAGTCGAAGGGGAGATTTAAGCGAAGGAGGGAGAGGGACTTGACCCTGCTGGAAGGTTTACTAGCCCTGGCCTTGGTCCTTTTGATAGGTTGGGTTTTCCTACCTGGCTGGAGGGTGCTGGAGGGAAGAAGGCTGGCAGTCAAGGTTAACAGGTTGGAAGGAGAAGTGAGAAGACTTACCCAAGAGAACATGAAACTCAAGGAGGAACTGATGAAAAGACCGGAACAAGAGAAGATAGAAGCCGATAAGATTTCTGCTTTGGTGAGGGATCTCGAGGCCCTTAGGAGTGCCATAGCGGGAGCTAAAGTAAGCACGGAGAGGCTCCAGAAGAAATATGGAGTGGGTCCTGGACCGGAGCTCCTCAGGAAGATCCTCCAATCTCAGCCTGACTTGACTTGGAGCCTGAAGGAGAAGCTGGCCCAAGACATCCTAGTGGGAGAAGTGGGAAGGGCAGTGCTTCGGTCCTTGGCTTCTTCCCCCTCGCTGGACCAAGCTTCTGCCAATACTGGTATTCCCCTGGCAGTAGTGAAGAGCGAGGTGAAGAGACTTCAAATTCTCGGATACCTGGACGAAAGGTTGGGTCTCACCCAGTTGGGAAAGATGAGTCTCAGCTGATTCAGAGGATCTTCAGGGCGGCTTTCCTTACTTTCTCCACTAGCTCGGGAAGGGTGAGCACTCTCAGGATGTATCTTGAGGCCAAGGTTCTCCTCAACGCTTCAGCGATCGGCGAAATTTCTGAGAGTTTGGTCTTTCCCCTCTCTAGGAGGACGGGTATTTCTACCTCTTCCATTCTTGGTTCGGACAAGAAGAGATCCACTAGGGGTATGTCCAGTAGCACGTAGCCTCTAGGCACCTTCGCCTTATCTGCTATTTCCTCCTGTAGATTCAGAAGAGAACTCCATCCCCTGAACCTCTTCAAAAAGCTTTCCCTCTCCCTTCCCTCCAGCCTCCTCCTCCTTTCCTCGTAGGCGGATTTGAAGAGCCTACGGTATTTCAGTCTCAGTACCATTTCCTTTCCATATCCCTCCATCCTCTTCAGCTCCTCCAACAATTCTCCGTCGGTTTTGGCATAGAGCTCCATGGGCGATTTACCTTCTTTGATGGACCATTCAACGGCATTGGCGAGCATGAGCTCCGCAGCCCTAACGGTGGGATGGAAGTAAACGGAAGAGTACATGAGGGCCCTCGCCGTGAGCATGCCTTCCACAGCTTCTATCCCTTTGCTCAGTATCATGAGGTGATTGTCTTGGACGACCAGTGTGCTCAGCAATCTCTCCACATCTATCATCCCCAAAGCTACACCCGTGAAATGGGCATCCCTGAGAAGGAAGTCCATTTGATCGAGATCCACCTCGCTCGAAAGTAATTCGACTAGGTATCTCTTCTTGTGCTTTTTTTCCAAAAGGGAAGCCACTTCCCTTGGTTTTATTCCCCATTTTTCGAGTTTTTCAGGAAGATTTTCGGTTTGTATTTCTTCCCCTTCCTCTCTTAGGAAAGAGGTTTTTCCTTCCACTAACTCACAGCTCATCTCCACGTGGTCTTTACCCAATTTTTCCAGCATCAGGGCTTCCAGAGTATGAGAAAAGGGAGGATGTCCTATGTCATGGAGGAGGGCCGCAGCACCTAAGAGGAGGAGCTCCTCTTCCTCCAGTCCTTGCAGTTCTCCGAATTTCTTCACCAAGTGAAGAACTCCAAGGGAATGCTCGAATCTGGAATGGTTGCCTCCAGGAAAAACCAAGTAAGCCATTCCCAGCTGTCGGATGCCCCTCAGTCTTTGCATCTCGGGGGTATCTAGGAGGTCCAGATAGGGACCTCCCACGCGTAGGCTTCCATGAATGGGATCATGAATGGTTTTTTCTTCCTTACCCACCTGTTTCCTCCTCCAAGAAATGAAGGAGGGGTGCGTAGGGGTCATCTTTGATGGTGCTGTGTACGATGAAGGTTTCCGTTTCCCTAACCCCCTCCAGGTCATGGATTTTCTTTACCACCTCTTTCAGCTCCTCGGGGCTCTTCACCATTACCACCATAACGGCGCTGTATCTTCCGAAGATGCGGTGAAATTCGCTCACATGTGGAATCCCCAAAATGACGCGTTCATTTTTTCTCCTTACCTCTTCGTGCGGATCTTCACTGATAAACACATAGGCTCTGGTTTCCAAGCCCAATTCGGAAGGATTCACTTTAACGGTGAAGGATAGCCCCCTTTTTTTCATTTCTTTGATCTTCTTGGATGCAGTTTGGCGGGAAATTCCCACTCTTCTCGCCAATTCGCTTACGGGTAAGGAACTGTCTTTGAGGAGCTCCAGAAGTAAACGTTTTTCGATTTCTTTCATCACCAAAAGTTTGTGTCTCTCTCTTTTAACATTTTGTTAATTTCATACCATTGGGGTTATCCAAAGGTAGGATTTAAGGAATCCTTAATGGAGTACATACAAAAAATTTTTTATAAGGATTTCCAAATTTTGCAGTTCATATGTCGGGATTCAAAGGGGGAGTCCATCCTAAGATTCAAAAGCTTACGGGTTACAAAAAAACCGAGGTTCTTCCGCTACCCCCTAGGGTAGTGATACCTTTGAGACAACACCTGGGTGCCCCCTGCGATCCTTTGGTAGAAAAGGGGGCCCAAGTAAAAACTGGGCAGAAGATAGGAGATTCCACAGCACCCGTTTCCGCACCCGTTCACGCTTCGATTTCGGGTACCGTGGTGGAGCTTTCCCCTAAGAGACTCCCGACGGGTGAGAAAGTGCTCTCCGTGATAATAGACTCGGATGGGAAGGATGAGTGGATCAAGATGCCCGCCTTGGACCCTGAGAAGTCTTCAAGGGAGGAGCTTCTTCAAAGGGTGAGGGAGGCAGGAATAGTGGGAATGGGTGGGGCAGGTTTTCCCACCCATATCAAGCTCAATCCTCCCAAGAAAGTGGATACACTCTTGATTAATGGGGTGGAATGTGAACCTTACATTACCGCCGATCATCGTCTGATGCTTGAGGAAGGTGAAAAGGTAGTGGAAGGGGCCAAGATCATGGCCAAGATCTTGGGTGTGGAGAGGATCCTCATAGCTATTGAGGACAACAAACCCGATGCCATAGAACACATGCAGAAGTTGAGCGAAGGGGTAGGTCGGGTGGTCAAGCTCAAGACCAAATATCCACAGGGGGATGAGAGACATCTTTTGAAAGCCGTTTTGGGCAGAGAGGTACCGGCAGGAGGCTTACCTTTCGATGTGGGTGCAGTGGTTCAGAACGTTGGCACAGCTAAGGCCGTCTACGATGCCGTGAAACTGGGGATCCCATTGGTGGAAAGGATAGTTACGGTGACGGGAGAAGTGGCGGAGCCCAAGAACTTGAGGGTTAGAGTGGGGACTCCCTTCACCTATCTTTTGCAGCAATGCGGTGGGACGGTGGGAAAGGTGAGAAAAGTGGTGGCGGGCGGACCCATGATGGGATTTGCCGTTCATGAAGATGTTCCGGTGATCAAGACTACGGGCTGTGTGCTGGTGATGGGAGAAGTAAAAGAGGAAGAAGAAGGACCATGCATCCGGTGCGGGAGATGTATTGAAGCTTGTCCCATGAGCCTGATGCCCACCCATCTTGTAAAACTGGTAAGGGCGAAGGACTTCGAAGCCTGTTTACAATATAACCTCTTGAGTTGTGATGAGTGTGGATGTTGTGCTTATGTTTGTCCCTCCAAGATTCCCATCGTTCATGTGATAAGGGAGGGGAAGAAAGGAGTGAGGAGGTTGAGGAAGTGATACCTGAAACCAAACTGCAGGTCTCCCCGAGTCCCCACATTAAGGACAGGGTTTCTGTTAGAAGGATCATGTTCACGGTCGTGTTGGCCCTCATGCCTGCCACGCTTTGCGGAATCTATCTCTTTGGTTTGCATGCCCTGTTCGTGATCGTGGTTTCCGTGAGCTCGGCCGTGGTTTCCGAATTCTTGGGATACAGGGTGATGGGCAAGAAGTTCACGATGGACGGTAGTGCGGTGATCACGGGTCTGCTCCTCGCCCTCTGTCTTCCCCCCTCCGTTCCCCTCTGGATACCCGCCGTGGGTTCTTCCTTTGCCATCTTGGTGGGGAAGTGTGCCTTTGGTGGTTTGGGTCAGAACATCTTCAATCCAGCCCTCGTGGGAAGGGCCTTCCTCTCCCTCAGCTGGCCCGCCCTCATGACCACTTGGGTTTCCCCCTTCGAGGGCGTGAGCACGGCCACTCCGCTGGGAACTTGGAAGACGGGAGGAGGGTATGCCTCCTATTCCGATCTCTTCTTAGGGAGAGTGGCTGGATGCATAGGGGAGACTTCTGCCCTGGCCATCCTGATCGGAGGACTCCTTTTGATAGCCCTCAAGTACATAGATTGGAAAACTCCCGTATCCTACATAGGCACCGTTGGTTTGCTCATGTTCTTGCTCGGTCAGGATCCCCTCTTCCACATCTTGGCCGGGGGGCTTTTCTTGGGAGCCTTTTTCATGGCCACCGACTACGTTACCACCCCCCTGACGGGAAAGGGCAGAGTAATCTTTGGCTTTGGGGCTGGGCTCCTCGTGGTGGTGATAAGGATGTACGGAGGCATGCCCGAGGGTGTCACCTATTCCATCCTCATCATGAACGCCTTCACTCCCCTGATAGATAGGTATACTAAACCCAGGGTTTACGGGACGGTGAGGAAAAGATGGTGGGAAAGGAAGAAGTGAAGCCGGTAGCGGTGTTGGTAATAACTTGCGTGGTATGGGGAGCCCTCTTGGGTCTCATTCACAGTGCCACAGAAAAGAAGATAGAGGAAGCGGAGAGGTCAGAACTTTATCGTACCCTTTCAGAAATCTTTCCCAACGCTCAGTTCGAAGAAGAGGAGGGCCACTATCTCTGTTTGGAAAACGGAAAAGTGGTAGGATATGCCATCGTGGTGGAGGAAAGGGGATTCGGTGGAAAGATGGAGGTGCTCGTGGGGATTTCCGAGGAGGGAACGGTGGCTGGGGTGAGAATACTTACCCACGGTGAAACTCCAGGTTTGGGATCCAGGGTGGCTGAGGAAGAATTTCTAGTTCAGTTCATAGGTAAGGATTTGGAAAAAATAGCCCTTAAGAGGGATGGGGGAGAAATAGAGGGAGTGACGGGAGCCACCATAAGCTCCAGGGCGGTGGTTAGGGCCGTGAGGAGCGGGTTGGAGAACCTCTTGGGAGTGGTGAGATGAAGGTCCAAGAATTCACGAAAGGGATCCTGAAGCGAAATCCCGTGCTGGGATTGGTCCTGGGTCTTTGTCCCGTTCTTGCCATTACTACGAAGGTGGAGAATGCCCTTGGCATGTCCTTGGCCTTCACCTTCGTGATAGTTCTTTCCAACCTTCTCATCTCTTCCCTCAAGAAGTTCATTCCCAGGGATGTGAGGATCCCTACCTTCATCGTGATCATAGCGAGTTTTGTAACCATCGTGGAAATGCTCATACACGGTTATTCCCCTCCTCTTTACGAACAACTGGGAATCTTTCTACCTCTCATCACCGTGAATTGTATTGTGCTCGGGAGGGCTGAGGCCTTTGCTTCCAAGCGCCCCGTTTCCGAAACCTTGCTGGACACCCTCGGTATGAGCGTGGGGTTCGCCCTTTCCATCATCGTCATTTCCTTTCTAAGGGAGTTCTTCGGAACGGGAAAGATAGTGGTTTTCGGTCATCAAATAATCCCTGGCCTCCTCTCCTCTCCTGCCGTGGGCATGATTTTGCCCCCAGGAGCTTTCTTGGTAATGGGTATCCTGTTGGCCGTCATGAAGAAGGCGAAGGTGATGTGAAATGGAAAACCTCTTGGGAATAGTCATAGCGGCCATCTTCATCAACAACATCGTTCTGACGAAGTTCCTCGGTCTCTGCTCTTTCTTCGGTATCTCCACTAGGATCAGGACTTCGGTAATGATGGGTATAGCCGTGACCTTCGTGGCCACATGTTCCTCCCTCATCACCTGGTTAATCCACAGGTACTTCCTCATGCCCTTCCACATAGAGTACATGAGGATCGTGGCTTTCATTCTGGTGATAGCTTCCTTTGTCCAGTTGGTGGAGATTACCATCAGAAGGTTCTCTCCTCCTCTCTACAGAGCTTTCGGGATCTATTTACCCCTCATCACGGTGAATTGTGCCATCCTCGGCGTGACCTTGATCAACGTGGATGTGGAAAGGTATTCCTTCGTGGCTTCGGTGGTTAACGGTTTCGCCACCGGTCTCGGCTATACCTTGGCCATCCTCATGATGTCGGGAATAAGGGAGAGATTGGAGATTTCCGAAGTTCCCTCTTCCTTCCGCGGTCTTCCCATAGCTTTCATTACAGCTGCCCTTTTGGCCCTGGCTTTCCAGGGCTTCAGTGGGATGGTGGAGTGAATGATAGAGGAGATGGGAATCATGGGGATCGTGGGCGCCTCCTTCGCCATCATGCTGGTGGTAGCCGCTAGGAAGATGGCCGTGAAGATAGACGAAAGGATTGAGAAGATCAGGGAAAAACTTCCGGGAGCATCCTGTGGGGCCTGTGGACTCAAGGGAGGTTGTGATGCCCTAGCAGAGGAACTGGTGAAGGATCCCTCCCTTCTCGGCAAGTGCAGGTTGGTTGGCCCTGAAGAGAAGAGGGAAATAGGGAAGATTTTGGGAATAGAGGTGAAGGAGGAGGAAGAAAAGAAGCTGCCACGGGTAAGGTGTACGGGAGAATCCAAGATCCTCTTTGAGGCCGCAGGTGAGAGGACTTGTTCAGCCTTTTCGGACCTGGCTGGGGGTCCCCTGGCCTGTCCTTACGGATGTTTAGGGATGGGTGATTGTGTGAGGGCCTGTCCCTTCGATGCTTTGAGGATAGAAAATGGGCTTCCCGTGGTGGACGAAGAGAGATGTAGGGGGTGCGGGCTCTGTGAACAAGCCTGTCCGAGGGGGGTGATAAAACTTCTACCCAAAGAAACCAAGGTCCTCCTCCTCTGTAATTCTCCAGCTTCAGGGAAAGAGGTGAATGCTTCATGTGCCAGCGGTTGTATCAAATGCAGGATATGCGAAAAGTCCTGTCCCGTTCAGGCCATAAAACTCGATCCTCTTCCCATCATCGATTCTTCCCTATGTAACGTCTGTGGAACCTGTGTGGAGAAATGCCCGCGAAAGGTGCTGAAACTTGGCGTGGCTCCACTCGCTTCGACCCCACCCATGCCTTCAGGTTAGTTCCCATATCTTGGGAAGATCCCAAGAAGCAGAGTAGGTGATTTTGCCATTTGAACCCACCAGCATGGCTTTCACCGTTCTTCCGGTGGAGGAAAGGTAATCTGCCAGGGCTCTTCCTTTCTCGGGTCCCAGCACGAAGAGGGTTGTGCTCAGGGCGTCGGCTTCCATGCAATTCTCCGCTATCACCGTGACGCTCATGCATTCCGTTGCCGGCTCCCCCGTCTTTGGATCCAAGATATGGTGGATCCTTCTGGAGCCGAGGAAGAAGAATCTCCTGTAATCTCCGGAAGTAGCGATGGAGAAGTTCTCCAATTCCAGTGCCAGCATGATTTCCTCCTTTCTCGGGTGCTGTATTCCTATTTTCCAAACCTTTCCGAATCCCCTCATCTCCCCCCCTACATTCACCAGGCCTGCCTTCACTCCCGCATCCTTTAGGATCTGATAGGCCCTATCCACGGCATATCCCTTTGCTATTCCACCCAGCGTTACTTCCATTCCCTCTTTTAGGAACCTAGCCCTACCATTTTCCACTTCCAAGCTCTCCCATCCCACTCTTTCCAGGACTTTTGAAAGGAGGTAGGAAGAAGGAAGTTTCCCCTTTTCTTTCACCTCTTTCATCCAAAAGTCCACGAGTGGTTTTACCGTGATGTCGAAGGCCCCTCCTGAGAGTTCGGAATACTGGAGGGAAGAGCGCAAGAGGAAAAGGGTCTCCTCCGAGAGCTCCACCCAGGAGGTCCCGCTTCGGTTCAGGGAGTAGATCTCGGTTCCATCTTTTTCCGCCGACATCAGGCTTTCCACCCTTTTTATTTCCCTGTAGGCCTTTTCCACAGCTTCCTTTGCCCTGTTTCGGTTTTCGTCCACCACCTGGATTTCCACGAAGGTATCCATAGCCAGACCCCTTCCTATCACCTTCTCTCCCCTGACTTCGATGGTTAGGGGATGTGCCGCCATGGAGCTGAGGAGGAGGGCGGTGAGGGCGATCATTCCCAGAAAGGCACCAGCCAGTTTTCTGTCTTCTTCTTCCAGTCTGGGAAGGAAGAAAAGAGAGGAGGAGAGGACGAGCTGGGAGAGGAGAAAGCCATACGCCATTCCTCCCACTCCGAACTTTTTTCCCAACACCACAATCCCCGCTAAGCCAACGGCTAAGGAAGAAAAATAGGAAAGGAGAACGGATGAGGTTTCTTGTCTGGAGTAAAGGCGGGAAAGTTCGATTTGGGTAAACGTAACTAGGGGAAGGGAAAAACTCATCACGCGCAGGACTATCGCACCCTTTTCAAAGGAAGGGAAAAGGGAGGAAAGGAACAAGGAAAGGGAAAGGGCGGAGAGGAGCAGGAGAGGAGAGGCTAGGAGGGCCTTCTTTTCGGTTTCCCCCACTTTTCTTCCAGATGCCCTTTCCGGGAGGAGATAGAAGAAAAAGATCTGGGGGAAGGAAGCGAAGAGGAGGAAGAACCTGTTTCCAAACTGGTACATGGCTAGTTCCTCTTTCCCGAAGAGTGGTCCTATGACCACCTTGTCTAGGAGGTTGAAGGAGGCCATCCCGATATCCACCAACCAGAGACCGAGCAGGAAGGTGGGAGGGGGGAAGGAAAACTTGCCTTCCTTCAGCTTGAGGAGAGGGAGAGAGAAGGGTAGGTAGGAGAGGGAAAGTCCCAACAGGAGCCCCTTCACTTCCCCCAACCTTAAGTAGAGGAGAAAGGGTAGGAGGAGGGTAAGGCTCCTGGCCCCTATCCAGAGCAGGAGATAACGGGAATAGGAGCGTTTGGAAAGCTCGAAATGAAAGCTCAGAGAAAAAAGGGAGAAGGAAAGGAGGAGAAGACCCGTCCATGGGTCCAGCAGGAGGGAGAGAAGAACGGCGATGGAAAGGCTGGGGAGGAGCCCCAGCAGTAGGCAACCCTTCAGGACCCCTTCCCCCCCTTTGGAATAAAGGGCTAGGGATGCCTTGCCAACCCCGAGGAGAGAGATTCCAGAAAGGAGCATGGCTAAAGAAACTCTCCAAGCTACTTCCCCGTATGCGAGGGGATGGAGGAGGAAGGCCAAAAGGACCCAGAAAAAAAAGCCTGAGAGGGTAGCGAAAACCTGTGCCATCGCCACTTGGAACACGCCGGTTTCCATCTCAGTCCCTTTTTCCAACCGCTTATATACTATCCTGCAGAGTCTCTTTGTGTTGGTTCCTTCTTCCCATGGGGATGTGAAGGTGGTGAAGAGTGGGGTGGAGTTCTCGGGTAGGGTGCCCTATTGGACGCACTTTTACCTCTACAAAGACCTGATCGTGGATACCGGGTGTTCGCATACGGCAGTGGAGGTGAGGGAGTTCTTGGGTGAAAGGAAGGGGGTGGTTTTGCTCACCCACCATCATGAGGACCATGTAGGGGGAGCGATAGCCCTTCAGGGAAGGCTCAAAATCTTTGCCCCCCTTAAATCCCTCCCGCTACTCGAGCACCCACCGGAGCTCCCAGATTACAGGAAGCTGGTGTGGGGCCAACCCCAACCTCTCAAAGCCCATCCCCTTCCTTCTTCCCTTTGCTTCGGTGGTTTGGAGGTGGAGGTTTTCGAGACTCCGGGGCATACCTTTGATCACGTTTCCTTCTTGGTGGATGGTAAGCTTTTTGCAGGTGACCTCGTGGTGGCGCCTGGACAGATGGTATGTATGAGACAAGAGGAGCTAAGGGATACGATGATTTCACTACGAAAAATCTTGAAGCTCGATTTCGAGTACGCCTATACGGGTGTGGGTGTTTTTTCCAAGGAAGAAGTGAGGGCCTATCTAGAGTATCTGGGAGGGTTGAGGAAGAAGGTGGAAGAGCTCCACCGAAAGGGGAAAAGTCCGAGAGATATAGTGGAAGAAGTCTTTCCCCATCCACCCGAAATAGTTCAGTTAATGGAAGTAGTGAGCGACGGGGAGTGGAGCAGGGAAAACATGGTGAGATCTCTGCTCGGCCTTCCGCGCTGAACATGCGGTGGAGATAAAAAGGGCCAGAACAAGGGGAATGATGCTCGGAGAAGTGGGGAAGATCCTCATGGCCCTTTTTGTCATCATGGATCCTTTCGGCAGCATCCCGATCTTTCTTCTTGTGACAGAAGGAATGGATGGAAGGAAGGTGAGTCGTGCGGCGGGTTACGCGGTAGGGGTAGCGGGTTTGGTGCTCTTCTTCTTCCTCTTCTTGGGTGACCCCCTCTTCAGGGTCCTGAGGGTGGAATTTTCCTCCCTCAGGATTGGAGGGGGTTTGGTGCTGGGCGTGCTCGGAATGGAGCTCGTGCTCGGCAGGAGTCTCCTCAAAAAGGAAGTGAAGGGATCACCTGCTCTTTCCCTGATAGGTACCCCCATGCTCACTGGACCTGGTGTTATCGTTTCCACCATGATTTTTGTCAAGACGTATGGGTACCTTCCCGTCCTCTTTGCCTCTTTCCCCCTCCTGTTTTTGAGTTGGATGGTACTGAGACTCTCCTCTTTTTTCCACCGGGTGCTGGGGAAGGATGGGATAGAAATCCTCTCCAGGTTGATGGGGCTCTTGTTAGTGACCATAGCCGTGGATTTGGTCATGGGTGGAGTAAAGGAAGCTCTGTGAAAGGAAAAACCGTTTTATTGGAGGAAGTTCCATCGGCTTCGGATGAAAAGGAGAATGGCCTTTGAAATGCTGTTGGTCATCCTAGCTTTCGTAAGCGTAGGCCTTCTCCTCTACGAACTGGACCATCCCGAGGTCGCTTGGTTTACCACTTCCTGTGATTTCTTCATAGCCATTCTCTTCTTGGGTGAGTACCTCTTCTCCACCTTTAAGGCTGAACGTAGGTTGCGTTACGCCCTCACCCATTGGTATGATCTGTTGGCTTCCATCCCCATTCCCTTTTCCGCCGTGAGGATGTTCAGGACCATAAGGATAGTGAGGATGGTCAGGATCATCCGAACCCTCAGGGTACTGAGGCTAAGCAGGACCCTAGGCTTCCTTTCGCAAAGCAGGATCGGTACCGTTTCCGTGGTCTTTTTGATGGCCGTTCTCCTTGGGGGTACTTCCTTTTATCTGTTGGAGTATGGACAGAATCCTTCTTTGGGGAAATCCTTAGATGGCCTTTACTGGGCGATCGCCACTGTTACCACGGTAGGTTATGGGGACATCGTAGCGGTCACCACGGTTGGAAAGGTACTCACGATCTGTCTCATGGTTTTCGGCATAGCCGTATACGCCACCCTCGCTGGATTGCTGGCAGGATATTTGGTGAGGAATAAAGAGGAGGGACTGGAGGAAAGGATAGGGAAGATAGAAAGGAAACTGGAGGAGCTTTCCAAGGCCCTCCGTTCCAAAGATTCAAAACTCCGTTAAATCCAGCACCTTTCCACCCTTCCTTTTCAGTAACTCAGCAGGTAAGTCCCAGATCGCTTTCGCCCTTTCCACGATTACCCTGTCACTCGAGGCCGAGATCTCACAGGAACTCACTTCCCTGTCGACTCCCTTCACCGCCCTGCATCTCGCTCTTATTCCTTCCCTTTGCAGGAGTTCTTCCATTTCCCTAGCTAGCTTCCCACTCCCGCTCGCTGGACTGTCGAAAAAGACCTTTACTTCGCCTGGTTCGACTTCTTTCAAGAGGAGGGCTATCTCCTCCATGACTTTCCAAGTTTCTTCACTCATTTTGTACTTTCCGAAAACCGTTCTCAGATCCCTTAGGAGACCATCATCACACCTTATCACGGTATCGCCGCGGAGGAGGCTTTCACAGGTGATGAGGACGTTGTATCCATCCACTCCTAGAAGCCTTCCCTTAACTTCCTGCATGTTCACGAGCTTTTTCCGGTTTTCCTCCGCTTCCTTCCGTGAAAAGACGCAACGGGCGAGGAGATGGCGCTGGTGGGAGGGGAGACAGTAGTGATCGGAAACCACCCTCACCGCAAGTTCCCTCGGGTATCCCCTATCCAGGAGATATCTGAGGTCCTTAACCGCTTCCCCTGTCCTTTCACTCCACATAAATGGCAGGTCTGAAGGGGAGGGCACCCTTACTCCTTCCCTTGGGGTCGTAAATTTCGGGATCGTCCTCCCTGAAGACCTTTACCTCTGCTCCCAGTAACCTCTGCAAATAGGCCGAGTTCTCTTTGAGGATTTGGTATTCATCCACTTTCGAGAGGAGGGTAAGCTTCTCGATGGGGGAGTCCTTGGTTTCTTCCAATACCTTCGCTAGGAAGGAAGCCAGTTCGGCTTTGGGCTTTCCCATCTTTTCCTCCAGATGTCGGAGGAGCTCACCTCTATCGGTCTTTCCCTCCAAAAGCTTCTCCACGATCATCTTCCCGGCTTCCCTCTTCCATCCGGAGGGGGTATAGAGACATACGAGCTTGGGCTTCACCTTCACCACCCTCACGATTTTCCCCACATCCTCCACCACGGAGGAAAGGAATTCCTCCACGAACTCCGCTTCGGGATCCTTCAACCCTTCCTCCACTTGGGGCCAAGGAGCAAGGGAGACAAAGCCCTTTTCTCCCATCTTGTTCCAGATTTCCTCGCAGAGATGGGGGATGAAGGGGGCAAGAAGGCGAATCCATGTGTGTAATACCTTTCTAAGGACCTCCCCCCTAGCTTCTTCACCCCTCCAGGAGAGATATTTTCTCACCTCCTGCATGAGGGAGAAGAAGGAGTGTTGTAGGGCCCTCCTAGTCTCGAATCTTTCCAAGGCTTGGGTGGCTTCTTCAACCCTTCTCTGAAGCCTACTGAGGAGCCATCTCTCGGGTGTTCCATGGGGGAGGGAGGAGAGGGGGAGGGAGAGGATTTCCTCGCAGAGGGAATGGAACCTTTCGAGCATCCTCAGCATGCTTTCGGCCTCCGTTTTTCTCCAGTTGAAATCCTGCCAGGGCTCGGAAGAGGAGGTCAAGTAAAGCCTCACGGCATCCGCCCCATATTCTTGAACGGCCTTGTTCACCTCTACCAAGTTCCCTTTGGAGGAAGACATCTTTTGCCCCTCCAAGATAGCCATTCCAAAACAGACTATCCCCTTGGGCAGACGGTGGGGGAAGAGGAGGGCGTGATGGAAGATGAAGAAGGTTAAGTGGTTGGGGATGAGTTCGCTGGCGGACATGCGATAATCCAGCGGATACCAGTACTCGAATTCCCTTTTCATACGTTCGAGTAATTCGACGGGAAGGCCGGAAGAGCGGGAGAGTTCCTGTGGATTGCCCTTCCCGTAGAAAACGAAGTCAAAGATTTCATCTCCCAGTTTCTCCGGATCCACCTGCTTGAGGAGGTGGGAGAAGGTATAGTATGCCATGTAGACGGTAGAGTCGCTGAGGGATTCTATGATCCAAGCTGGATCCCAGGGAGCCCTGGTCCCCATCCCCACCTTCCTCGTGCAGGGCCACTCCCTGAGCCATCCTATGGTATGCTCGTACTGGGCCCTGCTTTCTGGGGGGATGAGCTCCATCTTGGCCAAGACCTCCCTGGCTTTTTCCTTCCATTCCTCGTCTGCGTAATTTAGGAACCATTGATCTTCCACCACCTTTATTACCACCGGAGAACCACACCTGCACCTCACGGGTTTTAGGGAAAACTCGTACATGAGGGCGGCCTCCCCTCTTGAGAGGAGGTCCTGTTTTACCAGGTTCTTGGCTTCTGAAACCATCTTCCCCCCGTAAACGGGTATCCAATTCCTCATCCTCCCCTTCGCGAATTCCGTCCTGTAAACTCTGGAAGTGGCTTCCTCCAACTTGGGATCCAGTTGTCCCTTTATTCCCAGCCTCTCCACCTCCTCGGCGGCGGGGAATTCCCCATATCCTTCTACTTCGATGAGGGAGATGGGTTGGAGACTTTCCACTTTTACCCCCCATTCCTTCAACTCCTCTTCCCTGCTCTTGAGTTCCTCCAGGGCCACGTAGTCGTAGGGGGCATGGGAAGGAACGGAACCCACCACCCCCGTGGCATTTTCAGGATCCACAAAGGTGGCAGGGAGGATGGGAACTTTCCTACCTATGAGAGGGACCTCAACCTCGGATCCGAACTTCACTTGAAAAGGTCTCGCTTCTCCCACTCTGTATCCCTGTTCCGCTAGCTTGGGTACGGCCTGCTCGCTCACCACCCATTTCTCTCCGTTGACCTCTACTTCCACGTACCTGACGTTGGGGTTGAGCCAGAGGTTGGTTACACCGAAGACGGTCTCGGGTCGGAGGGTGGCGGCTGGAAAAATCCTTCCTTCCTGTTTGTACTTCAAGAGGGTGAACTCCAAGACTTCCGCCTCTTCTCCTTCCAACAAATCGTGGTCTGTGACGGGGTTGCCGTCCCTGGGACACCATCTCACCGGATGCTTCCCCTTCACGATTAGACCGGCTTCCATGAGTTTGTGGTATTGCCAAGTGATGAACTTGCTGTAGGGTGGATCTACCGTGGTGAAGTCCCTCCTCCAGTCTATGGAGAGACCGAGCCACTTCATCCCCTTTTTATAGCTCAGATCGCTGATTTCGGCGAAGTAAGTTCCAAAATATTTGGGATCTTCCAGTTGGGGAAGGAGCTCCTGAGGTACGCCATAGCGCTTGGTTAGGAGCTCTATGTAGCCTGGCTCCCTCCTCGCTACCCTCTTGGAAGCCCCCACGATCGGTGTGCCGGTGAAATGGAAGGCCATGGGGAAAAGAACGTTGTATCCCCTCATGCGTTTGTACCTCGCGATCACATCTGGAATGGTATAGGTGCGGGCATGCCCTATGTGCATGGGGCCTGAGACATAGGGATAGGCCACGGTGAGATAGAACTTGGGCCTCCCATCGGGTTCGGCCTGGAAAATCCCCGCCTTTTCCCACTCTTCCTGCCACTTCCTTTCCCTCTCCCTAAAATCCATTCTATCCCTCCAGTATCCTCTTCAGGTTTTGGAAGGCCGTTTCCAGGGCCTCCCCCAATCCCTCAACCCTTGGACCTCCCCCTTGTCCGAAGTTCTTCCTCCCCCCACCTCCCCCTCCCAGGGCCTTTGCCGCCGCTGAGGCTATCTCCCCACAGTTCACTCCTTTTTCCACCGCCTTTTGACCTGCCGCCACCACTAAGCTGGCTACCCTGTTGGAGCTCCCCAAAACAATCACCGTATACGGATCCTTACTCATTTCCTCCGCCAATTTTATCATTTCGTCCACCCCCATTCCGGGCATTTCTTCCCTTATCACCAGGAACCCTCCTATCTTGGTTCCCCTTTCCCTCAGAAGGGGGGAGGTCAGGCTGGCGAGCTTCTTCCTCAGAGCTTCCACCTCCTTATACAGCAACTTCCTCTCCTCCACCAACTTCACCACCGCTTTTTCCAGTCCTTCTTCCTGTACCTCAAGCAGGGAGGCCAATCTTGTCCTTTCCTCCTCCCTCTTCCTGATCTCCTCCAAAGCCGCCTTTCCGACCGCAAACTCCAGCCTTTCCACCCCATCCTGGATGCGTTCCGTACGCAGGATCTTCAGCATTCCTATCTCTCCCGTGCTGCTGCAGTGGGTACCCGCACAGGCTTGGGTGTTCCATCCCACCACTTCCACCACCCTGAGTTTCTTTCCCGGTACCACCCCTCCCTGATAGAGCACGAAACCATACCTCTTTTCCGCTTCGTTCCTGTCCATGAAGCGGGCACGGATGGGTAGATTGGCTAGGATCACTTCGTTGGCCTTTCTTTCTATCTCTACCACTTCCTCGGGTTCCAGTCTCTTGAAGTGGGTGATGTCCAGTCTGGACTTGTCTGGAGATTTCTGGGCGCCATGCTGCCATACATGGTCTCCCAGTACCCTCTTCGCCGCTTCCAGCAACACATGGGTAGCGGAATGATGGCGCATGAGGGAACTCCTCCTTTCCCAATCCACCCTGCCCAGAACCCTATCCCCCTTTTTGAAGGGGTTGGAGGTCAGATGGTGAACAACCGCTTCCCCCACCTTTTCAACCTTTACCACCTCAACCTTCTCTCCCTTCCCCTCCAAAAAGCCCGAATCTCCCTCCTGTCCTCCCCCTTCGGGATAAAAGGCCGTGCGGTCCAGGACTACCTCTTTCCCCTCGCTCCAAACCACCTTTGCCTTGAATTCCTTCAGGTAGGGATCTTCGTAAAAGAGAAGCCTGGTACGCGGAAGCCTTTTCTCCTCCCTTCTCTCCCCCCCTTCTTTTTTCCCGGAGGCATGCCTTTCGGCCACTTTGATGTAAAAGTCCTCAGGTACCTCCACCTTCACCCCCATTTCCTCTCCCACCTCTTTGACCACCTCCGGTGGAAGACCGTGGCTGTCGTAGAACTCGAAGAGCTTCTCTTGGGGTAGGGAGGGGGTTTCGAGGGAGGAGAGGGTCCTTTCCACCAGCCTCCTCCCCCTGGTTATGGCATCCAGATACCTCTTTTCCTCCAACTCCACCACCCTGAGGATGTATTCCCTTTTTTCCTCCAATTCCGGCTGGGAGAGGAACTCAAGTTCCATGACCATCAGCTCCGAGAGTGGAAGCTTGAGTCCAGCTTCCCTCAGGAGCCTGAGGGTTCTCCTCAACACCAATCTGGCCAGATACCCTTCCCTCACATTACTCGGGGTGATCCCATCTCCCAGCATAAAGGCCAGACATCTGAGGTGGTCCGCTATAGCGTAAAGGGCTTCGAGGGGGGTCATCCAACGGTCGAGCTTTTCCTTGTTCACTCCAGAGCGCTCCGCCACCTTTTCCCTGAGCAGTGCCAAATCCCTCCCGCTTTCAACGTCGATCAACCCCGCTATCTTCGAGTGCAGCTCTAGGAGTTCCTCGGGGGGCCTTTCGATGCCGGCCTCCCTTTCCAGTCTGCGGAGGAGGGGACCAAAAATGGCTTCGTAAACCGAAGTACTACCCTGTGAAACCCAGGCAATCCTCTCCAGCCCATATCCCGTGTCCACTATCTGGAGGGGGAGCTTCCTGTACTCTCCGTTCACCACCCCATATCTCATGAAAACGAGAGTGGCCAGCTCCAGTCCTCCGGCGTTAACTTCGAAGTCTTCCCCCGCATTCCCTCCTCCCTCCCAGAAATCCTCTACGTAGTTGAGGTCTTCTTCCCTTATCCCCAATTCTCTCGTGAAGAATTCGTGGCAGAGTTCCACCGTTCTGTCATTCCAGTAGATCCTCTCCCTCTTGGAGTTGAAGGCGTGATGCCCCCCCATGTGGAAGAGGGTTAGGTGTCTTCCCGATCTCCCCACGTTGTCTATGTCGTTTAGGCGTATGCTCGGTTGGCTGACCACCAGGGGATTGGCCGGTGGGGGGACCTGTCCGCTCGTTACCCAAGGCTGGAAGTTGGCTATGGAGGCTATGGTGAGGAAGATGTCTTCCCTCCACCTCGCCACAACCGGATACCTCTTGATGATCTTGTGTCCTCTCCTCTCGAAGAACTTGAGGAAGATCCTTTCGGCTTCCTTGAGCGAGAGCCTCCTTTTGGTGAGGGGTTTTCCTATAAAGGAATACTCGTCGCAGGGGGTGTCGCCACACGTTTTCCTCTCGGGATGAAGGGTCCAAAACCACCTCCCGCACCCCTCGCACTTCCTCCTCTCGAACCCTTTCTCCCTGAAGAGTTCTACACGGTAGAGCTTTCCCGCCTTTTTCATGTTCTGCATCCAGAATCCTCCCCCTTTGAAAGTTAAAACTACCCTCCCTTGAGGGCCCCTAAGATGAGCGGAAGACAGATAGTGGCATCTCCCTCTACCGTGATGTGTTTGGCCTTCCTTCCTATTTTCCCCCAAGAAATGGCTTCATGGGTTCTAGCCCCCGAAAGACTCCCATCGTATTCGTGGGCCGTAGTGAGGTAGACCGCATAGCTCAATCCCCCCTTGAACTGCGCCCACCAGATCAGGTGATGCTTGCTTATCCCTCCCCCCACGATGAGTCCCCCAGTCCTCTTGGAAGACCAAATCCTTTCGGAGAGGAGATCTTCATCCTTCATGGTGTTGATCCTGAAATCATGATCTTGGCAAAAGGCCCAGAGCTGGTAACCCACGGCACCATCGATTATCCCGGGTACGATGACGGGAACTTTTCTCTTGTAACACCAGTAGAGGAAGGATTCTTCCTTCCCTATCCATCTCCCCAACTCCCAGCAGAGCTCGTAAGTGGAAAATTCCCTCTTCCCCGATAGGTAAACCTTTTCCAAGAATTCCCTCATTTTTTCTTCTATGAGTATCCCATAGGAGGAATCGGGTATGAAAACATTTCCTAACCTGTTTATCCCCTTCTTCCTCAACTCCCCATCGTCCACGTGGAAGCTTCCATGATAATACTCCCCGTAGCTCCTCGCTAGGTCATGGTCAAGGGTTCCGCAGGTGGTGAGGACCAGATCGAAGAATCCCTCCTTCACGAAATCCCTTATCACGCCTCTGGTTCCCGTGGCCATCAGACAGGCTGGGAAGGAGAGCATCTTCAGACATTCCTTGTCGGAAAGCATCTCCTTCAGGATCTCCACACCTTGGGCTAGGAGCTGGGCGTTGAAGCCACCACAGGAGCTAAACTGTTCTATGAGTTCCTTTATCCCTGTGCGCGAGGAAATCCTGAGATCCTTCACGGCTCGCCCTTTCATGAACCCAGAAAGGAGGTCAGCCGAAGAGGGCAGCCAGCCCAGCCATGGCTTCTTCTTCCTTCTTCTCTTCCTCTTTCTTCTCTTCCTTCTTCTCCTCTACTTTGGGGGGAGCAGGAGCCGTTTGGGCCACAGGAGCAACGGCCACTGTGGAGGCACTTTTCAGGACCTCATCGATGTTTATCCCTTCCAAAGCGGAGAGGAGCGCCTTCACCCTAGCTTCGTTTACTTCTATGCCCGCAGCCTTGAGCACGTTCGTTAGACTCTCCTCATCTGGCTTCTTACCGGCCGCATGCAGGAGCATCACGGCATGTACGTATTCCATTTTTACACCTCCAGAGGATCATTTTTTTACTCCTACCCCTTTATGAACCTTTCCCCTCTACTTGAGAGGAAAGGTAGAGGGCTTGCAGATGGGCCTGAATCAGGAGCTCGGAAACGGTTTCCTTGGTGAGGAAGATTGGGGAAAGGGAACGGGCTAGGGCTAGGGCCTTCGTGTGGGATTTCAGGAGTAGATGAGGCATGGTGAACTTGGTTGGATAATCCAAGGCAAGGGCGAGGGTGAGGGCCTCCTCATGGGCCTTCCTGAGCTCGCTGGAAACCACTTCTTCATCCAATTCCAACAATTCCCCGGAAAAGATCAGACCCCCTTCATATGCCGCTCTGAGCTTGAGGATGAGTTCCACCGGTTCTATCCCTATCTTGGAGAGAAGGTCTGCGATTTCCCTCGTTATCACTTCTCCCCTTTTCACCACCGTGAAGTCCTCGGAAACCACCACCTTTCCTGCTTGCACTTTGGCCTTCACTCCCACCCTTTGAAGTTCGCTGACGATGGGTCCGGGAGGAAAGTCCGTTTCTCCGGCTTTGATGATGACGTCGGTGGAAGCGACCCTCCCAGGCTTGGGTGGAGCCCTTTCCCTTTCCTCTTTGATGAGGCGGTTGAGCTTAAGGGGTGGAAGGTCTGTGAAGACAAGGGCGCTCTGACCTTTTACGTGCTCTGAAAGTTTCTCCAGTCCTTTCCTCTCCTTTGAGGCCTCGGAAAGGGCCAACTTGATGAGGGTATTCCTAGCCACCAAGATTTCGGCCTTTCCCCTCAACTTTTCCCTGATCCTTTGGAAGAGGGGGGCAGGAAAGCCCTCGAAGTCTAGGACCCCCACCACCTTCGAGGAGAGAATTTTCTCCTTCAATTTCTTCAGGGTCTCCACTTTCCAAGAAGGATAGGTGGTTCTTTTCATCTCCTCACCTCCAGCTTTACGGGTTTGCCCATGGTGGTCTTCAGATAGACGGCTTTGATGCGACCTTTTCCCTTTTGGAGGGCGGTCTCCAAAGCCTCCAGTACACTGAGGGCGTTTTCAGCCACTTGTTCATCGGGCATTCCTTCATCCCCTATTCTGGCCCTAATGGCGAGCTGGTCCCTGGTCCTGAGAAAGAGGAGCTTTCGATATCTCTGTAGGACTTGCTGGAGGTTTACGTTAGGGGGTAGAGGTCTCGGAATCTTATCCCTTGGACCGAGGATACGTCCCAGCAACCTTCCGACCAGAGGCATGAGGTCGGGTTGGGCTAAAAAGAGATCGTATTCCTTTGCCAGTTTTTTGACCTTTTTGGGATTTTTGCCCAATTCTTCCAGTTCTTCCCTGGAGAGTACAAGGTCTGCCCCTGCTTCCTTGGCCTTCAGGGCCATCTCACCTTCCGCAAAAACGACAATCCTTCTGGTCTTTCCGGTGCCATGGGGGAGAAAAGCCTCGAAGGAAATCCTTTCTTCGGTCTTCTTCAAGTCCAGATTTTCTAAGCTTATTTGGATTTCTATTCCCTGCTTGAACTTTCTCCCCTTTCCGTTTTCCTTTGCCTGCTTTATGGCTTCTTTAAGTGCCTCTTTGGAAATCATTTCAGCTCCTCCTCGTATTTGCCTTCGTCGATCTCCCTTTGGACTTCCCTCGGATCTTTACCTTCAACGGTCACCCCCATGCTCTTGCAAGTTCCCAGTACCTCCTTCACCTTCTTCTTAAGGTCTCCACCTTTCTCCTTGGCTATCTTGATGACTTGGGAAAGGGTAAGGTTGCCAACCACTTCCTTACCCGCAGTTTTAGCTCCCTTTTCTATCCCCAGCTCCTTTTTTATTAGGACCGAGACGGGAGGAGAGCCCACTTCTATCTGGAATTCCTTCGTTTTTCTGTCCACGGTAAGGATGACGGGTACTTTCATGCCACTGAACTTTGCGGTAGCTTGGTTTATTTTCTGAACTACCTGCCCCACGTTGACCCCTAGGGGTCCCAGGGCTGGGCCAAGGGGGGGTCCTGGATTGGCCTTTCCTCCTTCTACCAGTAGCTTTATCCTAGCCTTCATCGAAACACCACCCCCTCATCCACTAAAAAGCTTCTCTATGGGGATTGTTCTCCTTCGGCACCCTTTTTCTGTATCACCTTTACAGCTTCTGACTTGACGGTCACGGGTATGGGTACGGTGGCTTCGAAGAACTCAACCGTCACTTCCTCTTTCTCCCTATCCACCTGTACAATCCTCGCCCTCTCCCCCTTAAAGGGTCCTGAACAGATTTCTACCAAGTCTCCCACCTCCATCCTCGTTACGGGAGGTTTGGGAAAGAGATATTGCTCCAGTTCTTCTATGGAAAGCTCTCCAGAGACCATCCCCCTGGCATGCTTTACCCCTGCCCTGGCTTTTTCCACGGAGCTCCTTCCGTATGCTTCGACGAAGAGATAACCTGAGAGGTTGGCAGGAGCCATCACGGCTAGGATGGGAAGGTTCTGTTTTTTGGCGTGAGCGATGATCACATCAGCAGTATTCTTTTCTTGACCTACCGTGACCCTTATGGCATAGATGGATGACCGCTGGGCCTCTTCCTTTTCTTCTTCCAAACTTAGGCACCCCCCAACAGAAGCCTGCTGATGGCCATGATGAGAAAGCCCACCATTCCGATAAGCAAAATCCCCACTCCAGTAACTTTCGAGGCTTCAGTGAATTCCTCTTGGTTCGGTTTCCTAGCTACCAGGAGAACACGCCTTATTTCGCTCAGTTTGGTGCTCATATCCTCTTCAACCCTAGATCTATTTGCTCTGGTTTTAGTTTGGGGGTGGGTGGCTTGGGCTGGGAATGGGGAGAATAGACTCCCGTCACTACCAACAACACCCTCAAGTTATTCTTCATTTCTTCGGAAATTTGGGCGCCGCATATCACCAGGGCATCGGGGTCCAGCACCTCAGAAACCTTGCCGAAGACTATCCCGGCTTCGCTGAGGGTAAGGCTGGGTCCACCTACCACGTTGATCAGGGCCCTTTTGCCCCCCGAAATGTCGACTTCCAGCAAGGGACTGTGGATGGCCTCTTCCACGGCTTCTTCAGCCCTGTTTTCGGTATCGGATTCTCCTATTCCTATAAGCGCGGTACCGCTATCCTTTAAAACGGTTTTCAAGTCGGCGAAGTCCAAGTTGATAAGACCTGGCTTGGTTATAGTTTCCGTTATTCCCTTTACGGCATTCATGATGATTTCATCGGCTACTTTGAAGGCAGCCCCCATGGGTAGGGCCGGAGCCAATTCCAAGAGCTTGTCGTTGGGGATGACGATCATGGCATCCACGTTCTGCTTCAGCCTTTCCAAACCCTGCCTCGCGTTGAGCATTCTTCTGTTTCCCTCCACCCTGAAAGGCAAGGTTACCACGGCAACCGTTAGGGCGTTGAGTTTTCTAGCTATTTCCGCCACGACCGGCGCGGCACCCGTTCC
This sequence comes from Candidatus Hadarchaeales archaeon, assembly GCA_038736355.1. NCBI lineage: Archaea > Methanobacteriati > Hadarchaeota (SeqCode) > Hadarchaeia (SeqCode) > Hadarchaeales (SeqCode) > Hadarchaeales archaeon (SeqCode). The sequence goes on from JAVYML010000003.1 coordinate 142,520, forward strand.
CGTACCTCCACCCAACCCGCAAGTGATGAAAACCATGTCGGCTCCGTACAGGTGATCTTTTATCAAATCTTCGTCCTCCCTGGCAGCCTGCTCCCCCTTTGCAGGGTCCGCTCCTGCCCCCATTCCACCGGTAGTTTGTTTACCTATGAGGATCTTGCGATCGGCTAAAGTGTAGAGGAGGTCTTGGGCGTCCGTGTTGATCGCAATGGTTTCGGCCCCATAAATTCCTACTTCCATCATTCTGGAGAGGGTATTTCCTCCACTTCCTCCACATCCCACCACAAGGATTTTTACCGCAGCCTTTTCGTGGATTTCCTTGAGTTCCTGGTCTGTGTACCCTCTCTTGGCAGGTTTTTTCTCCCTTCCTATTTCTATGCCTGGTTTGACAGAGTCTACAAAGGATGGAGCACTCATTTCATCAGTGAAAGGAGTTTTCTTTGGTTTTAAAGCTTTTGAGAAAGAGAGCGTTTTACCGTGAGCTTCGTCACTCCCAATTTCCTACACGTTTCGCTTACTATTTTTTTCTGTTCCGAGTTTAGACCGTCTTCGTCCGAGAGGACTAAATCGGCTCCTCCTTGAGTTCTAGAGAGGGCTTGTTTCAAGAGCCCTTCCGTGAAGGTCACATATTTTGGAAGGAGATGACCTATCCAGTACTTGGTTTTGAGGACGGTTTCGGTGTGTCTAGGTGCGTAATGTGGTCCTCCCACTCCTATTGCCCTCAAGCATTCTCCAGGAGGGGAAAGAACGGCTTTCGCCACGGCTTTTCCAGCCTCTTCTTTGGTCCACTCTTCTCTGGTGCTGCCTATCTCCACGAAAGTTACTGGGACGCTCAGATCGGTGGGACCGTGATGGGTGGCCTCTAAACAGACTTGGTGGGGAAGGTTCATTTCTTCCTTTGCCTCCTGGAGAGAGCGCAGAATCGATCCCACCGTTTCAGGTTTAGCAAACGCCAGCTTTTCCCTTTGGGGTTCTCCTGGAACATGTACCGAAAGGGTAGGTACTCCTGAGATGCTGACATGTCTTGAGAGGATTATCACCTCCTCGACGGGAAAGGGGAGGAACCTCATCTCCAGCGGGTTTTCCTCCGAGAAAAGGAGAGCGAGTTTCCCATAATAATATACTTCTCCCCGTTTTTGGAAGGGGTAAGATTTGAGGAGATGGCGGCAGATGTTTTGGGCAGCTGGATCTTCCAGCGGGGCTAGAAGGAGCCTGGAGACCCAAGTCCTTTCTCGTGAAGTCATCTTCCCTGTTGCAGGAGGTTCCTGAGTTCATCCACCACGGCTGGATCCTCAATAGTAGAGTAATCTCCTAGGGGTTGGTTGGAGAGAAGGGCTTTTAGTAGCCTTCTCATGATCTTGCCGCTCCTGGTTTTGGGCAACCTGTTCACGAAGAAGAAACCACCGAAAACCACAAGCGGACCCATCAAGTTCCTCACCTTCTCCCTTATCTCCTCCTTGAGGGCATCCGAGGGAGAAAAACCGCTTTTGAGCACCACAAAGGCACAGGCCACTTCCTTTCTGATGGGGTCTGGCATTCCCACCACGGCAGCTTCCGCCACCGCGGGATGGGTGAGGAGAGCACTTTCCACTTCTATGGCCCCTATTCTATGCCCTGAAATCTTTATTACCTCGTCCGTTCTGGCAATGAACCAAATGTATCCGTCTTCGTCCTTCTTGGCAGCATCCCCCGTGTAGTAATAGGGAGGGATCCTATTCCAATATTCTTCCACGTATCTTCCTTCCGCCCTCCAAAGGGTTTGGATGAGACCCGGAAAGGGTTTTTTCACCACAAAGATTCCTTCCACTCCGGGGGGTACGGGATTTCCCTTCTCGTCCACCACTTCCCCTTCCACTCCGGGTAGGGGGATGGTCGCTGATCCGGGTTTGATGGGGAGGAGGGAGATACCGTAGGGATTGCCCACAATCGGTCCACCGGTTTCGGTTTGCCACATGTGGTCTACCACCGGTGCCCTATCTTTCAGCACTTTCTTCTGTAACCATTCCCAGGCTGCAGGATTGAGAGGTTCGCCCGCCGAGGCCACGAACTTGAGGGAACTTAGGTCATACTTGGAGGGGAGTTCCTCCCCATACTTCATGAGGGTTCTGATGAGTGTGGGTGAAACCCACATTTTCGTTACCCTGTGTTTTTCTACCAATTTCCAAAGGATGTCGGGGGAAGGATAATCGGGGGTGCCCTCGTACATCAGAGTGGTGGCACCTACCAGCAACGGTCCAAAAAGCACGTAGCTAGATCCAACGATCCATCCAATGTCTGAAAGGCAGAACCAGATGTCCTTTTCCTCCAGACCATACACCCATTTCCCCATGGCGTACACGTAAACTTGATACCCTCCATGGTTGTGCAAAGCTCCCTTAGGTTTTGCGGTGGTTCCGGAGGTATATAGGATGAAAGCAGGTTCATTGGCTTCCATGGGAACGAGTTCCGCATTTTCCCTTTTCCCAAGCTTGAGGGCTTCTTCCCAGTACAGATCCCTTTCTGGTTTGGTAATGGCTCCCCCCTCACCCCTTTTCAGGATTATTACCTTCTCCACATGGTTGGGAAACTCCAAAGCCCTGTCCAAAATTTCCTTCAGGCGTATGGTGGTTCCCCTCCGATAGGCTAAATCGGCGGTTAATACTACCTTGGGATCGGCATCAGCTATTCTCTCTGCAAGCGCATGATAACCGAAGCCCGCAAAAACGGGCGAATAAATGGCGCCTATCCTGAGACAAGCAAAGATGCCCACTGCGGCTTCGGGTACCATGGGCATGTAAAGGGTTACCCTATCCCCTTTCTTTACCCCTAAGGCCCTCAAAGCGGAGGCGAACCTCTTTACCTCTTCCAGAAGCTTCCTATAGGTGAAGGTCCGATTTTCTCCCGTTTCGGCAGACTCCCAAATCAGTGAGGGTTTATCACCCTTTCCCCTTTCCACATGGCGGTCCAAACAGTTGTAAGAAATGTTGGTGGTTCCACCTACGAACCACTTGAAGAAAGGATATTTTTCCTTCTCGAAGACTTTTTTGTACTTCTCGAACCAGTGAAGCTCTTCGGCGACCTCTCCCCAAAGCTTCTCTGGGTTTTTTCTGCCTAGATCTATCATTCTTTGGAGTTCGGGTGGAAGTGCCAGAGCCATTCCTTCTTCTTGATCCCTTACTTAAAAAAGGAATAGGTTCAGACCTTTATGATCCTATATCCCGAGGCCTTCCTCAGCCTATTTGCCAGCGCCACTCCCAGCCCCTTCAGGGGCATTCCTTCTGCCAAAATGATTTCCACGCCTTGGGTATCCAACTCCCTTAGGGCTCCGAAAAGCCTTCTGGCAGCCTCTTCCAAATCACCCCTTTTTCCCAGCGAAGAGGTTGCATCCGCGCTACACCCAGAAAGGGTCTCTTTCGTGGCTAAAATCCCCACTTTCTTACCCTTTTTTCTGAGTTCCTCAGAAAGTCTTCTCAGCTCTTTCTCCACGGCTTGAGGTTCGCCTTCTACCACCCACATCTCTGCTTTGGGAGCATAGTGTCTATACTTCATGCCCGGAGACTTGGCCTCTTTTATTTCCGGTTCTTTTTCCAATAGCACGGAAGGATGGAAAGCCACTTCTCCCAACACTTCTTCTAGGGCCTCCTTGGGGATTCCTCCTGGTCGGAGGATTTGGGGCGGTTGGACCGTTAGGTCAAGTACCGTCGACTCCACGCCTATGGGAGTGGGTCCTGCATCTAGAATTAGGTCTATTCTACCCCCTAGATCCTCTAATACATGTTCGGCTCTGGTGGGACTGGGTCTTCCCGCTAAGTTGGCGCTTGGTGCTGCTATGGGTGTTCCGCTCCTGCGGATGAGGGCTAGGGCTACTTCATGTTTGGGCATGCGTATGGCTATGGTTTCCAGCCCACAGGTGGTGATGGAGGGGACGGAAAGGGAGCGTTTCAGAACAAGGGTGAGAGGCCCTGGCCAGAACTTCTCAGCCAGTTTCTTGGCTTCGGAAGGAACTTCCCTCGCCAACAGATAAAGTTCCCCTTGGTCCCCAATGTGCACGATTGGTGGGTTGTCGGGGGGTCTTTTTTTGGCTTCGAAAAGGTGGAGTATGGCTTTGGGGTTCAGGGCATCTGCCCCCAGTCCGTACACTGTTTCGGTGGGAAAGGCCACTAGCCCACCTTCCCTAAGCTTCTTGGCGGCTAGGGCTATCTTCTCCGGCTCAGGGTTTACCGGATCCACCTTCAGGACTATCGTTTTCATCTTCGTCCTTTCGTCCTAGAATAAAAGAAGTCAGCGAGATAGTGGGCCCGGAGGGATTCGAACCCTCGATCTTCGCCTCGTCAAGGCGACGTCATTGGCCACTAGACCACGGGCCCCAATTTTTCTCCTCTTCTCCCGTTTTTAACCCCGCCGGGAACCCCTCTTGGGGAGTGCCATCACCGCACCGGCTAGGAATCCCCCTATGTGGGCCCAATATGCCACTTCGGAAGGAGCCCCCGCCACCAGAAAAAGGGAGGCGCTGAGGGCTTGGAGTATGAACCAAAAGCCCAAAAAGAAAAAGGCCGGAATCTTGATCACCCTGATGAAGTAGAAGTACATGACGGCGGTGAGCACCTTAGCCCTGGGATAAAGGACAAGATAGGCACCCAAAACTCCTGAAATGGCTCCTGAGGCTCCTATGGCTGGAATGGTTGAGGAGGGATTGGAAAGGAGGTGTGAGAGGGAAGCCGCAAGCCCGCAGAGGAAATAAAAGATCAAGAACTTCTTTCTGCCGAAGGCGTCCTCTATATTGTCCCCGAAAATCCAGAGGTAGAGCATGTTCCCTCCTATATGGAGGAAGCCACCATGGAGGAACATGGAGGTGAAAAGAGTATAAAGTTCCTTGCCTTGGGATACCAAAAAGGGTTTCATTCCGTATTCGTTCACGATTTCTTCGAAGGATCCCGAAAAGTAAGACCAAAGGAAGATCCCGAAGTTCAGGATTATGAGGAGGGTGGTAAGGATGGGTCTACGGCGGGTAGGGTTTTCATCCTTAAGGGGAAACATTCTTTCAGGAAACTTGTTCTCCGAGTTTTTCTTTCCATCGGAATCGAGAATTTTTATTGAGCTAGGTTAGTATTCTCAGGCGGGAAGAGCGTCTTGCTATTCATGGAGTCCAAGGGTTTCACCCTTATCATCTGGAATTCCAGAAGCTCAGACCCTTTCCTTTCCCCATCTTAAAGCTCCCCGGATGGGACAGATGAGGTTTTTTGGACGAGAGCGAAGGCCAGTTCTTGCCCACACCCTGCACCTTTGTGGACATTCCCGTCGTAGTATACCCCCGACAGGAATTCCATTATCCAATCCTTTCCGGTAAAGGCTTGGTCTTTCCAGAAGGGTGAAGGGTTTCATCCCCTCAGGAAGAAATATGGGCCCATCTCGATTTGAGTTATAGGCAAACAAATTTTTTTTTCTCGGTTTTCAGAAAATAAAAGTGAGGTTGTGGTCACTTAGTCCCAAGTATTTGGATGCGAGGGGATTGGTTGCCCTTTGGAGGGAGGGCCTTTTGGCCAAGGGAATTTTGGAGGGCCGCTTAAAGGGCTACAGCAAACATCCGCAATTGCTGAGGTTCAGAAGGTATAAAGATCCCCCCGTTTTGATCAATGCCTATCTCTACCAGGTGTATTTGGAAGCCGAGAGAAGGGGCTACGAGTTCGATGTTTCCAAGATAAAGCCTCTGGTTTTGGAAAAGGAAGTGCCGGTAACTAGGGGGCAACTGGGGTTTGAGTTTTTGCATCTGTTGGAGAAGATTCGGAAAAGGGACAGGAAAAAATTCGAGGAGGTAAAGAAAGTACCCTTGGACAAGGTGGAACCACATCCCGTTTTCAAGGTGGTAGAGGGAGGAATAGAGGAGTGGGAAAAATCCATTCAAAAAGGTGGACCGGGCGGGATTTGAACCCGCGACCTCCCGCATGCCAAGCGGGCGATCATACCAGGCTGATCTACCGGCCCACCATCCTCCTTTGGTAAGGGAGGATATAGATTTTTGACCGGTTTATCTCAGCCTTAGTCTCTGTACGGATTTAGTCTTCCAGCTGTACTTATACATCCTTCTGGTCCTGCCGAACCCGCAAGCCGCACACTTGCCTTTTTGAAGGTGGAAAGACCTCCTTCCGCACCTGCGACACCTGACGTGTACCGGTTTGTGCTTTTTACCCATCGAGGGAGTACCCTTTGTCATGGTTTCACTCCGCAGGGGAGATGTAAACTACGTTGTCCCCTCTTATCATCATAGTTCCAAATCTTCTCGTTGGTTCACCGTTCTGGAGCTCCTCTGCATCCTCTAGCACTAGGTTAACATGGACATCGAAACCAGCCAGCTTACCCCGGAATTCCCGTCCTCCTTTGAGACTCACCAGTACCGAGGACCCCAGAGCACGGTTCAGCAGGTCCATTGGCCTTTGTGCTCCCATCGAATTCACTACTCTCTTTTCCCCCGTTATTAATCTCTTTCTAAAACAAGCCTGGTTCCTTTTTAATATGGCTGGGAATCATCAACTGGATGGTAAGGAGGTACTGTCTGAGGAAGTCGGAAATCAGGGAACTAAAAGAAAGGGTGGAGAAAGAATTGGGTCTGGAAGTGGAGGGAAAAAGGTTTGAAGTTATGGAGGAGAAAGGGAGGAGGCTGATCTTGGTAGACAGTTCCCTTTCTTTACTGGAGGAAGGTGGGAAAATCTTCCCCTTTCTCGGCTGGGCGGACAGGCTGAAAAGGAAGGTGGTGGTAGACATGGGTGCAGTACCCCATTTGGCCAGGGGGGCGGATGTGATGTCTCCTGGAGTGGTTAGGGTAGAAGGCGAGATAAAGCCTGGGGAAATCGTGGCCGTGGTGGACGAAAGGCACGGAAAGGCACTTGCAGTTGGGGAGGCTTTGGTGGCTGGAGGTGAAATGATGGGGAGAAAAGGTAAGGTGGTCAGAAATCTACATCATGTGGGAGATGCGATTTGGAAATTGGCGGGAGGAGGAACTTAAGTTTAATAAATCCTTAAATAATGGGGAAGATGAGGAAAATTGAGTCCTATGAAAGTCTTTAAAAAACTCTTCCCAAAGCGGGGGGAAGTGGAAGGAGTACAAGTGGTGGAAACCGAGATAAGCAAGGAAGAAAGGTTGGGGATTGAACCCATTCAGATAAAAAGCATGTCTTTGGAATCTTCAGAAGACCTCAAAAAGGTGGGTGATGAGCTGAGAGCCGGTAATATCGTTATCCTCAACATCGCTTCTTTCATGAGCAGGGACATAGAGGGCCTTAAACAAGCCATAGCCCAGCTCAAGGGCATGTGTTATGCCATAGGAGGAGACATAGGAAGACTGGGAGACTCTTGGATAGTGGCTACTCCCAAATACGTGACCATCCAATTCAGGGAACAGGAGACGGGACCCGTTACCTGAGTCTTATAGCTTCAAGGTTGGGGGGAGCCCTCGTTTCCACCCGAAGGATTTTGTGGAGGGTGCTGGCTAAGTTTAAGCACCTGCTTTCTTCCCCATGGCAGCATACGATTCTGGAGGGTTTGGGGGAAAGTCTCTTCACGTAATTGATGAGTTGGTTCCTATCCGAATGGCCGCTGAAACCGTCTATCGTTTCTACCCTCATCTTCACTTCTACCACTTCCATCCTACCGTCCTTCCCCCGTAGGGGAATTTCCCTCCAGCCCTTCTGAATCCTCCTTCCCAGGGAACCCTCGCTTTGGTACCCTACGAAGACCAGCGTGTTTTTGGGATCCGGAGCGAGGTGCTTGAAGTATTCCAGTACGGGTCCTCCAGTCATCATTCCAGCCGTGGCCAAGATTACGGAGGGGCCACCGTCCACGATGGCTTGTCTGTCTTCGGGTTTCCTGACTTGGATGAAGATTTCGGAGAGGAAGGGGTTTTCATCCTGAAAGATCAGCTTTCTGAGGCTCGGTGAGAGGTATTCAGGATAGAGGGCGTGGATGGCAGTGGCTTCCCAAATCATTCCATCCAAGTATACCTCACCCTCAAACTCTCCCCTTCGATGGGCCTCTTCTAAGAGCATCATTATTTCCTGCGACCTTCCCACGGCGAAAACCGGGACGAGTACCTTTCCACCCTCTCCTAACGTTTCCTTCACCAGCTGGAGGAACTTCTCTTCGGCCTCGGCCCTGGGGAGTTGAAGGCTATCGGGTCCTCCATAGGTACTTTCCATGATGAGGGTCTCCACCCTGGGGAAGGAACAAACGGCCGGAAGAAAAAGCTTGGTGCGATCGAATTTGATGTCTCCAGTATAGACCACATTATGTAATCCTTCTCCGAAGTGGATGTGGACTATAGAGGAACCCAGAATGTGGCCTGCGTTGTAAAGGGCAATCTTGATGTCCGGGGAGATATCCGTGATCTCCCCCCATTCCAAGGTAATGCAATGTTGTACGAAGGCCTTTACCTCCTTCTGGGTGAAGGGGGCAGTCTTGTCCTCCCTTTCCCCGACCTCCAGGTAATCTTGGAGCAGGAGTACGGCTAGGTCCCTGGTGGGTGGGGTACAATAAACGGGTCCCTCATAGCCATACCGATAAAGGTAGGGTAGGAACCCCACATGATCGAGATGGGCATGGGAGATTACTACGGCATCCAATTCCGCAAGCCTGAGCTCGGGAGCTTCCAGATGGGGATAGGCCCTCTCTTCCGAGGCCACGTTTATTCCACAGTCCAGCATCACCTTACTTTCTGGGGTTTGAAGGAGAATGGAAGATCTTCCCACTTCCCTGGCTCCACCCAAGAAGGAAATCCTCAACCAATCTCCCCTCCCCCTGGGTTGCCTGTGAATCCTCCTTCCTATCCCATGTAAGATTTCCAACTTCCTTCCGCTGTTCTGGAAAAGGGAGAAGCGTATTCCTTGGACGAGCTCGGACTGGATGGGGGGAGTACGCACCACCTTTGGGGCCCATCCTATTTCCTTCATCAACATTCTCAAGTTGGAGCCGTCCTTTCCTATGGCCACTCCAGGTCTCTGAGCTTCTATCACCACCTCTCCTGTGGCTTTGTCGAAGAGAATGGCCGTTATCCCTGCTTCTGGTGGGATGAGTTCCTTTATCCTCTTCTCGGCCTCCTTTTCTTCCATCAGAAGTCTTGGATCTGGCCGGACGAGGATACGCTTATGCAGTTTTCTCGCCAAATCCTTGATAACCTCACCCTTTTCGGTGAGGAGGTTAAGGTTTTTACAATACATGACGATTTTAGGTCCCTCGAACTCCACTTCTGAGACCGACTCCGCTAGCACGGGATCCTGCCTGATCAGCTCTTTTGCCTCTTGTAGCAAATCTCCCGCCGACATGTTCTCACGTTTTGAGGATCAGGAGAGCTTCAGGATTTCTTCCGGTGAGAGGGATTGAATGCCGCTTTCCCTTATCACCATCACTTCCACTTCGTTCCCAGTGGCTATGTCCCTTTGCATGGCTGTTTTTACGGCTTTTATGGCCACGGGGAGGACTTCCTTGACCTTGGCCCCTTCCTTGATTTCATTTTCCAGGACTCCGTAGGCGACGGGTGAACCCGAACCCGTGGCAACCATTTTTTCTTCCGTGAGGGTACCTTCCATACCTACGAAATAGAGCCTCGGTCCCCTCTCGTCTATCCCTCCCACGAGGAGATGGGCTAGGTAGGGGAAGAAGAATTGGGAGTGGAGGAGATTGGAAGCCATCTTGGCCACCGCACTTACGGTTATGGGTTTTCCTTCCTTAACGGTGTAAAGGGAAGCCTCAGCCCTGAGGATTCTTACCAAGGCCTGTACGTCCCCCACACCTCCAGCCATGGTAACGGCTATTTTGTCGGAGATTTGGTAGAGCTTCTTGGCTCTTTTGCTGGCGATTAAGTGTCCGGCCGTGGCCCTGGTGTCCGCGGCCAGCACCACGCCATCCTTGCAGACCACTCCCACAGTGGTAGTGCCAGTGATTTTTTTCTGATCCACCAGCTCAACTCCTTAGAAAATGACCATTTCTTTTTTGTGATTTCATATTTAAATTTTGCCTATTCGATGGGAGAAGTGCTGGAAGACTTCGAAGTAAAAAACGTTTTCGAACATCTAGACAAGCTGGCGTATGAAATAGGGCCTAGGAGAGCGGGGGGAAGGGGGGACAGTAGGACGGTAGAATACCTTTCCTCCAAGCTCAGGGAATACGGTTTGAGGGTTCGCGTTCAGGAGATCGGATTCATCAGCAAGACACGTCGTTTGGGCTTCCTCCTCGGTTTGGGCTTCCTTTTCCTTTCCCCTTCCCTTTTCCTTTCCCCTTCCCTCTCCCTCTTCCTCTGGATCTTCTTTCTATTCCTCTCCGAGTTTTCGGAGAAGATCCTCCCAAAGCAAAAAAGCTGTAACCTGCTGGCGGAGTTGGGAGGAAAGGAGGGAAGAAAGGTATTAATAGCCCATCGGGACTCAGCCCCTTGCGTCTCCCATCCCCGGTTGTTGGAAATCTCCTCTTTCTTTCTTCCCCTATCCTTTCTCCTCCCTTCCCTCCTCCTCTTGCTGAGGCTTCCCCTTTCTTCCCTTTGGCCTTGGGGGGGTTTTCTCTCCCTCTTCTTTTTCGCCCTTTTCCCCTCCCTCTACCTTTTCTCCCTCTCCTCTAGGGTTTCACCTGGAGCCAACGACAATGCTTCGGGGGTTTCCCTGCTCTTAGAAGTAGCGAGGGTATGTTCCCAACTAAACCCCAAGCCACCCCTGCTCTTGGTCTTCACGGGGGCTGAAGAAGAGGGTCTTTGGGGGTCAAAGACCCTGGCTTTGAGGGGAGGACTGGAAAAGGAGGATAAAATCCTCAACGTGGACACGGTGGGAATAGGGAAAGTATACTTGGTGACGGGAGGGGGAATCTTCCGGAGAACAAAAACACCTCCAGATCTCAACGAGGAAGTGGAGAGATGCCTGAAGGAGGAGGGATTAAAGCCGGGTAGATGGTGGACGGTTTTTTCCGTTCATGACCATTTACCCTTGTTACGTAAGGGTTTCAAAGCAACCACCCTCACCGCCGACACGGGGTTGAGAAAGGTTCCTCTTCTTTCCAAGCTTTTCGCGCACTTGAGCAGGAGGGGATGGAAGTATGTGCATACGGAAGAGGACCTTCCCCAAAGGCTGGAGCTTCATACCCTGGAAAAGGTGGGGAGGGCCCTCCTGAGGTTCGTGGGAGCGGGAATGGGGTGAGGCAATGGAATTTCCCCTCTTCCTTTCCCTTTCGGCTTCCCTCCTTTTGGCGGCCGGAATAGGGGCCAGCGATACCGCCGATGCGATGGGGACGGCAGTGGGGGCAAGGATTCTTTCTTACAGAAAGGCCGTCCTGCTCTTTTCCTTCTTCCTCTTCCTTGGAGCAATAATCGAAGGAGGAAAAGTGGTGGAACCCGTGGGAAGGGGGGTGGTTTCAGGTCCCTTCTTCTCGGATCATCCCCTCCCCCTTTCCCTAGTCCTGCTCCTCTCAGGTCTGGCCGTGATGGTGAGTGCCTGGTACGGAATTCCCCTTTCCACTCACCAAGTAATCCTCGGGGGGATAATCGGGGGAGGGATGATCGGCCATCTGCTCCTGGGGTCTTCCGAGGTGGGGTTGCGTGGGGTAAAGGTGTTGCAGATCCTCCTGGCTTGGTGTTTTGCCCCCCTCCTCTCCCTCTTCCTTTCCTTCTCCTTCTACAGGCTCTTCAGGCGCTTTTTCCTTTCCGTGAAGAATCCAGCCACTCTGAACTTCCTCTTTTCTCTGGGCGTGGTTTCCAGCGGGTGTTACATGGCTTACGTGATGGGTGCCAACGGTTTGGGTACCATCATGGGGGGATTCCTCGCCACGAGGAAGGGGGAGCTCACCCCTTCCTTTCTCCATGAAATGGCCTTGGGAGGGGCCCTCTTGGCCGTGGCCGGTGCTTTCACTTTGGGGGAGAGGGTGGTGAGGACGGTGGGGAGTGGTCTGGCCCCCCTCTCACCCACCAGCGCCATCGCCTCTCAACTGGGTGCTAGTTTGAGTGTGCATTTCTTCACCCAGTACGGTTTGCCCGTCTCCATGAGCCATGCCATCGTGACCAGCGTGGTGGGAGCAGGCCTGGCCATGGATGTTTCGATGGTGAGGGGTGGGAAGGTTAGAGAACTGATGGCGGTTTGGGTCCTTTGTCCCCTTCTCACCTTCGTCGCGGGAAGTCTCCTGTACCTCCTTTACCTCCACTGACTCATACTCTGAAACCGTAGATGAGGATGAGGAGGAGATGGCTGGCTTCCTCCGCTTGGTCCGAGATATCCCCTATTCCATGGATGATCTGATCCAGCTGGATGACCGTTAAGGGATCCAGACCCTTTTCCTTCTCGTAGAGGTACACTATCAGCCCCTGTTCTATGAGATCGGATTCATGTTCCTTCCTTCCCACTTCTTTCGCCTGGGCCTCCGCCAGGTCCATGTTGGAAAGGAGGGTTTGTACGGAGGAGGAAAGGGCTTCGGCACAGCGCGTGGCCAGCTCCCCCATCTTTGTTATTCCTTCCCTCAGCCTCTCCATCTTCCTTCCCATCCTTTTCACCACCCTCCAAGTCCTCTCCCTGCTCAGGATGGTCCTACTCACTTCCTCCGTCACATCGGCTACGTTGTCCAGCTGGGATCCCAGCCTAGCCAGATCCCCCCTATAGGCTGGGAGAAAAGCACCTCGCGCCAAAGCACGGTTGAACTTCTCCAACCTTTCGTCCGCCTGACTTTCCAGTAAGGTGACCTCCCTTCCCAAACAGCAGGCTTTTTCCCATTCGAAGGAGGAAAGGGCTTGGAGCAGCTCCTCGAACTTCCTCACCACGGCCACCATCGCTTCCGAATGGAGCCCCAACAGCCTCAAAGTTTCCTTCTCTTTACTCTTCCACACCCTCACACCCTTGCCTTCTCACCTATCCTCTTGAGTTCGGAACCACAGACGGAGCAGTATTTGGCCCTTGCAGGATATCTTCTCCCGCAGGCAGGACACATCCTAGACCATTTCACCACTTTCCTTATCCCTGGCATTAACAGTCCCCTGTGGGGAATCCCCAACAGACTGGCTACATTTTGGATACCGTAATCATCCGTGACCACCTCCACTTTTTCCCCTTCCCCCCACAGAGAAAGGGCCAAGGCAAGCAGCTCCACATCGGTTTTGGAGAGTTTGTCCCCCGTCTTTTCCACCAGCTTGCTCACTTCTTTTATCTTTTCCGCGGATGGTTCTAGGATTTTGACCTTTTTACCAGCCAGACCGGCCTCCAGTCTGAAGCGGGAGATCCCCTCTTTGAGTTCATTCAGAACGGAGGGGACGGTGACTTGTTCTGCTTCTTCCCTTCCGGGGGAAAAACCCCCTATGAGGGCAGAAGTATCCAGCACGCACACTTTCTTCACCATATCTTTTCCCTCAACCTTTCGTAAAAGTTATCCTTCCATTTTAGGAAAAAGGCTGGTTTCTCAGACTTGGAGAAGAGCAACCTTTCTCCTGGGTTTACCTTTTTCATGAAATGCCCATCCAGAGAGATGGAAGCGAGGTTGTCTGCCCTCACCACCTCCACTTCTACCTTCCTGGAGCCGGGTACAACCATGCGGGGTATGGGGGGAGAGGTACATAGAGGGGTAAGCAACAGGGCTTCCATGGTAGGTTCCACCACCGGACCACCCGCGGAGAGGGAGTGTCCGGTGCTTCCGGTAGGTGTGGCCACTATCAGACCATCCCCCCTTGCCTCGTAGAGGACCCTCCCTTCCAGCGAAAGCCTGAAGGAAATGGATTTGCCAGGGATGAACCAGCTGAGAAAGGCATCGTTGATGGCATCGGGTAGCCTTTCCCCCTCCACTTCCGTGGCGAGGGACATCCTCCTTTCCACCTCCAGCCTTCCCTCGAGCATTTCCCTAACGGCATTTTCGGCTTCTGAAGGGGGGACCTCGGCCAGAAAACCCTTCTTTCCCATGTGGATTCCCAAAATGGGGAGATGGGGGGCGAGCAGATGGGCACTCAAGAGAGTACCATCTCCCCCGATCGTGAGAAGGGCATCCACCTCCATCCTCTCCACTTCTTCCCCCTTTTCCCCTATTTTCATGGCCAATTTACTTTCGAGCACGAAAGCTTCCTTTGGAAAGACTTTGAGGAGCCTACGGACGAGGTCCAAGGCGGAGGGAAGATCTAGACGGGCTACCACTCCTATCTTCACGTTTTCACCATCCCTTACTCGGGTTGGCTTCTTTTAATCCCACCGGAGCACCAAAATCAAAAACTTCTTTAAAGGAAGCGGTTTAGTGTAGTAGATCCCGATGAAAGAGGTAGTAGAAGTGGGGAAGCTCAGGGAAGGCAGGTTCATCATCATAGACGGTGAACCCTGCAAAATCGTGGGATACAGTACCTCTGCTCCGGGCAAGCATGGACATGCCAAGGCCAAGATAGATGCCATCAGTTTCTTCGATGGTCAAAAGAGGACGGTGATCAAGCCCACGAGTGCCAAGGTAGAGGTACCCATCGTGAAGAGGGGAAATGCTCAGGTTTTGGCCGTGGTGAAGAACAATGCCCAGCTCATGGATCTAACCACTTACGAAACCTTCGAGCTTCCCATCCCCATGGAGCTCAGGGGAGAAATCAAGGAAGGTGTGGAGGTCGAATACATAGAGGCCCTGGGAAGGCGGAAGATAGAGAGAGTGAAGTAGCTCCATCCACCGGTCTGAGAGCTTGAAATTTGAAGTGGAGAAGATAAGGGCGCAGGCTGAAGAGGATTTCGAGAAGGCCTGGAAGGAAAGCGCGAGGCTCCTGAAGGTGGAGAAGGGTACCCATCGGCATGCCAGGAAGACCAAGACCCATCCCCTCATGGATTTGGTGATAGAGGTAAGGAAAATCCTGCTCGACGAGGGATTCACCGAGGTGGTCCTTCCCATGATCGTTGACTCGGCGGAAGTGGTGAAACAATATGGACCAGAGGCCCCCGTGATCCTGGACAGGGTTTTTTTCCTTGCGGGCTTGGAGAGACCGGATATAGGTATGAGCAAGGAAAAGAAGGAGGCGGTGTTGAGGCTAGTTCCGGGCTTCAACAGGTTTGAGGAGCTCCAGTCCATACTGAGGAGATACAAACGAGGGGAGGTAAGTGCCGACGATCTACTGGAAGTGATGGTTAAGGAGCTTGGAATTTCGGAGGAAGAAGCTTCTGAGATCGTACAGGGGATCTTCCCCAAGTTCAAGGAGATGGAACCCGTTCCCTCCACCCTTTCCCTCCGCTCCCACACCACTTCCCTCTGGTTTCCTACCCTGGCGGAGTTCCTCAAGAGGGAAACCCTTCCCATTCAGCTCTTCTCGATAGGACCCAAGTTCAGGAGGGAACAGAGGCTGGACAGGACCCACCTATACGAATCTTGGACCGCCTCTCTGGTGGAGATGGACGAGGATCTCTCGCTGGAAGATGGGAAAGAACTCACCAGGAGGATCTTCGAAAGGTTGGGATTCAAGGAAGTGGAGTTGAGGACGAAGATGACCACTTCCAAGTATTACGCTCCCGGGATGGAGTTTGAAGTCTTCCTGATCTCCAAGGGGGAAGAGGTGGAAGTGGCGGATGGAGGAATGTACAGTCCTGTGGCCCTCAGTCGCTATGGCATTCCCTATCCCGTTTTTAACTTGGGAATAGGGTTGGAAAGACTCCTCATGGTAAGGATGGGGGAGGAAGATGTGAGGAGGTTGGTCTATCCCCATTTGTATGTCGAGCCATCCTTTTCCGACCAAGAGCTGGCCAAAATGGTCAGAATAGGGGAAAAACCCCAGACGGAGGAGGGAAAGAGGATAGCGGAGGCCATCGTGGAGGTGGCCAAGAGGCATGCCGATGCCCCCAGCCCCTGTGAATTCGAGGTTTACAGGGGAGAGGTGGGGGGAAGGAAGGTGGTGGTGAAACTGGTGGAGCCGGAGGAGGGAACGAAGCTCATAGGTCCGGCAGGCTTTAACACCCTCTACGTCTTCGATGGAAATCTGGTGGGTCTTCCACCGGAGGGATGGAGGGACGATGAGTTCTTGAAGAAGGTGAGGAGGGAGGGTGTGAACACGGGTATCACTTACATGCAGGCCCTTGCCTCCTTAGCAGCCCGTAGGATAGAGGAGGCGGCGAAGGAGGGAAAACCCGTCAAGGTGAGGGTGAGGAACGTGAAGTCACCCTCGGACATCAACGTGGTGGTGGAGGAAGTGGCCCAGCGCTATCTCACTTCCAAGCAGAAGAAGGTGGATGTGAGGGGTCCCGTGTTCACCACCATCACGGCTGAGTTCCTTTAAGATATTTCCTAAGGCTCTCCATCCCCTTTCTCGCCACTTCTACGGGTTTGTTTGGATCCCAGAGTTCGGCAACGATCATTCCCTTGTATCCCATCTCTCTCAGGCAGAAAAAGAGGGAAGAGAAGTCGATTTCCCCTTCCCCCGGCACCAGGTGGTCGTCATCCACTCCCTTGTTGTCGTGTACGTGCAAGTGCAGGAGGCTCTTACCCATGCTCCTGATATGGGAGCGGACATCGAGCTTCCTTCCCTCCGCCCTTTCTCTGAGGTTGGCATGTCCCACATCATAGGTTATCCAAGCCCCCACTTCCTCCACCACCTCCTTCAGCTCTTCCGGTCTGGAAAAGGGGCTGGAGGCTGTCATCCCATTCTCCACGGCCAGTTTCACCCCCACCTCGCGGGCTTTTTCGGCCAGGGAACGGAGGAGCGAGAGGGCCCTCTGCTTGCTCAGCTCGAGGAATTCTGGAGTGGGCACCCTGCAGGATCCCGTATGAACCACCACCACTTCTCCTCCCAAGAGTCTACAGGCCTCCATACCCCTCTCCGCCAGCCTGCGGTTTAACTCGAAAACCTCTGGCAAATGACTTATGGGATTGAGATCCACAAAGCTGGTGTGGACGGAGGGTTCTAGCCCCCTTTCCTTCAGTTCCTTTCCCAGCTTCCTCAACCTTTCCCTGTCTTCCTCCCACCTGAGGGTGAAATGTGGAACTTCGTAAATCACCTCTAGGCCCTCATACCCCAGTTCTTGGACGAGGGGAAGAGCTTCTTCCAGCTTCTTCCTCACGAAGAGCAGGCTTGAGAGGGCTGGTTTCATCTGGAAGCCATCATCCCCGAGGCTTAAAAGGTTAGAAGGGCATTCAAAACTTCCTTGGAACCTCTTTGGGCCACTCACGGAAGAGGAGGAAGGAGAGGGGAGCACCGGAAAGGAAGAGGAAGAAGGAAACCCACATAACCAGGGAAGGGGAGATGGAATAGAAATATCCTCCCGTCGCGGTTCCCAGAGAGGAGCCGAGGTAAAAGGAGAGGTCCATGAAGGCCTCCGCCCTCCCCCGGAGGACCTGCGGGGTGAGGAGGGCCACGGATCCCCTTTCTATCCCATAGGTAAGGGAACCGCACAGGTTGAGGATGACGAGGGAGAGAAAAATACACGGGATCGAATGGGTCAGGACGAGGAGGGGGGAAAGGCTCCCCATCAGTAGCAGGTGGCTGTAGAGAAAGGAAGGTGGGACCTTTCCCAGCCTCTTGCTGAGGGGAAGGGAGAGGGGATAGATGAGGGAGGAGAGGGCAAGGGCGAGACCGAATTCCGTGAAGCTCATGAGTTTGAGGTCCCTGATCGCGTAGAGCACGAGGAAGAAGTTGAACATCGAGAGAGCGCTTATGAGGAAAAAGATTCTGAGGAGGATCAGGCCCTTCAGCAGGCGGTGAAAGGAAAGGAGGCCCTTGAAAGGGTTCTGGGAGATCTTCTTTTCCTTGAAGGTTTCGCTCAGCCACCATTGCCTGACGAGGGCCATGAGGAGGACCATGGTACCTCCTGCTAGAAAAGCCATCCTGAGCCCTAGGATTTCCCAGCGATCCCTCATCATTCCTCCCAGCACGGGGGAAAGGGAATAGGGAAGATGCTCCACCACGACCGCCAGCGTGAAGACCCCTAGAAATCCTTCCTTTACCGAATCCATGATCATGGCATTGAAGGCTGGGAAATAGAAGTAGGCAGTTCCTTCGAGGAGGGAGGCCAACACGAGGTCCTTAGCGTTCCCAGCAAGGGAATAGAGGAGGAGGGAAAGACCCAAGAGGAAGGTCCCCCACACGATGGGTTTTTTCCTTCCCAGTCTGTCCGCCACCATTCCCCCGGCGAGGAAGGAAAATACACAGGTGAGGCTACGCAGGGAGCTTATCATCCCGGCGAGGAAGGGGTTCCCCGTGAGGGAGTAGGCGTATTCGGAAAAATAGGGATAGGCCAGACCCATCGAGAGGCTGATGAAGGCAGCCGAGAGGAGGAGGGTCCTAACGTTGTTCTTCACCTTCTCACCAGCAGAAGGAGGAAGGGAAGGGAGAGGAGCTCGGCCGTGACGGAGAAGGTCACGAGCAGGTTGGGAGAGGAATAGAGCACGCCCATCAGGGCATTGCCAGCAAAACCCGAGAGGCCGTAAAGGGAGGAGAAGAGGCCATAGGCAGTGCCCCTCCTGCGGGAGGGAACCATTTCACCCACTGCCGCCCTCATCACGGTCTCCTGCATGCCCATGGCCGCTCCCCAAAATACTACGCCCAGGAGACCGGCCATCCTTCCCCCCCATAGGAAGACGAGGGGGGCGATGGGGAGGGAAAGGAGGGGGACGAGGAGGAGGGAGGAGAGACCCCTCCGATCGTAGGTTTTACCCGCCCAGAGGGCGAAGAGGGCATCCGTGCCCATGGCGAGGGCATAAAGGAGGGGGACCTCGGCTTCCGAAAAGGGAGAGGTGAGATGGTAGGCTAGGAGGGGGAAGGTGAGGAAGCCGCAGGTGGAGAAGACCACGAAGAGGAGATAGAGTCTGAAGCTTTCCTCGCTCTTCCCCCTTCCCTCCCCCCTCTCCAGCTTCGAGGGGTGTGGGTAGAGCCTCCAGCTCAGGAGGAGAAAGACCAGCAGCAGGAAGGTCGGGAGGAAGAGGAAGGAGAAGGTTCCTCTGTACCCCCTGAGGGAGAAAAGGAAAGCGATGAGGAGGGGACCGATCACCGCCCCCACTTGGTCCAGGGCCTCGTGAAGGGCGAAGCCCCATCCCCTCCCCACCCTGGAAGCCGCATGGGAGAGCATGGCGTCCCTGGGAGGGGTCCTCACGGCTTTTCCCATCCTCTCCACCAGGAGAAGGAGGACGGCCAGTTCCCAGGAGCCCGCTAGGCACAGGAAGGGGAGGGAGAGGAGGGCCAGGTAGCCTAGAAACGTGAGGGGCCAGTAACCCCCCCAGCGGTCGGAGAGGTAGCCCGAGAGGGGACGTAGGCCATATCCTAGGAACTCACCCAGGCCGGAGGCCGCCCCCACCACGGCAGCGCTTGCCCCCAGGGAGGCCAGGAAGGGACCGATCACACCTCTGGTCCCCTCGTAAACGATATCCCCCAGCAGGCTCACCATTCCCAGCAGGAGGATGAACCTGAGGGCCCTGTTCTTGGTTCCTGGCACCTTTTCCTTTTTCCCACGGGATATAGGAGCCTTTCTCTTTGGGATTCGGAGCTCCATATCGCGAGTTGCGTGGCACGCTTTCAGGAATTTTTATGCTCTTACTTTGGAGTGACCTTCCCACGGTTCGTGGCCCTAGATCGGGCAAAAGAAATACCTCCAGAAGTTAGGTTTATATCCCCTATTCCTTCTCACCAAACGGATTTCCAGTGCTCCGTATGTTCTCCGCTATTGAAGTGTGGGGAGGTAGCACGAGACCTCTCGCACAGGTTTTCCCCCTTAGCCTCTCGATGATCTTGGGAAAATCGATGGAGCCCGGGCAGATCTCCCTGCAAGCCCCACAACCCGTACAGGCGAAGAGGCCGGCCCTTATCGCTTCTTCCGGCCCCAGCACAAACCAGGTCCTCACCACTCCAATGGGTCCCGCCCCTACCTTGGAAGAGAAGGCGTGGGCCGTTTCCAGCAGGACGGGACAAACCGAGAGGCAAGCCCCACAATTACAGCAATAGAGGACCTCCTCCAGCCCCATCCTCACGGCTTCTCTCCTCCATCCATCCAACAGGACCACATGTACTTCCTTAGCTCCATGCATTCCCAGTTGCTCTATCCCCATAACGTCAGCCGTCCTGGAGGGTCCCTTGATGAAGGAGTGATAGGCTCCCACTACCGTCAGGAAGGTTTCACAGGTCTTCATCACCGTAACAGCTTCCTCCATCGTGGGCACGATCTTCTCTATTCCTGCCACCGCAAGATGTTTTTCCGGTAACCTAGTGATGAGGCTGATATTCCCCTCGTTCTCCACGAGCCCCACTGCCCCTTCTTCAGCCGCAATGGCGTTAGCCCCGGTAAGCCCTACCCTCGCCCCCAGGATCCTCTCCCTGAGCCTCTCCCTGGAAGCTTTGATGATTTCCTCCACGTCTGCGGGCAGTTCCCTCCCCACTTCCCTGGAGAGGGCCCTCGCCACTTCTTCCAGCGTGAGATGGACGGCGGGGCCAACGGGATGTAGCGGCTCCTCTCCAGCCAGCTGGATGATCCTGTCCCCCAGGTCGGTCTCCACCACCTCCACTCCCCTTCTCTCCAGTTTCTCCACCAGCTCCAGCTCCTTCAGGGTGTTGGACTTAGACTTCACCACCATCCTTTCCTCCCCTATCTGTTTCAGTAGGTACTCCACCGCCTCCTCCCCTTTTCTGGCCTCGAACACCTCACACCCCACCGCCCTCAGGGAGTCCTTCGCCAGGCCCACCAGTTCTTCCAGCCTACCCACCGCCCCTTCCTTGATTTTCCTATACCTTTCCTTCATCCTCCTGAGCTTCCCCTCATCCGCCCTCAGCCTGGAGAGGACCACCGAGGCAATCACCTTCAGGGTTTCCGTCCTTCCGTCCTTCATCCCCCTTTCCAGCCTTTCCCTGGTTTCCTCGTAAAGGCCCATCTCATCCCTCCATCAGATCCCTCACCAGCAAGGAGAGGTCCTTCACCTCCACCTTTCCTTCAGCAGCTTCCTTGAGATGGTGGTAACAGAAGGGACAGGAGGTTACTAAGATTTGGGCACCTGAATCCAGGGCATCCCCTATCCTGCTTCTCGAAACGGCGGAGGAAAGCTCTTTGAAGGCCGATCTCACCCCCCCTCCAGCCCCACAGCATCTGGAGAACTCGCGGGAAAGAGGCATCTCCACGAGTTCCAGTCCGGGAATACTCCTCAGGATTTCCCTAGGTTCCTCGTAGATTCCCATGTGCCTTCCCAGATGGCAGGGATCGTGGTAGGTCACCCTCATCCTTTTCTCCTTCAGTCTCAGTTTCCTCTCCCGTAGCATGTGGTGCAGTAGGTGGACGAGGTGGAGAACCTCCACTCCAGAGAGGGAATATTCGCGAAAGGTTGAGTAACAGCCCGGACAAGCCGTTAGGAGTCTCCTTACCCCTAGCTTGGAGAACTCTTCTTCGTTTTTCCTCCTCACCCTCTCCGCTTCCTCCCTCAATCCCGTTCGGAAGAGCACGGAACCGCAACAGGTTTCACGTTCGAAGAGGTGGAAAACCACTTCCAGCCTTTCGAGGATTTCCAGGGTAGCTTCCGTTATTTCTCTCTCCCTGAAGGTACTCATGCATCCCCTGAAGAACCAGAACTCCACCCTCCCCACCTCTCCAAGAGAAACTCGGTGAGATCCATCACCTTCATGTCATAACGTAAGGTTTCCGCCACTTCTTTCAACTGCCTCAAGCAGAAGGGGCAGGCGGTGAGCAGGAATTGAGCCCCAGTTTCCCTGGCTTCTTCCAACCTCTTCCTCGCCACCCACTTGGAGGCCTCGGGATATCCCGCCCTGAAACCCCCACCCGAACCACAGCACCAGGAATTTTCCCTGTTCCTAGGCATCTCCACCAGTTCCACTCCTGGAAGGGAGGAGAGCACCCTTCGAGGTTCCTCGTAGATTCCCATGTGCCTTCCCAAATGGCAGGGATCGTGGTAGGTCACCCTCACTTCTTCCTCCCTCACCTTCAACCTGTTTTTCTCTCTCTCGAGGAGTTGTACCAAATGCAGAACCTCCACCTCCGGTTGTATCCCAAGTTCAGGATAGTCGCTTTTCCAAGCCCTATAACATCCCGGACAGTTTACCACTATCTCTTTCGCACCCCTTTTCCTCACTTCCTCCAAGTTGTGCCTGGCCATCTCCTCTACCTTCCTTCCATCGATCCTCCCCTGTCCCGTCCTGAGGAGGAAGGAACCGCAGCACCATTCGTCTTTCAGCAAGGTGAAGTTCAGGCCCATTTTCCCTAACAATTCCACCACTTTCCTAGCCAGTTCCTTCTCCCGGTAGGAAGAGGTGCAACCCACGAAGTAGACCAGGGGGGCCCTTTCTGGAAGGTTCAATCCCGGTAGCCAGGAGAACCTTTTGGCATGGGATTCCAGATAGGGATTGTGCTCCCTACCCACGTGGCTGCCCCTTTCCTCATGTTTGGAGGGGAGAAATCCCCTTTCCACCAGTCTTTCCCTAGCGGCTTCTATTACCCTCGATGGACCCGCTCCCACCGGACAGATGGCATCACAGTTCCCGCAGAGGATACAGGAAAACATGGTTTCCATCAACGAAGGGGAGGGAAAAAGATTACCTCGGAGCAAGTGGGCACAAAGGGCCATCCTCCCCCTGGGGGTTCTCGCCTCCCTTCCCCAAAACTCCAAGGAGGGACATTGGTTGCGGCAAAGACCGCAGGCCGTGCTCGAGCTCATGCAGGCATTGATCTTCGTGGAAAACTCTTCCAGCCTCATCCTTCCCTCCACCAACTTTCCATGAAGGCTATCCTTGGAATGCCCTCCAAGGCCATCTTACCGGGATTCAGAATGCCTTGGGGATCCAGGAGCTTCTTGAGGGAGCGCATGAGCTCCAGGGCATATCCGTGTTCCTCTTCCAGGTAGGGGGCTTTCCACAATCCCACTCCGTGTTCAGCGGTGAGTGTTCCACCCATCGAAAGGGCGAGCCTTATGGCTTCTTCTTGAAACCTCCTCGCCCTTTCCACCTGTTCGGGAGACTCCGGTACGAAAGTGGAACCTATATGTACATTTCCGTCTCCAACATGACCAAAACATACTCCCATGATGCCTTTTTCCTCCATGAGTGCCTTTACTTTCCTCACGTATTCCAGCATTCTGGAAAGGGGTAAACCCACATCCACGGAAGCTTGGAAAACCAACCTTGGGGTTTCCGGTGGGGGGAGGAGTTTGGTGAGGGAGGCACTGATTTTTTCCCTGGCTTCCCACAACCTTCTTCCCACTGCCTCCTCCACTTCCAAGAGTTCTGCGCCCTTCCCCTTACAAATCCCCTCCATTTCCTCCATCTCCTTTTCTACCGTCTCCTGGTACCTTCCATCCGAGCGCAGCATCAGGGCACCCTTTCCCTCGGGAAGGGAAAAACCGCTCATGTTGAGGGCGAGAAGGCAGAGCTCGTCCAGCAATTCTATGGAGGCGGGGGTTATCCCCTTCCGCAGGATTTCCATGGCGGCCTCGAAGGCATTGTCAAGCGTGGGAAAGAGGGCCAGCGTAGTTTTGCGGATGGGTGGATAGGGTTCAACCTTCAAGGTAATTTCCGTGATGACGCCCAAGGTTCCCTCGGATCCCACGAAGAGATCCTTCAGGGAATAACCCGAAGAAGACTTGGCTACCTTCCTGCCCAGTCTCACCACTTCCCCGCTTGCCAGTACCACCTCCAAGGAGAGGACGTAGTTCCTAGTGGCGCCGTACTTCACGGCCCCCGAACCGCTGGCGTTGGTGGCTACCATTCCTCCCACGGTACAGGCCATCGCACTCCCAGGCTCAGGGGGGAAGAAGTACCCCCTGCGTTCCAGCTCCCTGTTGAGTTCTGCATATGTGGTCCCTGGCCCCGTCACCACCATGCGGTCTTCCACCCTGGGTTCTATTCTGTTCATTTTCTTCAGGTCAAGCACGATGCCCCCTTCCACCGGAATGAGCTGTCCTGCTAGACTGGTCCCTGCTCCCCTAGGGATGATGGGAATCCGATGGAGGGAGGCGAACCTGAGGATCCTGGAAACTTGGGAGGTCTCTGAGGGTGTAACCACGGCATCGGGGAGGAACTTGAAGTGGGGAAAATAGTACTGTAAACCCCTCAGGAAATGATCGGCGGAGTAGGGAAGGAGATCCACCTCGTCCGTAAAAACATTTTCCTTTCCCACCATCCTCGCCAGTTCCCTTTCCAGTTCCCCTTTCCCTAGCCTAGGGGTCATTTCTTCCCCTCTGCCATCCCCAATTCCAGAGCCCTCAGGTTAGGGCTGTTCTCCCCGAAAAGCTCTACCACCACTTTCCTGAAACTCTCCGGCCGGAGGGGAAGCCATCCGGAGGTCGCCAGGCATCCTACCATCACCACGTTTTGCATTCTCGCATCCCCAGCCCTTTTGGCCAGTTCGGTGGCTTCCACAACCACGACTTCCCCAGAGAGTTCCCTTATGGCTTCCAAGACCTTCCCCACCTCTGGATACTTGGTTTGACCAGAAAGCACCTCAAGCGGGTAGACGGGCCTGGGGTTTACCATCACTTTTATGTTCGGATTGCCGTAAGTTCCCAAGGCCCTCAGGGTTTCCACGGGCTCGAAGCCCAACAGTATATCTCCTACCCCCTCGGGCATGAGGGGACTGTAGGCTCTCCTTTTGGAGAGTCTCAGATGACTCATCACCGGTCCTCCCCTTTGGGTGGCGCCGTAGGTTTCCCCCACGGAAACGTAAAAGCCTTCTTCCGTGGCGGCGGAGCCTATCAGGAGGGAGGCCAACAGGTTCCCCTGTCCTCCCACTCCCACCACCAAAACGTTTAAAGGGTCCTTCATTTTTCTTCCTCCACTACGATGGCTCCGGCAGGGCAGAGCTTTGCACAAAGGCCACAACCCGTGCAGAGGACTTCGTCTATTTTGGCTTTCCCCTTGGAGTAGTCCCAGATATTGGCGGGACAACCCAATACCCTGCTGCAAAAGGCCATACAACCACATTCTTCCCCTATACACTTTTCTTGGTCCACGTAGACCCTAGGCTTCCTTTTCTTCTTCTCACTCTCGGTGAGGGGGCAGGGGTGTCTAAACACCAGAACCCTTGGTCCCCTTTCCTTGAGCATCTCGTAGAAAGTTTTGGTGGCTTCGTCCACCTCGAAGGGATCGCATACCTTCACTTCCACCCCTATGCCCTTGCATAGTTCTTCCACCCTGATGGGAGGGGAAGGTTCTCCGGAAGCCGTTATCCCAGAGCCCGGGTGGGGTTGGTGCCCCGTCATTCCCGTGGTGGAATTGTCAAGTACTACGTGCAGGAGATTGGAAGAGTTCCATTTGGCATTGATGAGGGCTGGAATGCAAGCGTGGTAAAAGGTGGAATCCCCAGAAACGGAAACCACGGGTTTGTCGAAACCGAATCTCTCCAGCTTTCCAAAGCCGCAAGCCGTTCCTATTCCGGCCCCCATACAGTGGAGGGTTTGTTCTACCGAGAAACCCGTGGGAAGGAGCCCCATGCTATAACATCCTATGTCCCCCGTCACCACGGCTTCCCTCCCCTCCCATTTGAGGGCCCTCTTCATCACCCAGAAGGAAGCGCGGTGGGGACAGCCGGGACAAAAGGCCATGGAGCGCCCTGGCACATAACCACCCACCAGTTCCTCCGCCCTGCTCGCGTATTCGCTTGGTCGGGGAGAATAGCTCACACCCGTTAGCCCACTCAGGGCTCTCAGGACCAGCTCCGTGTTGAGCTCCCCCACGGCGGGAAGGTGCCCACTTTTCTTTCCGTAGAACTTGGGGGGTTTCAGCCCCCTCGAGGCAAACTCCGCCGCCAGCATTTTCACGTTTTGCTCCAGAAAGGGATCTATCTCCTCCACGAAGAGTACCTCCTGAGCAAGGCGGAGATGTTTGAAGAGGAGTTCCTCGGGTAGGGGCCAAGTGGTACCCAGTTTCAGGATCCCCACCGAGTCCTGTAGACCAAGTAGCTCCACCGCCTCCGCGGAGTAGGTGTAGGAGGGTCCGGAGGTGATGAGGAGAAGGTTGGGGTGTTCTGGTCCCTCATATTTGTTGAAGGGAGAGGTCTCGAACTTTTCACTTGCCGTTTTCATTTTTTGGTGGAGCATATCGTGGAACATGCAAGCGAAGGTGGAGCTTCCCGAAGTCCAAGGAGGGGGTGCTGTGAATTCCGGTTTTCTTCTTTCCCTGGAGAGGACTCCCAGTTCCACCACCCCCCTAGAATGGGAAAGCCTGGTAACGCTCCTCACCATGCAGATCAATCCCAGCTCTTCCGAAAGTTCGAAGGCCCATTTGGTCATTTCCTTGGCCTCTTGGGGGGTGGAGGGTTCGAGAAGGGGAACATCGGCCATTCTGGCGTAGTTCCTAGTGTCGAGTTCGGTGGTGGTGGAATGAGCGGCTGGATCATCCCCGGTTACGAGCACGAAGCCACCCTTTGTTCCCGAGAGGTTCACCGTCATGAGGAAATCAGAACATACATCGACTCCAAGGTTCTTCATGGCCGTGAGGGAACGGAGCCCCGTGGCGGCAGCTGCCCCGGCCACTTCGAGGGCCACCATCTCGTTCGTGGACCATTCCACATAGAGATCGAAATCCCTCGAGACCTCCAGCAGGGCTTCCACCACTTCTGAAGCCGGATTACCCGGATAGCCGGAGCATACCTGTACTCCAGCTT
The DNA here is from genome assembly GCA_038736355.1 of Candidatus Hadarchaeales archaeon. Classification (NCBI taxonomy): domain Archaea; kingdom Methanobacteriati; phylum Hadarchaeota (SeqCode); class Hadarchaeia (SeqCode); order Hadarchaeales (SeqCode); species Hadarchaeales archaeon (SeqCode). The sequence goes on from JAVYML010000003.1 coordinate 169,021, forward strand.
CGAGTGCTCCCCTTGCTATGGCTTCGTTACCACTGAGTAACATCCTCCTTCCGGGTTGATCCACCCCTATTCTCCCCATCGTCACCCTCCCCTCAGATAGGAAGCTCCCAGTTTCTCCCTTTCCTCCGCACTCCTCTTCCTCTTGGTAAGACTTGCCTCTTTCAGATGCTCCAATCTCTCCCCCTCAAGAGGTGCCGTTTCCACCTCTCCTTCCCTTCTCGCTTCCTCGAAGAATTCTATCCCCCCAGCACTCCTGAGGATCACGGTGTTCCACCCTTCCTCCCCCTCCACCATTCCCACCGAGAGATCGGCAAGTTCCGCTGTCATGTCGAAGCAAATCCTGCATGAGGGTGGAATGAAGCTCCTTATTTCCTCCAGCGGAAATTCTATCCTTCCATTCTCCGTTTCCGCTACGAAGAGGTTGGCAGGAGGGGGAGGAATATCGAACTTCCTTACCTTCCTTCCCCTCAGCTTTGCCATGAGGAATTCACCGGCTTTGTGGGAGAGGGCCCAGGTACAGAAAAGTCCTATCACGAGTTTGATCCTCGATACTTCCCATTCCCTCTCATAGACTTGAAGTTTTCTAAGAGCCAGCACCTGGCAGGGTGTCCCTACAAAGGCGATTCTCCCTCCTTCCCCTTTCCTCAATAACCTCACCACCTCACCTACCGATGGGGAAAGGAGATACCTCGATCCGGTGCAGGACAATACTTCCTCCTCCGTTTTGGCTATCCTTGGTTCGGGATAGATCCCATCGGGTGAGCCCGTGAGGATGATGGAATCCACTTTTCCTTTCTTGAGGGCGTAGAGAAGGAGGGAGGAAACGGTTCCACCGTATTGGGCCCTCTTCCTTATTCCTTCCCTCCCTGCCCTGGCTTTTAAAACGGAGGAATAGAAACCCAAGGAGGGATCCCCTTCCCCGGTCTCAAAAATCCTCTCTCTAAGATACTGCAAATCCACTTCTGTTCTGGGGCAGAAGGTATAACATCTTCCTTCCTCTTTGCCACAAAATTCTAGAATCACAGCCCTTCCCTCCACAGCGTTCAAGTAAGGACAAATGGAAGTACAAGCCCCACAGCCCGTACAGAGACCAGAAGAAAGGACTTTGGAATGGAGTTCCGAAGGTCCACCCATCCCTTTTCTGAGTTCTCCAAAAATTTAACCACTTCTCAAAGGGGTTTAAGCACGAAAACCAAAGAGAGGGGATGGGCCCCCTCGAATGGTGGTGGCTGAGGGTTCTGCTCATCTTTGGGTCTTTCATGCTAGGGGGATTGCTGTTCAGAAAGTTTCTGAACTCTTACCTGCGCAGGCTCATGGCCAAAACCAGGTTGATCGAGGTACTTCCAGCCGTCCTCGGAATCCCCCTCCTGATAGTTTTTGTGGTAGTGGGCCTCAACTTTGCCCTTCCTGAAGTCCCCTTTATACCCTCCGCAGTAAAGGAATATCTTCCTCTCCTCTTCTCCCTTCTCCTGATCCTCCTCGGTGCTGTAATCATAGTGAGGGTAGGGAGAATCCTTTTGGAACATTATTGGGCCCCCCATACCGAGACGAGGAGTCTCATACCCATCTTTTCCAGGATCCTGAAGGCCCTCGTCTATTTCGTGGCTTTCCTCCTCATCCTCCATATCCTGGGTGTCAACATCACAGCCCTGGTGGCCGGTCTCGGTATAGCGGGGGTGGCCGTAGCCTTTGCCCTTCAAGAAACCCTCTCACAGTTCTTTGCCGGGCTTTACCTAATGTCCGAAAGACCCATCAGGGTTGGAGATTTCGTGGAATTGGAAGGAGGGCAGCAAGGATACGTGGTGGATGTGGGATGGAGGAGTACCAAGATAAGGGAACTCCCCAACAACATCATCGTGGTCCCTAACTCCAAGCTGGCAGGGATGGTGGTGAAAAACTATTCTCTCCCCGAGCCGGAGATGGCCTGCCTGGTGAACGTGGGGGTGAGTTATGACAGCGACCTGGAGAAGGTAGAAAGGGTCACCATAGAGGTAGCCAAAAATACCATGAAGAAACTGGGCATGGAGTTCCAGGGTTTCGAGCCCTTCATCCGCTATACCTCCTTTGGGGAATTCAGCGTTAACTTCACGGTCGTCATGAGGGTAAGGGAGTTCACCGATAAGTATCTGCTCACCCACCAGTTCATCAAGGAGCTGCACAAAAGGTACAGAGAGGAGGGAATAGTGATACCCTTCCCCATAAGGACGGTCTATCTGCGGAACGGTAGGAAGGAGGATTAGTCCAAATCAACCCGGTGGGATGTGCTCGGGAGGTCTGACCAGCCTGAACTTCATCGCCCCTTTCTCGCACCCCACCACGCAAACCCCGCAGCCGAAGCATTTCTCGGGGATCACCCTGGCCTTGTACTTTTTGCTCCCCTCCGGCCTCACCAGTTCCACCGCCTCGAAGGGGCACCTCTCCAGACAGGTCTGGCAGCCGGTGCACCTCTCTTGGTCCACGTAGGCCTCGAACCTGCTCTTGGCGGTGAGCTTCTCGGGAGGGATCCCGCCGTACCTGTAGAAGTTGAAGAACTCGCAGCAGTCCGGACAGCAGTTGCAGATGGTGTTGATGGTGAGCTTGGAGTGGTTGGGCCCCATGTGCACCAGCCCATCCCTTTCCGCCTTCTCCAAAACCTTCAGGGCCTCCTCCTTGTTCAGGGACTTACCCGATCCTCTCTTCACCACGTACTCCGCCCCCCTATGAAATTGGGTGCAGTGCCAGACTTCCTTTTCTTTGGTATATTTGCAGGGTTCTCCCACTCCTTCCTTCACAAGCCTACAGGAGCAAGGTACCACCGCGAGGTGGGTTTGGGAATTGACGATTTGCACAATATCCTCACATGGTAGCACTCCCTCCATCCCTTTGATGGCACCGCTGGCCGGTATGACCCTCCAGATGGGTTCCAAGAAGATGGAACCGAGGAGCTCACCCATCCCCTTGTAAAATTCCTTCCTTCCGAAGTCATACCAGAGCTGGAAATATTTTTTGTCCTTTTCGAGGTCTAACTGTTGGGTAGCTAGGGTAGCATCGTGAAGTTGTACCAGATCCCTCGCAAACCTGAAGAAATCCCTTCTGTCGAAATCCTTCGGAAAAACAAGACCTTTCTTCCACAAGTCTTCGAGGATTTCCCTAACCTTTTCTTCGGGCATTCCTAATTTTTGTGATACTTCCTGAACACTTCCCGGAAGGGAGGCGGCCACCTTTGCCTGTTCTGGGGTCATTAGGTATTCCAAGATTTGTCGGAGAAGGGAGGACTCAGGAAAACCCAAACTCTCCATCAGGTACAGGAAAGGATCCTCCATTCTTTTTTCCTTCGTCGGTCACTATAAAAGGATTAAGAGGAGAGAAGGAACTTCAACACCGTATCAGTTACCTTTTCTATCTCTTCCTGAAGCTCGTGGGCGGAATGTTCGAAGTAGACCAGCTTGGAGTTGGGAATGCGTTTTGCCATAATTTCCGCATTTTCCGGCGGAATGTATTTGTCCTTTCTTCCCGCCAAGATGAGGGTAGGAACTTTTATCTGGGGGAGACGGTCGCAAGCGTCGAAGCTAAGGATGGCGCCTACCTGCCTCACGATACCTTCTGGGGGAGTGGGAGCTACCAAGATGAGATCAATAGCCACTTCCACGATCCCAGGATTTTCCCTCATGAATTCTTCCGTAAAGATGAAAGGTAGGAGCTTGGAGGCCACTTCTCTGTCCCATTTCCCTTTCTGTGAGAGAAGCTCCATAATTTGGGTGACCATTTGAGCAGCCTCCCCAGGAATGGGTACCGCTTTGGATCCACCGCAAAAGGTGGATGCTAGTACCAATTTCTCCACTTTTTTTGGATGGTTGATAGCAAGCTCCTGTGCGATCATCCCTCCCATGGAAATCCCCAAGACGTGGGCCTTTTCTATACCCAGGGCATCCATGAGACCAGCCGTATCATCCGCCATCATCTGAATGGTGTACTCCTCTTTATCCGAGAGATCGGTTCTACCTGCACCTCTATTGTCAAATGTAATCACTTTGAAGTGCTCGGATAACCTGGGTATGAAGTAAACCGGATCCCAACAATCGGCATTTCCCATAAAACCCATAATGAGTACAAGAGGAAAACCCTCTCCTCTGATGTCATAATACATGTGGATATCGCCAACCTTTATCCTAGGCACATTCTCTTTTCCTCCTAGGAAATAAAAAATTATCCCAATACCCTGGCAGCATTTCTTCCCAAGATAGCTTCAATTTCTTCCGAAGTAAACTCTATTCCAGCGGCTTTCACCTGTGGAGGCGGATTCCTGAATTTGTCCACCCATTGGGCTTCACTCAAGAGAGGTTTGGGAGTTAAGGGCCAGTCACTACCGAAGAGAATCCTGTCACTTCCCACCATGTCACAAATGGTCCTGAGAACCCGATAAAAGTAAACGGAAGGTTCGCAATAGTTTCCCCATGCTGCCGTGTCCATGTAAACGTTGGGTTTCATCATGGCCACGAACATAGCTTCTTCCCACCATCCGAATCCCATGTGGGCCATGATGATTTTCAATTCCGGAAAATCTGCGGCAACATCGTCCACATACACGGGACGAGCAAACCTGCTCAATAGGGGAGGGAGTTCAGTTCCCGTGTGGATGAGTACTGGGGCTCCATATTCCTCACATTTTCGGTAGAGGGGATAGCAAATGGGATCGTTGGGAAAGAAGCCAGAAGTGGGATGGAGCTTGAGCCCTCTCATCTCCCACTTTCCCAGTCCCTTCTCCAGGAGTTCCACGGCATTTTTTCTTCTAGGATCCACCCCCACGAAGGCAATGAAGCGGTCGGGATAATTTTTGGCGATTTCCGCGAAAAGGCGGTTCAGTTCCTCCACGGAAACTTTTGGTTCCCCCGTTCTCAGCCCCCAATCCAAGGGAAGGATAACGGCTTTTTCTATTCCAGCTTCATCCATTTCCACGAGCAGTTCCTCCGGTGGGGCATGCCAAAAGGTGGGCATAACGTTTTCCCAGATCTCTTCCAACTTCATACTCGGTATCATGTGATGAATGAGGGAGGCCAGTCCCTTCCAAAAACTTTCGGATAACCACTCCCTTTCCCATAGATGGGTATGGGCATCTATGATCATGGTCCTATCCTTCTTCTCGGACCATCCTTTAACCCTACTGGAACCTAGAGAATGGAGAGGAAAATCCAATAAATGAGCAAGTTGATAAGAGTAAGAGGTACTCCTATCCTCACGAACTCCCAGAAAGTAAGTGTCTCCCCCCTCTTTTCGGCATTTTGAATGATGATAACATTGCTAGCCGCCCCTAGAATGGAGAGATTTCCTGCAATGGTGCTCCCAGCCGCTAAGGCCACCAGTTCCTTAGAGGATGCTCCGGCATGCTTCAGCATAGGAAGGTAGAGCGCAACGAGGGGAACATTCGAAAGAAACTGACTGAGGAGAACACTTATGGTTAAGATGGCTGGAAGGGAGAGAAGGTTGAGGTTGGTTTCTGCAATTTTGTTTTGGAAAAACCCCGTGTTCCAAACGCTTTTCATAAGCACGAACATGGAGGCAAAGAAAACCAGCGTGTGCCAATCCACTGCTCGGAGGACCCTCCTTCTTTTCGGACCAACTATGAGGATAAAGAGAGCTGGAACCAAGGCGATGTATGTGAGTCTGAAATCGAGAGAGGGAATAAACGAAACTAAAAAAACTTTCGCTGCCACCATTGTTATTACTAGGAAGAGGGAGGTTTTGGAAGTCCTAGCCAGCCTCCAGTTCCTTATTCGACCACTTGAATGGGAAAGGGGAAAAGAATGAAATTCCTTCCTGTAAAAAGATTTGAGGAGGAGATAGGCCAAAAACAAGTTTAGAAGGGTGGGTAGAAGGAGATATTTGGAAAAGGTGAGGAAAGGTCCGGGTATTTCGCCCCTCACGGCTATTAGGAGATTCTGCGGGTTCCCGATAGGACTCGTTACGCTTCCTATGGTGACAGCGAAGGCGAGGGTAAGGAGCATGAGTTTGGGGGAAAGGTGGTGCTGGCGGGCCAGTAGGAGGACTACAGGAGTTCCAATAATGGCGAGAGTATCGTTCATGAGGAGGGCAGAAAGGAACCCCACACCAAACAAAATTAACAGGATGAGGGAATCTACCGATTTAGCTTTCGAGAATATTCTATAGGAGAGGTGGGAGAGATATCCGCTCTCTTCAAGAGCTCCGCCTATCACAAACATACCGAAGAGAAAAAGCATGACATCGGGATCTATGGATATGAGGGCGTCTATGGGTGAGATCTGCCCGGTGAACAAAACGGCTAGAGCCCCAAATAGCATGATCTGCCAAATCTGGAATCTCAGGTTTCCTATCTGTCTTATCGCAACGAGTATGAAGACGGCCACCAATATTGCCAGCGGAAGAGCCATGTTTGATCTCTGGAGAAGAAAATTCAGAGCTTAAAACTCGTTGTAGGTCGGAAATCCATTTTATTTTTTCGAAGCCGGGGGCCGGAATCGAACCGGCGTAAAGCGGGTCTGCAGCCCACCGCCTAACCACTAGGCTACCCCGGCTCTATCTCCTTTTATTTCCCCGATAAATCCTTATTCGGAACCTTTTTAGTTTATTCTTCCCCTGTTTCTCGATGTATAGGGTAATCCTAGAGGTAAAGGAAGTGAAGGGCTTCTGTTCAGCTGGATATAAGCCAGGTGATAGATTGGTTATCCAAGAACCCTCCATTCTTTCCAAGGAGAGTGCGGATGTATGCTTGTATACCATAGGAGCTTTTCTACCCTATTTGACAGCCCTTTACAGGGATACCCCAGAAGAAGATTGGATTAACTCAGTACAGGAACTTCAATGTCCCGACGTTCATAACACCGTGACCTTTAGGGTGATTAGGGAAAAACTCTAAGGCTTTAAGGTGGGTGCGGGAAGAAAGAAGGGCAATATGGGAAGAGTTAACCGTGGAATTCTCAACTCTCGAGTTCTCCAGGGCCTTAAAGTGAAAGAAGTAATGAATCGAAAACCACCTACCGTTTCACCCGATGCTTCTCTTGAGGAACTTTTCGATCGCCTTCTTACCCAGACTGAGGACTTCTTACTAGTCGTGGACAAAAGGAAAAGACTCTTGGGAGTCATTACAGAGAGCGATGTACTCCAAGCCCTCCATCCACATCTTCCTGGGATGGCAGTTGGCTCCCTGTGGAGAGAAACAAGAAAAACAATGGCTAGGAGTGCGAGGGAAATTATGACCACCAATCCCATAACGGCCACTCCTGAGATGACTCTTCAGCAAGCTCTGGACTTGATGCGTGCGCACAAGGTTCGTCGCCTGCCAGTGGTCAAGGGAAGTAAACTTGTAGGGCAGCTTTCTGTGAAAAATCTTTTGGAAGTTTGCAAGTTCGTGAGGTAGGTGTAGGGCTTGGAAGTGGAATTTTCTCGGATGCTCCTGTACCTATCCCTTTGTCTCCTCGCTGCCAAGGTTGGAGGTGCCGTGGCCCTTAGGCTTAGGCAACCCACCGTCTTTGGGGAGTTGTTAATGGGTATCCTCCTTGGACCTTCCGTGGCGGGATGGATTGCAAAGGAGGTATGGGGGAACAGCTGGTGTTTGGATCCACAAAGCCAGGAAGGGATGTTAATTCATTCTTTGGCCGAGGTGGGCATCCTCACCCTCATGTTTCTGGCAGGTCTTTCCATAGATCTTGACGAATTCAGGAAGGTGGAGAGACCTGCCATTACAGTGGCGACTTTGGGAGTAATAGTAGCCTTTTTTTTCGGCTTTACTTTAGCCTTTGTCTACGGTTGGTCTTGGAAGGAGGCAGCCTTTGCCGGCGGTATTTTGGTAGCCACTAGTGTGGGAATCACGGTGAGGTCCCTGCTCGATCTCCATCGTCTCAGCACGAGGGCTGGAATGGTAATAGTGGGGGCGGCAGTCATAGACGACATCTTCGGCATCATCATCCTCAGCCTCCTCGTGGGTCTGGTATATGGAGGTATCTCGATTCTGGGGTTCTTCGAATCCCTAGCCCTCATAGTCGCTTTCTTTATTCTAGTGTTAGTGGGGGGGATGAGGGTAGGGCCCAAGATCCTCGACCGTGTTAGTCACTGGAGGGTAGAAGAAGCCACCCTTTCCGTGGGGATGGCCTTGGCTTTTTTGATAGCGGCTTTGGCGGAGACGGTGAATGTGGCAGCTATTACTGGGGCCTTTCTTATGGGACTCGTATTGAGCCGATCCACGGCAGTTGGATCTTTAAAAGAAAAGGTATCTGTTGTTGGTTACGGTTTCCTCATTCCCCTCTTTTTCGTAGACACGGGCATAAGAACAGATTTGGGAGCCTTGAGGGGATTGGGTTTTCTGGCCCTCCTCTTCCTGGTGATTTCGGTGGTGAGTAAAATCATGGGGTGTGGATTGGGGGGTTTGTTGGGGGGATTGGGGATGAAGGACTCCCTGAGGGTAGGGGTGGGGATGATACCGAGGGCAGAAGTAGCCCTCATCATAGCAGCCATAGGAAGGAGGGCAGGAGTGGTAGGGGGAAGCCTTTTTTCCCTTACGGTTTTGATGGTTCTTTTCACCACTCTCCTTACCCCACCGCTTTTGAAATGGGTCTTCTCTGAGCAGGGTGGAAAGGGACACTTAAAGAAATCGAGTGATTGAATAGTGGGCCCGCTGGGATTCGAACCCAGGATCTGCGGTGTGTGAGACCGCCGTCATAGCCGCTAGACCACGGGCCCATAAAAATTACCATTTCCCTTCCATAAAGCATTTACCGAAATTACATCCAGAGAAAAAGGATGGAGGAGTGGAGGAGAAAATATCCGGAAAAGTTTGTTCCCGAAGAGGAAATTTTTAGAAGAATACGCCGTGGAAGTAGAATCTTCGTGGGTACTGGGTGTGGTGAGCCCCAGCACCTCCTTACCTCCTTTGTGAAATGGGTGGAAGCCCACCCCAAGGCCCTTTTTGGGGCTGAGATTTTTCAAGTATGGTCTCTGGGAGTCTCCGCCTACACGGAACCAAAGTTCAAGGACAACTTTAGGGCCAACACTTTTTTTGTGGGTCCAAACACACGAAAGGCGGTAAACGAAGGTGAAGCCGATTATACCCCTATCTTTCTATCACAAGTGCCCAGGCTTCTTAGAGAAGGTATGGTCCCCTTGGATGTGGCTTTAATACAAACCTCTCCACCAGATTCCCACGGGTACTTGAGCTTGGGTATTAGTGTGGATATCACTAAAGCTGCAGTAGAAAGCGCGGATATGGTGGTGGCCCAAGTCAACCGTTACATGCCGAGAATTCATGGCGACGGTTTTCTGCACCTCGAAGAGGTAGATTTTCTGGTTCCCTGGGATGAACCCCTGTTGGAGTATGAAGAAGAGGTCCCCGATGAACTTGCACAGAGAATAGGAAAATACGTGGCGAGATTGGTAGAGGATGGAGATACCATTCAGGTGGGATATGGAAGCATACCCAATGCCATTCTTTCCAACTTGATGGACAAAAGGAACCTGGGAATACATTCGGAGCTTTTTACGGATGGAATGGTAGAGCTGATGAAAGCTGGTGTGGTAGATAATTCAAAAAAGAGAGTTGATAGGGGAAAAGCCGTGGCGAGTTTCTGCATGGGCAAAAGGAGTACCTATGAGTTTTTGAACGACAATCCGATGGTAGAATTCAGGACGGTAGACTACACCAACGATCCCATAGTTATAGCAAGGCAGCACCATATGGTGGCCATAAACAGTGCCTTGGAGATAGACCTCACCGGGCAGGCCACGGCAGAGTCCATAGGTGGCTTTTTCTACAGTGGACTGGGTGGACAGGCGGACTTCATGAGGGGTGCAGCACTGGCCAGACACGGCAAGCCCATTTTAGTCCTTCAATCCACCGCAGAGAAGGGAACGGTCTCACGTATAGTCCCACGCCTAAAAGAAGGGGCTGGAGTGACCCTCAACAGGGGGGATGTGCACTACGTGGTCACAGAATATGGTGTGGCTTACTTGCATGGGAAAAGCATAAGGGAAAGAGCCATGGAACTCATTCGTTTGGCACATCCTCATTTCCGACCTTGGCTCATAGAAGAGGCAAGGAGGTTGGGTCTTATTTTCAAGGACCAGCTATATGTTTCAGGGGAGTATCCTGAGGATCTTGAGACCTTCAAGAAAACTAAGACAGGTCTTGAGATTTTCTTGAGACCTATAAAGCTCAGCGACGAACCTCTCTTGAAGGAATTCTTTTACTCCCTCTCAGATGAAAGTCTTTATCGCAGGTTCGTTTCCCTAAGGAAGGATATGCCCCATGATCTCTTGCAGAAGTTCGTGGCCGTGGATTACAAGAAGCAAATGGTCCTCTTGGCCATTCTGAAGAGGGGGGAAAAGGAGGAGGTGGTAGGAATGGCCCAATACGTTCTTGACGAAGCCACCAACTTCGCGGAAGTGGCATTCGCCGTTAAAGATCAGTACCAAAATCAGGGAATAGGGAGAGAACTTCTAAAGCAACTGACGTACATAGCCAAGAGACGCGGTATTTTTGGTTTCACCGCCCAAGTCTTAGCCACCAATCGCCCCATGTTACGTCTTTTCGATAGCATGAATTTTTCCGTTGAAAAGAGAGTGGCAGAGGGAATGGTAGAACTTAAGATGAGGTTCAGAAGATCTTAAAAGCCTCTTCGAGGCAAAGGAGTGAAACGTAGTACATTTTCGGCTCTCTTTGAGAAGTCGAGAATCTTCTTAAGTCGCAACCTTTTTATACAATGGGTATAAAAAACTCTTGAATGGATACTAAATGGGGAATGGGGATTCTCGCCATCTTGGGTGGTATCCTGTTGTTAATAGGTCCTTTCCTACTTTCCTTCACTACCACTTGTGAAATAGGGGCCCTGGAGACGAAAGACGAGATGGTATGGGCTGAAGACTATTCTATTATTTACCTATGTGTTCTGGCTGGAATCTTGGCATTGATAGCTGCAGCACTCATCTTTTGGAAACCTGTGATTGGTAATGTTAGCAGGTTGCTTTTAGTTCTTTCCCTGATCTTTTCCGCCATAAGTTTCTCCATAGCACTCATGCAAGCAGGTGAAGATATTGGATTGAAGAGCGTGAAGGCAGGACTGAGTACGGGATACGGATTCGGCGAAGGGAGAATGCCTTTTGCCAATCTTCCCGTCCCTGTCTTTGATATAGTCCCAGAAATAGGTTCTTATTTCATAATGGCTGGGATAATTTTGATAGCCTTAGCCACTCCATGGTGTCTCCACAAAGGAAAGGGGGGATGAGATGGACTGGAAGCTTCCAGTTGTCATAGTCATTGCCATTGCCTTGATAGGAGCGGGGATATACGTAGCCACTAGACCTGCTCGCCCGTTTGTTCCTGGTTGGAGTGGTCCAGTGCCAGAGGAGAGAATAAAAATAGGTATTTTTGGCCCCATGGAGTTCTCCCAGGGGATCCATATGTGGCGTGGGGCCGTCATGGCAGCTGAAGTGATCAATTCAGCGGGTGGGGTCCAGTTGGGAGACAAAAAAGTACCCATTGAACTGGTTAAGGTGGATACAAATGAGATCCTTAGTGCTGCCGATGCAAGGGCGGCGGTGGAGAGGGCCATTACTGTCAACAAAGTGGATTTCTGTGTAGGAGGTTTCAGGACGGAATCCGTTTGGGGGATGCTTGAAACCGCCATGGACTACAAGAAGATTTGGCTCATTTGCGGTGCCGCCACCACGGAACTTTGTTCGGAGACCGTGCCAAAGAATTATGATAGGTACAAGTACATTTTCAGGGTTACCCCCATTAACTCCACCTATCTCTTCTACGTGAGCACCAAATTGTTGAAAATGGTAGTGGATGAAGTCAGGGAAAACCTAGGGGTAGCGAAACCAAAAGTTGCAGTGTTGGCGGAAAAGTTGGCGTGGGCGGACAGAATCGTGGATCTCGCCATCAACCCCTATCCGGCCTTCAAAGGAACGCCCTATGAAAACAAGAGCTTATTGGAGGTCTATTTAGGAGTGGAGATGGTGGGAGCTTGGAGACCTTCCCACGTAGCCACTGATTTGACTTCGGAACTTACCGCAATCAAAAACGCTGGTGCCCATGTGATCTTCACCGTCTTCTCCGGTCCAGTGGGGGTCACCTTTGGTAGGCAGTGGGGAGAATTACAGATTCCTGCTGCCGCAGTGGGAATAAACGTGGAGGCTCAGAAAAGAAGTTATTGGGAAGAAACGAAAGGATATTGTGCATATGAAGTGACCATGACCACCTATGTGCCAGGAGTGGAAATTGTGGAGAATCTAACAGTTCCTTGGGTGAATTCCTACATAGAAAGGTGGGGTGACTACCCAACCTATGAGGCAGGAACATACGATGCTATCTTTTTGATAGCAGAAACCGTCAACAGGCTCGGGACGAAGAATGCAGATAATGTAGTGGCAGAACTCGAGCAAACTGGAAGAAGAAACATCATGCAGACCTTCCGCAACTTCCCGGATGGGGTGGGTACGGCGGGCAAGCTCATCTTCGATAACAAGCATGACGTGGTATGGGGCCCAGGTCTGGTGACGGGTTTGGGTGCCCAATGGAGGGATGGGAGGCTGGTGGGAGTTCATCCCTACCAAGACACCGCTGGGCCATTACCCAATCTACCGGCCTTTGGAACTTACAAGGGCACTGAGAAATATAGGTTACCTCCCAGGGTAATAGAATACCATAGGAGATAGACAAGGTTAAAGGGAGAAACAGGAATTCTTTGAAGTATGATACAAGAAATCCTTATCAATGGAGCGGCAACTGGGGGGGTTTTCGCCCTCCTAGCAGTGGGCTTTTCTTTAATCTTTGGCGTGGCGAGGATCATAAACCTAGCCCACACCGCTTTTTGCATGCTCGCAGCTTATTCGGTTTATGCCTTTTCCACAATTTACGGGTTGAATTTCTATCTTTCCGTGGTTCTTGCCATTCTTTTAACAGTTTTCGTAGGAAGCTGTGCTTACAGGCTTTGTTTTCATCCCATAAGAGAGCACGAATTAGCTGTGATGGTGGTTTCGGTGGCTTTAGGAATCATCATTCAACAATTTATGGTTCTTATCTTTGGGGGAACTTTTCGGAGCATCCCAAGTTTTGCGGCGGGATATCTAGAGCTTCTGGGTGTTAGGATCCTGAAGGGGCATCTTCTGGTACTGGGAATAGCCTTATTCTCACTTTTCCTCGTATGGCTCATGTTAACCAAAACCAAACTTGGTATCGCCATAAGAGCCACTGCTCAAGATAGAGAAATGGCGAGCTTGGTGGGAATAAACGTTGGATGGATGTGTATGATAACCATGGCAATGGCGGTAGCTTTAGCGGCTTTAGCCGGTACCATGGTGGGACCCCTCATAACCCTTAGTCCTTGGATGTGGCTTCAGCTCTTAGTAGTGGTTTTGGCGGTGGTCATCTTGGGTGGACTAGGTAGCTTGAAGGGAAGCCTCCTGGCAGCCTTCTTGCTTGGGTACACGGAGACGGCAGTGGTCCACTTCGTTCCCATGGGTTCTTTCCTTCGGGGAGTGGCTTCCCTCATCGTGATGTTGATTGTACTTTTGGTGAGACCAGAGGGTCTCTTTGGGATTTCTTTTGAGGAGGAAAGATTATGAGGGTTGGGCTTGGAGGGGTCTACAAAAAGCTCAGAGAGGAAATATTTCCATTGCCTTCGAGAACTTTAGCTTTTTTAGCCATCATCTTTCTCTTAATCTTGCCTGTTTTTGTGAGAAACCCCTATCATTTACAAATCATTGTTTTAACCAATCTCTTCGCCCTCTATGCTGCAAGCTGGGACCTTCTTTCGGGCTATACGGGACAGGTGAGTTTTGGTCATGCCCTTTTCTTTGGGGTGGGGGGTTACTCGGCTGCTTTTTTGAACCTCAGGCTTGGATGGCCTCCCCTTCTCACCATTCCGGTGGGAGCCCTTGCCGCCGTCTTCACCGGAATGATAATAGGAATTCCGTGTCTTAGACTGAGGGGACCTTACTTAGCCCTCGCCACTTTGGCCTTTCCTATCATCCTCACGGGAATAATATACGCCTTTCCAGAGACCACCGGAGGGGAATTCGGGCTCTCTGGTCTAACGAGACTCACCCCTTCGCGCACACTCGACTACTATTTCTCTCTTCTCCTCATGATCTTTGGCGTTTTCATAATGTGGAAAATAACCGAGTCCAAGATAGGGGTAATCCTTCATTCCATTAGGGAGGACGAAATCGCGGCTAGAGCCTGCGGCATTAATACTGCCAGATATAAGCTCCTAGCCTATTCCCTGAGTGGTTTTTTCGCTGGGTTGGCAGGAAGCTCCTTTGCCCATTTCATGAGGACCGTGGGTCCCTTGGCCCTTGATGCCAGCATTTCCTTCCAAGCCGTGATTTGGACGGCTTTTGGAGGGATTGTATCCATTTACGGTGCCGTAGGGGGGGTCTACATTCTTTACCCCCTGATGGAGTTCCTGCGTGTAACTCCCCAAATTCGCATGCTTTCCTTCGCCATTATCGTCACGGTAATCCTCCTAATCATGCCTGAGGGGATGCTACGTTGGGTCAGGGACAAAATAGAGAAAGAATGTCCTAGATGTAAGAAGAGGAATGTGGTTACTAGGGAAACCTGTAGGATTTGCGGAGCGCCCCTCAAAGATTAAAGACCTAAGTAGCTTTTTCTAATCGTTTCATCTCTGAGAAGCTTACCTTTGGTTCCTTCGGCCACCACCTTCCCTTGGGAAAGAACATAATTTCTTTGGGTAAGGTTAAAGGCAAAGTTCACATCTTGTTCCGCGATAAGAATTTTTACCCCTTCTTTTTGGATTTCTTTTATTCCTTCCATCAGATTTTTCTTCATCTTTGGTGCCAAACCCAAGGAGGGTTCATCGATACAGAGGAGCTTGGGCTTGGACATGAGCGCCCTCCCCACAGCCAGCATTTGTTGTTCTCCTCCGGAGAGGGTACCCGCCACCTGGTTCTTTCTCTCCTTCAATACCGGAAAGAGCTCGTAGACTCTTTTCAGGTTTTCCTCTATTTCCTTCTGGTCTTTATAGGAGTAGGCGCCAGCTTTCAGATTCTCGAGTACAGTCATTTCCCTAAAGATCCTCCTCCTTTCTGGGCAGTGAATTAGACCCATCTTCACTATCTGATGGGGAAGAAGCCCATCTATTCTCTTTCCCTCAAATCTTATTTCTCCCTCCATCGTCACGTTTCCTTGCTTAGTTCCTTTCATCACCTCTCTTTGCCATTTCACCAAGCCCGTTATCGCCCTCAGGAGAGTGGATTTACCTGCCCCATTTGGTCCAAGGATTCCTACCGATTCCTTCTCCCCCACTTCTAGACTAACGCTGTTGAGGATGATGGCACTTTCATAACGAACGGTAAGATTCTTCACTTCCAACAACACTTAAATCTCCTCCCCCAGATAGGCTTCTATTACCTTTTTGTTCTTTACTATTTCTTTGGGAGTTCCCTCCGCGATGATTTCACCAAAGTTCAGTACGATTACCCTATCCACGATCTTCATGAGTTCCGCGAGCTTGTGCTCCACGATGAGCATGGCAGGTCCTTCGCTGTGAAGCCTGCCAAATCTTCCTCCCTCGTGTAGTCTCCTTATCGATTTCGCCAAGAGTTCGGTCTCAGCCGGGCTTAATCCGCCCAATGGTTCATCGAGGAGGAGGAGTTCTGGTTCTGTGGCTATGGCTTTGGCTATTTCCAGCCTTTTGAGATCCCCATGCGAAAGGGAAGATGCGGGTTCGAGTGCCATATCGGCTATTCCCACGAACTCCAAAGCATCCCTTGCTCTCGCTTCGGTAAGTTTGAGCCATTCCCCCCTTCTTGTTGCCCTGGGAGAAAGACAGGAAACCATTACGTTAGCTATTACGGGTAAACGGCGGAAAGGTCTAGCTCCCTGGAAAGTTATGGCGATCCCCCTATTGACTATCTCATAAGGCTTGAGACCAGTTATGTCTTCCCCCTTGAAAATTATTTTTCCGGAATCAGGCTTGAGGATTCCTCCTATGAGCTTGAGAAGAGTGGTTTTGCCTGCCCCATTGGGACCTATCAGTCCCACTATCTCGTCTCTTTCTATCTCAAAACTCACTTTGTTTACAGCTACTAATCCGCCGAATTTCTTGGTTAGCCTTTCGACCCTGAAGAAATCACTCATGCTTTCTTGACTTCCTCCCTTAGTTCCCTGTGAGAAATCTTTCCCACATCGGTTTTGGGGAGCTCCCCTCTGAACTCCACTATCTTAGGCACTTTATAGGGAGCCAGTTTCTTCTTACAATATTCTATGATATCTTCCTCAGAAACCTTTCCCCTAGCTTCGGTGTGTAGGACTACATAAGCTTTGACTATTTCTCCGAATTGGGGATGGGGAACCCCTATAACGGCAGCTTCTTTGATCTGTGGATGTTCGTAGAGAACATCTTCTATTTCCCTAGCGTAGATGGAAAAGCCCTTGTATTTAATTAGATCTTTCTTTCTTTCAAAGAAATAGAAGTAACCTTCCTCATCCATTTTAGCTAGGTCGCCCGTTCTTAGCCAAGTCTTCCCTTCTATCTTCACCAATACCTTTTTGGTTTCCTCAGGATTTTTCCAGTAGCCTTTCATGACTTGCGGTCCATGGATTACAACTTCCCCTATTTCTCCAACTTTTAGGAACTGGTTTTTCTCGGGGTGGGCTATGGCGGCCAGTGTGCTGGGAAGTGGAATCCCAAAGGAATCGGCTTTGACCTTATGGTAGGGGTTACTATGAGTAACGGTGCTGGTTTCGGTAAGACCATATCCCTGAATAATCCTCGCACCAGTTTTCTTTTCCCAGTCTTGATAAGTGGAAGGATGTAAAACATCTGCTCCTGAAGTAATGAGTTTGAGCCTCTTCCAGTTCACCTTAAGAGTCTTTTCATAATCCTTCAGGAACTCGAAAACCGTGGGGACCCCATTGAACACCGTGGCGTTGTATTTTTCGATAGCATCGAGTATTTCATCAGGGTCAAAGGTGGTGAAAAGGACAAGGGTAGAACCCCAACATAGTCCAAAGATGAGTGCCACCACTTGGCCATAGATGTGATAAAAGGGTAGAAAAGCTACCACCACCTCCTTTCCTTCCTCCAAGATGGGCCAGAAGGCCCTTATTTGGGCCATGTTGGCGACTATGTTGCGATGGGGTACCATCACGCCCTTCGGAATTCCCGTGGTACCTCCAGAATAGGGAAGTGTAGCTAAATCTTCGCTGGGGTTGATTTTCACTTTGGGAGGGTTGGGAGGATATTTCTTGAGCAGTTCTTGGAAGTGATAGATCCCCTCCCTTTTGGGAATTTTGGGTGAGGGGATCATAGCTTTCCTAAAGAGTTTTCCGAGAAGACTCTTTCCTATGAATTTTTTGAGGGAAGGCAAATATTCGCCGATGTTGGTGGTGATAATACGATCCAACTTCAGGCCTGTTTTCTCCACGTTTTCGAAAAGAGTATCTAGGCAAACGATGGTTTTAGCCTCGCTATCCTTTAGTTGATATGCTACCTCCTTCGAAACATATACGGGGCTTATGGGAGTTACCGTAGCCCCCGTCTTTAGGATGCCGAAGTAAGAAATAACGAATTGAGGACAATTGGGAAGATACAGGGCAACTCTCTCTCCTTTTTTCACCCCTAGGTCGTGGAGGGCAGTGGCAAATCTGTCGACATTTTCTCTCAGTTCACGGTAGCTTATCTTCCTTCCATAGAAAATCAAGGCAGTTTTGTCAGCGTATTTCTCTGAGGCTTCATCAAAAATCTCCGGTATGGATTTGTTCGGAACCTCGATTTCTGCGGGCACCCCTGGGGGATAGGATTTAAGCCAAGGTCTTTCAGCCATCCTTCTTTTTTTCCTTTCTCAGTTTAAAGTATTTTGGCGGATTACTCGCTTTCCACCAAGAGACCCTCACTACCCAAGCTCATGGGAAGGGGCTCACCACCGGCCCTTCGGATGGCTTTAGAGACCTCTTTTTCCTTACCGGGACAAAGGGCCAGCATACATCCTCCCCCTCCCCCACCCGTGAGTTTGGCTCCATAGGCCCCTGCTTCCCTACTTGCTTTGATGAGCCTTTCAAGGGCTGGGGAGCTCACCCCTAGAGCCGCTAAGCAGGCCTGATTTATATTCATCAAAGTTCCAGTTCTTTTTAAGTCCCCCTCCCTAAGGGAACTAAGCCCAGTATCGGCCAGTGTTCCTATGAGCCGAAAAAGGGCCTCCACTTCTTTTGGATGTTTTTCTCTCAGATTCCTAACTTTTCTTACCATAGGTCCAGTGGCGCTGAAAATCCCTGTATTTCCCACCACAAAACCCGGAACGTGGAGATCGGAGATTCTTTCCAAGTTCTTCCCCTCTATCCTGAGAAAGCCGCCATACGTGGCTACCGAAACTCCAGCTCTACTCGCCACAGTTTGGACCTCCAACTCAGTTCTGAAAGCCAGCTCCACTACTCTTTCTAGACTGACTTTTTCCCCCAAAAGGAGAAGGGTAGCCGCCACCGAAGCAACGCTGACAGCCGAAGAGCTGGAAAGTCCTGCTCCGATGGGCAGATCTGAAGAAATCTTTACTTCCAAACCGCACCCTTCGCCGATTTCCGAGAAAACCAATTCTATGGCCTTTACCACATAGGAAAATCTTTTTCCAGCCCTGATTTTGGGCCTTTCTTCCCTTATCACTCTCCCTTCTTCCCTTCCTAGGCCATTGGATTGGATCTCCAATCTATTGTCCTTCCTAGGTTTCATTTCCACCCTCACCCTCCCACTTACGGAAGCGTTCAAAGAAGGATATCCGTACACCACGGCGTGTTCACCGAAGAGGAAGACTGCCCCTGGAGCACTGGTTTTAACGGTACTCATTGTTCAACTCCCTCGGAGTGGTAAGGTGGTTTGCCCAAATAGAAAAGGAGGGAAAGTGCCATAACGTAGGCGGAAGCTATGCAGGAAGAGAGGGTTTCAGGGATGGCTAATCCCCTCCATCGATAGACCCAAGGTATCCCCGGAAGAAAAGAGAAGAAAAGGGAAAGAAGGGAACCCCTTTTCATCCCCTTCTTCCAAAAGAAAAGAGAGAAAGAGAGAGGAACAAAGGGGAAAAGGAGGAAGAAAAGTACGGATACCCAGAAATGAAGGTCTCCATAGCTTTCGGGGAAAAGTCCTATGCAGAAAAGGGCTAAAGAATCCAGTCCCAAAAGAAGGGAAGCAAATTGACCAGAAGATTCTCTAATCACGAAAAGAGAAGAAAGTGAAAAGATGAAAAGAAGCAAACCAGTTACCATGAGACCAAGATTGAAGAGGGGAGCTGTTTTTCCAACCCCCAAATCGCTTAGGGCATTTTCCATCCAGCCAAAAGAAGGGGAAAGATGAACGGAGAGGAAAATACAGGTAAAAGCGAGGGGTGGAGCTATCAGTCCACAAAGCCCCAATTTCCTGAGGTTTCGCGATGACATTCTCGTTTTCTTTCCGTGAAAGGAATTTATAGCCCTCGCTTCCTTTTCTTTTGATGAAAATAGGTGAAGTGGCTAACCGGAAACTGGTAAAGATGGACGGTGAAAAAAGTATCCTAGAGGCTTGTAAGGTAATGGGGAAAAAGAGAATAGGAAGCGTATTGGTTACCCTCCATGGACAACCATACGGCATCTTTACGGAAAGGGACCTTCTTTCTAAAGTACTGGCGAAAGGAGTGGATTTGAAAAGGGCCAAGCTCAAAGACTATTGCTCAAGACCACTCGTGATGGTGGATGAAAACTATACGGTCAAAGAATGTGCCAGGATCATGTCGGAAATGAAGGTGAGGAGATTGCTTGTTTCTTCCAAGGGTGAACTGGTGGGCATCTTCACCTCTTCCGATTTGGCGAAAGTCATCTCGAAGGCACCGCTTGACTTTTGAGGTGGAAAAATGCCAAAGTGTTCTTGCTGTGGGAGAGAATTGAAGGAAAAGGACAAAGAAAAGACATGGAGAGAATGCCGTTACTGCGGTTTGCCAGTATGTTTCAATTGTACCCACTATCTAGGAACCACCGTGCGTGATCTCTTTGGGGATCACATAGAAGTGGTCTGCGTTTGCGGTACTTGTAAACTCAGGAAGTGAAGGGATGCGCTGGGAAGCTTGGGAACCTTGGTATTTCAGGATAGTGGAAAGGCTGAAACTGGATCCTAAGGAGGATGAAAGGGCAACCCTTTTACTTTCCCATCTTTTTCCTCCACCCGATCTTCATGGACTCAGAAAGTTAATAAGGGGGAGAAATTGTTTGGTCTTGGGAGCCGGACCTTCTCTGGAGGAAGATCTTCATAGGTTAGAAAGGTCCGGAAAACTGGGGATGACCCTTCTTGCTGCGGATGGTGCTACTTCGGCGGTAATGAAGTTCAGGGTACCGGAAATAGTGGTTACCGACTTGGATGGGAAGGTGGAAGACCAGGAAAAGGCCTGGAGAGAGGGGGCCTGGTTGGTTATTCATGTGCATGGTGATAACTATCATAGAGTAAGGGAATTCCTGAAAGGAAGAGAGCCCGTAAGGTTGTTGGGAACTACCCAGTTAAAACCTATGGGAAACCTCCTCAACTTCGGTGGTTTCACGGATGGGGATCGAGCAGCCTTCTTAGCTTGGGAGCTCGGAGCCGAAAAAATTTTTCTGGCTGGAATGGATCTTGGGGAAAAAGTGGGAAAATACTCCGGAAAAGGGGAGAGCGAGAGGAAGAAGGAAAAATTGAGGATCTGTGGAGAACTTTTGGGATGGTTGGCGGGAGAACTTGGTGCCCCCCTCGTGAACCTCACTTCTAGAGGTGTGGAAATCCCCAATATTCCGAGAGAAAATCCTTAAGTTTCTTCAGAGGGGGAGGACCCTCCTTCCATAGATGGAGTTCAAAATCACACCGGCAGAAGTATACAGTGCACTAAATCCGCAGAATACGCCTTCGGCCCCCGCTATCTTTAGAAGGAGGTCTTCACCCGTAGCAAAAGCGCCGGAAAGGAGGAAGAAAAGGATGGTGAGCGTAATGAAGACCGTTTGAAGGGCCCTTCCCCCTACCTTAAAGGACCCCACCGTCATATAGAGAGTAAAGATCCCCCAAATGGCCATCCAAGCTGCAATTTCGTTGGGATCCCCTGCTACTAGGCCCTCCCACTCGAAGAGTTTGAAAAGGGAGAGTCCTATCCAGAAAAGGCCATAGGAAGTAAAAGCCGTTCCACCGAAAAGATTGCCTCTTTTGAAGTCTATAATTCCTGCTATGACTTGAGCCATTCCCCCGAAGAAAAACCCATAAGCAAAGGTGAGGGTGGCAGTTATCAGGCCCAAGTTGTGGAGGTTGAGAAGGATAGTAGTGGCTCCAAAAGCTACAAGACCGAGGGCTGCCGGATCGGCTAGGAGAGATTCCTTTTCGCTCATGGAGGTTCTTTTCTTTTAAATTACGGTTTCCTTTTAAGTTTTTCAGAGACCCTTCTTGTGGTCCCAACCGAGAGACCGAGAACAGGTTAATTATAGGGCTAGGTTTGGGATTCTTTTTTCTTGAGGATTTCCAGGTAAAGATTGCGGAGCTCTTCCTCTTTTTTCTTTTGTTCTTCAGGACTAGCTTTGGGTAACTCTAAACTTTCACCGTATTCCGCCAGCATTTGCTTGTATTTAGCGAGCTTGGCTTCCCTAGCCAATTGCCTTGCTTTTAGGGCCTTTTGTCCGGTTTTTTTGGTCATTCCCCCCACCCCACCTTAAGTCCTTCTTTTCTTTTCCCTTAATGGCTTCAAAAAAAGTTTTCGGAGTCTAGGAAGTCTTCTCTTTTTCCTCTTCTTTGAGCCAGAATTCGGCTTCTTTCCGAAGCTCCTTCAGGTATTGGGAGAAACCATCGTAGCTGAGATGGTAAAAGGTCTTACCCCCCATCCTCCTCGTAGAGATCATACCCTTTTCTCGGAGGGGCTTCAGCAGGATATAGAAGTGCTTGCGATGGGCTCCAGAAAGAGGATCCAGACCCAGCTCTTTCATTAGCTCCTCCATCCCCTTCGGCCCTTCTCGCAGGGACCTCAGTACCCTTCTCCCTTCTGGTTTTAGGGAGGTACTCTTAGGATGGTTGCCATACGCTAAGTCCAGAAGTCTTTCTGCACCCCCTTCCATCTTTTCACCTTCCATGAGTTATTTTTCCTTTATGATAAGTAACTAAGCTTTTTAATCCTTTTTCATGAGTATTCTAGAGAGCTTTCAAGGGGGTTTTCGTTTGTCAACCTTTTTCTCGTCCCTTTTCCTAGTTACCCTTTGAAAGGTAACTAGCCCATTCTATCCGGATGTTTTGGTCTCATTTTTCCTTTTTCTTGAAAGAAGTCCTTTCGGTAGATTACTCTTCATAAGTACTTCATCCCTCCCCAACCACTAATCCCTTCACTTCTCTCTCCACTTCCTCTACCTTCTCCAAGAACTTTCTAGCCCCTTTTCCCACTTCGTCTTCTCTCTGGGCCAAACTACCCATCCTTTCCCGGAGTTCCCCCAGCCTCTTGACCACTTTTTCTTTGTTTATCTCCTCTCTCAGTTTTCCTTTCACCTCTTGGGAATAAGTCTCCTCCAACTCAATGTAGGCGTCTATTACTTCCGTTATCCCTTTCAGTTTTTCCAACAAAATCGCTAACTCTTCCCCTCTCTCTGTTAACCTTACCAGTCTTTTCCTTCCCTTCTCTTCGGAAATGATCAACCCCATTCTTTCCAATTTCGATAGAATATTGAAAGCATGGGCAAAGGTAGTTTCCACTTTTTTGGCTATGGCAGAGGGATAAGTCTCCCCTGTTCTTAGGGCTAATAGGATCTCAGTGGGTTTTTCTTGCACCAAGAATTTCCACGTTTTCATCTATTTAATTTTGTATACTTGTACATATATATTTTTCGGTAAATTTCCTTCCAATTTTTTCTACGATATTTTATATTTTAAAGTGTTTATATAATTAATTGAACATACTAAAAAATATATAGTAAAGGAGAAGATGAATTACATATGTGTGAGGTCATGGGGCTTGAGAACTAAGGGTTTAAGCGTGGAGAGCCCGGCAAAGAGCAGCCTTTATGAAGGCGTCGAAGACGGGAGAGGGACGGGTAGGCCGGGATTTAAACTCTGGGTGAAATTGTGTTCCTATAAAGAAGGGATGATCTGGAAGTTCTAATATTTCCATCCTTTTGCCATCCGGACTTTTTCCAGAAAAGACGAGATTCTTCTCCACCAGCAGAGGGAGATACTCGGGATTTACTTCGTATCTGTGTCGATGTCTCTCTGAAATCCTTTCTTGACGATAAATCTGGAAAGCCTTGGTTCCCTTCTCTAGCACTACCTCCAAAGCACCCAGTCTCATGGTTCCTCCCAATTCCTTGAGACCCCTTTGTTCCGGAAGTAGATCTATAACGGGATGTGGGGTGAAGGGATCTATTTCAGTACTGTTGGCTCCTTCCAAACCTACCACATTTCTTGCAAATTCTACTACTGCAAGTTGAAAACCGAAGCAAAGCCCCAAAAAGGGGACAAGATTTTCTCTGGCCCATTTTATCGCAAGAATTTTGCCCTCGGCCCCTCTGGGACCAAAGCCTCCAGGAACAATCACCCCGTGACATTCTGAAAGTTCTCGAAGGGAAGATTCCGTTACTTTTTCTAATCTCTCAGCGTTTATCCACTTTATCTCCAACTTGGCATCGTTTTTTGCGGCAGCATGTCTTAAGGCCTCATGGATGCTGAGATAGGTATCTGTGAATCTTATGTACTTCCCTACTATTGCTATCTTCACGGGTTTGCTTGCGTTATCCATCCTCGAGACTATTTCTATCCATTCCCCCAAATCTAGATCCCCAGGTCTGAGACCAAGCTTCTGCAATACGATGGAACTGAGATTCTCATGTTCCAGAACCAACGGAAGCTCATAAATATTCTTTACATCTACTGCACTTATGACTTCATTTTCCCACACATTGCAGAAGAGGGAAATCTTCCTCCTAGCTTCCGTCGTTAAGGGGGTTGCGGAACGGCAGATGATAATATCGGGAGAGATTCCTAACTGTCTTAGTTCTTTTACACTGTGCTGGGTAGGTTTAGTTTTCTGTTCTCCCACTGGGCCCGAAGTGGGAACGAGTGTGACGTGAATGAAAAGAGTGTTGGTTGGCCCTTCTTCCAATCTCATCTGCCTGGCGGCCTCGAGGAAAGGCATACTCTCCATATCTCCCACCGTTCCTCCTATTTCCACCAAACAAACATCGGCACCGCTCTTTAGGGCCGCCTGTCTTATCCTTCTCTTTATTTCGTCCACCACGTGTGGTATGATCTGCACCGTGCGGCCGAGATACTCACCCCTTCTCTCCTTTGAAATCACTTCGTAGTAAATTTGCCCAGTGGTAATATTGTGATCCTTCGTGAGATTTATGTCTAGAAATCTCTCGTAATGTCCCATGTCTAGGTCTATTTCCCCTCCATCTTCTGTAACGAAGATTTCTCCGTGTTCAAAGGGATTCATAGTGCCAGCATCCATGTTGAGATAGGGATCTATTTTGATAGCGGTGACCTTTAGCCCTCTAGCCTGAAGG
Source organism: Candidatus Hadarchaeales archaeon (assembly GCA_038736355.1). Lineage (NCBI taxonomy): Archaea > Methanobacteriati > Hadarchaeota (SeqCode) > Hadarchaeia (SeqCode) > Hadarchaeales (SeqCode) > Hadarchaeales archaeon (SeqCode). The sequence goes on from JAVYML010000003.1 coordinate 193,502, forward strand.
AGCTTCCCCAGGCTGGCGGTGGTAAGCCCCTTCCCTAGACCGCTCATTACCCCTCCTGTTACCATGATGTACTTCATTCCCGCAGTCCCCCCACCAAATTATTTACGTTTTGGACACCTTCCCTTTTTAAATAATTCGAAAGTCCTTTGCAGATTTCGGCAAAAATCCCCAGTCCCCTTGTAATCACCGCAGATCCTACCTGTACGGCCGTAGCCCCAGCGAGAATGAATTCCATCGCACTTTTCCAATCCTCCACCCCACCACATCCTATGATGGGTATGGAGAGGTTTCTATGGAGCTCGTATACGCATCGAAGGGCTACAGGTCGAATGGCAGGACCCGAGAGACCGCCCACAATATTTGAGAGAACGGCCCTTTTGCTATAAACGTCAACTACCATCGCAGGAAGGGTGTTGATGGCGACTATTCCATCTGCCTCCTCCCGCTCAGCGGAAAGAGCGGAAGCTACGAGCTTATCCGAAAATCCAAGTTTCACGAAAAGGGGAATGGAAAGACATTCTCTAGTCTTTTTCACAACTTCCCGAACGAGTTTGGGATCCTTGCCTATCTCTAATCCATGACTTTTTACATGGGGACAGGAGAGGTTAAGTTCTATGGCGTCTGCCCCTGCCTCCTCGGCTTTGGATGCTATAAGTGCGAACTCTTCACTTTTTTCTCCAGCCACGCTCACGATGACTGGCCCACCCCCTCTTTTTGCCTTGGGAAGTTCTTCCCTCAGATATTCTTCATAGCCTGGATTGGTTAAACCCACCGCATTCACCAATCCTCCTTCCACTCCTACCACCACAGGGGTCTTGTATCCCTCCCGTCTTTCCAACGTTAGGCTCTTCGTTACCACTCCTCCTGCACCTTCCCTCAGGGCACGACAAAGAAGGGACCCAGCGGAAAGAACCCCGGAAGCCAGAATAGTGGGGTTAGGCAGTTTCAGTTTTCCCAACCTCACCATAAGTCTTGACATTTTTTCCACCCAAATCCTCCATTATTTCTCCATCTAAAAACACGGGTCTCCCTCTTACGATGGTACAGACAGGGGCTCCCACCACCATCCTTCCCTCGAAGGGACTGTGTTTGGCCTTACTTTCGAACTCGGAAGGATTTATCTTGAAGCTCTTTTTTAAATCCACTACTGTGAGGTTGCCCACGTAGCCACGTTCTATTCTTCCTGCAGGTAGTTTCAGAAGGGAAGCAGGTGCCTCACTACACGCCCTTACTACCTCCCTCAGTCCTAATTTACCCTTTTTAACTAGGGTGAGAAGGAGAGGAAGTTCCGTTTCTAATCCCGGGAAACCTCCAGGACCGGCCGGGTCCTCCTTTTCCTCCAGCAGATGGGGGGCATGATCCGAAGTAACGGCTTCTATTCTCCCCGTTCTCAGTGCCAAGAGAAGAGCGATTCTGTCCTCTTCAAGGCGAAGAGGGGGAAAAACCCTGAAAAGGGGATGCTCCTTACGGGTTAAAAGAAGATAGTGCGGACAAGTATCGGCAGAGACTTTTATCTTTTCCCTCCACTTTTCCAATTCTCCGAGACCTGCCGAAGAAGAGAGGTGAGTGATATGAAGTCTGAAGTGGTGTTTCAAGGAGAGCTCCGCCATCTTCCTTATTCCCATCACTTCTGCTTCTACAGGTCTCTCTCCATCTCTGAAGAAGGCAGGATCCTCGGCATGTGATATTACCAATAGTCTTTCCTTGGCTGCGAATCGGAGAGTTTCTTCTAGGATTTCCTTCTCACCATCTTCCGGTAGGTAAACCTTGATGCCAAGACATCTTCTTTTTACTTCTTTTCCGAGTTCACTTCTTTTCTCTGGTACTCCAAAGTACAAACCGAAGTCCACCACAGCCTTCCTTTTCCCCAGTTCCTCCCTTTTCCTCAACACCGAGATTTTGTTGACTTTGGGAAGGGTGTTGGGCATGTCCACGACTACAGTATACCCTCCCCTAGCGGCAGCCCGGGTCCCCGTTCTGAAGTCTTCTTTGTAGGAGAGTCTAAAGTCCCTTAGATGTACGTGCATATCGATCAGACCCGGAAGAATTATTTTTCCTCTGAAGTCCAACATTTCTCCACTGGGAGAAATCTTTTCGCCAACTTCCTCTATTCTTCCCCCCGAAATCCTGACGCTTCCCTCCTTTATTCCGGTGGGAGTGAAGATTTTTCCCTTTACCGTTAGCTCCAAGTCTCCCCCTCTTTAATTATAGGGGGGGATAGGAAAAAAGGGAAATGCTGAGGGGTTTAAATTATTGGAAGTCTTCGACCCGCGGGATCCCTCACGAACTTTCCAAAGTCGGTGTTGAGCAATTTTTTTCCATCGAATACTGGGCCTTCCGTGCATACCCTCCATCCTACTGGATCGAGTACACATGAACCACATGCACCTACACCGCACCTCATGTACCTCTCCAGCGAAACCTGTACTTTTCTCCCTTTCCTCACGCATTCTTTAACGATCCTCACCAGCATTTTCTCTGGACCGCAAGCTAAGATCTTCCAAGTTCTTTTGGAAAGTTCTCTCTCGAATAACTTCGTTACCAATCCTTTCTCACCTTTTGAACCATCTTCCGTGGTGACTTCTACTTCCGCCCCCATCTTTTCAGCCTCTTCAACGAAAAGGAGTTCGGAACTCGTTTTTGCCCCTATCAGCATCTTTACCTCTTCCCCTCTTTTCCGGAGCTTTTCGCAAGCAAAAATAAGGGGTGCCACTCCCGTCCCCCCTCCTACTAGTAGATACGGTCCCTTTTCCAAGTGGAATCCCTTACCCAACGGTCCTTTTATTCCCAAGTATTCTCCCTTTCCTATTTTTTGTAACTTGGAAGTGGTTTCACCCACTTTAGCCACTGAAATTCTGAATCTCCTTCCATACCACCCTGAGACGCTCATGGGAATCTCCTCTTCTCCAGGCAACCATACCATGACGAATTGTCCGGGCACGGGTTCATGAGGGAAAGGGGAAGAAAGGTGAATGGAAACGACTTCCGGAGTCTCACGCACCACCTTCTCCACCCTGGTCGGGTACATTCCGAGTTCTTCAAACTTCAAGCTCCTACCCCGTGAACTGCTTTACTATCTCTTCTTGGGAAATCCTGTTTCCACAATACTCGCAAAGGAGAAGGAGGGGAGAACGTGAATAGACCTTGAAGGTAGGAACCACGGGTTCTCTTGGCTTGTTGGTGATACAACTGGGATTGGTACATCTCACTATACCTTGGACACGTTCAGGAAGCTTCACCTTGTTTTTCTTCACCACTTTGTACTCTTGGATCACGTTGATGGTGGCTTCTGGAGCAACGAGTGCTATTCTGTTCACTTCTACGGGAGAAAGTTCCTTGCCCTCTACTTTTACTATATCTTTCCTTCCATATTTTTTACTATCCACGTTCATTACCACGGCAACTGTATGTTTTCCCCCTCCTACTCCTAAAATCTTTATCACGTTGAGGGCCTGACCCGCCGGGATATGGTCTATCACCGTGCCCTTCTCTATTTTCCTCACGACCAGTTCTTGTGAACTTCCCGACATCATTCCACTCCCAACAGGAGAGAAAGTAAAGCCATTCTCACTGGCACAGCATAGGCAGCTTGTTGGAAATACCTAGCACGTTTATTCTCATCCACCTTTAGGTCTATTTCATCTACCTTGGGTAGGGGATGGAGGATGATGGCATCCTCTCTCATTTTTTCCACCAATTCTGATGTAAGCCTATAGCTTCCTTTTACTTTTTCGAACTCAGAAGGATCCGGAAACCTTTCTTTTTGGATCCTCGTGATATAAAGTACTTCTATCTCTCCAATTACCTTGTCCAAATCTTGGGTGAGTTCAAATTCCGTTCCAGAGGCTTTCAAAAAGTCCAGTACCTCTTCCCTAGGCTTGAGGGGTGGAGGAGATACCAGAAAAAGTTTTTCCACTCCGAACTTGCATATTCCGTAGAGGAAAGAGGTAACGGCTCTTCCGTATCTCAAATCCCCCACCGCCGCTATGGTTAGATTTTCTATCTTCCCCATCTCCTTTTTTATGGTGTAGAGATCCACCATAGCCTGAGTAGGATGATGTTGTTTTCCATCCCCCCCGTTTATCACGGGAACTTCTGCTACCTCCGCCGCCAACTTGGCCGCACCTTCCAAGGGATGCCTGATCACTATCACGTCAGCATAGGAATCCAACATTCTCACAGTATCCGCTAGGTTTTCCCCCTTTGCCAGGGAAGTAGCTTCCTCCCCTCCCACCCCTATTACACTTCCCCCCAACTTCAGCATGGCGGTTTCAAAACTCAACCTCGTACGAGTACTTGGTTCAAAGAAAGCCGTGGCAAGGATTTTTCCCCTGAGTTTTTCCCCCGGTTTGATGGCAGAGGCCTTTTTAAAGAGTTGTTCCAATTCTGAAGCAGAAAAATCTAGAATAGAAAGCACATCCCTTCCTTTAAACATTCTTTCTTCCCTCCATGTATCTCATGATCTCTCCATACTCTTTCTCTGTAATCTTTTTGCAAGTATAAAGCTCTTGAAAGATTTCTCTTGCTGTCATCACGGAAAGAAGCTTTACTCCTTCCCTCTTCAGGAGTTCTTTGGCCCCTTGTTCTCTATCCACAAGTACCGCCGCTGCTTCCACCCTTCCTCCCTCTCCCCTTACCACTTGTACGGCCCGTTTGAGACTTCCTCCAGTGGTAGCCACATCGTCCACAAGCAAAACCCTCTCCCCTTCCCTCAATTCACCTTCCAATAGACGCTCAGTTCCATGGGTTTTACTTTCCATACGGAGATAAAGGAAGGGTTTACCTAGTTCGTGGGCTACTAACACACCTAGGGGTATACCTGCTGTGGGGACACCGAGCACCCTCTCGAATTCCACTCTTTCTTCTCTCAAGAGGATCAGGTAAGCTCTCACCACTTCTCGAAAAAGTTGGGGAAAGGAAGGAACCATGCGCAAATCTATGTAATAGGGACTGAAGCTGCCAGAGGTGAGCTTATAATGTCCCACCTTAATGCATCCACAATCCATTAGGGCTTGGGCTAATGCTCTTTTATCCATACTTTCATCTCTTTCTTTATCTCTTCTGCCTTTTCTCTGGGAGAGGAAGAAAGAACAATGGATCTTCCTACTATTTCGAAATCAGCTCCAGCTTTGAGTGCGGAACCAAAGGGTGAACCTTGTGCCCCAACGCCTGGGGAGAGGATGAGGATTTCTGGATATCTTTTTCTAGCCTCTCCCAAGAGTTCTGGAAAAGTGGCCGGTAGAATGAAACCATCTACACCTGCTAGACGAGAAGCCTCCATTAATTCTAGGTAATGTTTGTTCAGATATTCCTCCGCACCCCTATGACTCATCGCACAAACGGCTAGTACTCCCTTTCTTTTTTCCCTTGCCAATCTCACCACTTCTTCCAAACCTTCTTTTACCCCCACGAAAGCATGGGCAATGAGGGCTTCAAATCCTAAATCGAAGACTTCTTCTGCCACCATCCTGTTGACATAGCCTATGTCTGCCATCTTCAAATCGCAAATAAAAGGACCTTCCACCTCCTGTAAAAGCTTCTCCAACCCCTTGGGACCGTAGATGAGGAGGGAGGGAAGACCAAGCTTCACCCCCGCTACCTCGTCCGAGAGTAAATGAAGAAGATCCGTGGCTTTTTCCAATTTTCGATATTCTCCGATGGGGTCAAAGGCTAAGATAATCCTTGAAGCCGTTTTTCGGGCTTTTTCCCACAGTTTGGAGGCAAAGTCTTTCAACAAGCCTTACTCTTTTTCCCATGTTTCACAAAAACTTTTCTACTCCAATGGTGGTAAGCGATGGGTCCAAGGCCTCAGGTTTTCAAAAGCGAGACAGACTTTGAGGATAAGCTTTTCCGAAAAACGCTTACCAATCACCTGCATCCCTATCGGAAGTCCTTCCACCCATCCACATGGAACGGAAGCAGCGGGGTGTCCGGTGAGGTTGAAAGGATAGGTAAGAATCCATCCCAGGAGAGGATTTACTTCTTTGCCATTTATCTCGGTAGGGCCAAGTTGGTTCACCGGAAAGGGAGGAACCGCCAAGGTGGGGGTGAGAAGGAAATCGAATTCTTTGAAGAGTTCTTGGATGCCAAGCCAGACTTTTCCCCTAGTCATCTCTGCGCGCTTGTACTCTACGGCCGAGATCCCCTTTCCCAATTCTGAAAGCGCTTGAACTTCTGGAGTCAGTTTTTCCTTCTCTTCCTTTGAAAGATCGCCAAGTATGGAACTAAAAGCCACTACCCAAAGTGTTTGGAAGGCCCCTTCTATTTCCTCTTTGTTGGGAAGGACGGGGTTCTTTTCTACCACCTCCATTCCAAGCTCTTCAAAAGACCAAGCAGCTTCCTCCACTACCTTTCTTACCCTTTCATCCACCTCAAAGTATCCCAAGTTGGGGCTGTAAGCAATCTTCAAGCCTTTTACTTCACCTTCGAGTTCTGTATAATCCTTTTCGGGAGAAGGAAGGCTAAAGGGATCCACGTCATGGTAGCCTACCATGACCGAAAGGAGAAGGGCCGCATCCTTCACGCTCCTAGCGATAGGGCCATGGGTTATAAAAGGGGAAACATGACCGAAGGGTCCCGGACCTAACTCCACCATGAGGTCCATGGGAATGAGCCCGGAGGTGGGCTTCAGACCGAAAACACCACAGGCGCTTGAAGGTATTCTAATGGAACCACCCCCATCACTTCCCTCCGCGAAGGGAGCCATTCCTGCAGCCACGGCAGCCGCTGATCCACCACTGGATCCTCCAGCCGTTCTTTCCAGATTCCAAGGATTGCGGGTAGCCCCAAAAAGGGCATTCACCGTATTTCCCATCCAGCCGAACTCCGGAGTATTGGTCTTTCCTAGGGGAATGGCTCCAGCTTTTTTCAACCTTTCTACTACCACGGCATCTCTTGATGGAACAAAGTTCTCGAAAAGCCTGGATCCAAAGGTGGTCTTTACTCCATGCATGGGGGTGAGGTCCTTAATGGCTATAGGTATTCCGTGTAGAGGTCCTAACTTTTTTCCCTCCTTCAAGGCTCTTTCTGCTTCTTCTGCCTTCTTTCTAGCCTCTTTTTCCAAAACCAAACAGTAGGCATTTACTTTTGGGTTAAGTCTTCTTATCCTCTCCAAAAAGGTCTCCACCACTTCCACGGGAGAAAGAACTCCATCTCTGATTCTGGAAGAAAGTTCTGTAACGGGCAAAAAGCATAGCTCCTTCATTCTCTCTTAACCACCTCTACGCACACCCCAGCCCCTATGGTTTGTCCCCCGTGTCTCATCGCAAACCTTGAAAGATGGGGGATATCCACCGCTCTTTCTATTACGAGGGGCTTGAGAGGTTCTACTTCTATTACTCCGACTTCTCCCTTCTTCAGTCCTTCTGGACTTTCCTCCAAAGTTTCCCCCGTTCTGGGATCCACCTTTTTAAGCACGGAAAGGATTTTGCCGGGAACACTGGCGGTATGGCAGTGAAAGGTGGGAACAAAACCTGGCTTTAGTTGGTGAGGGACATTGAGAACCACTACTTTGGCGGTGAACCTCTGGGCAACACTGGGCGGATGGTCTGGATGACCTACCACATCTCCTCTTTTTATCTCGTCTTTAGAAACACCCCTTACGTTGAAACCTATGTTATCCCCGGGTAAGGCCCTTTCTACAGGCTGATGATGGACTTCTATGGATCTCACCTCTCCCTTCTTACCAGACGGTTCAAAAACAACGGTATCTCCCACTTTGAGGATCCCTGTTTCCACCTTCCCTATGGGCACAGTTCCCACTCCCGTTATGGAAAAAACGTTCTGGAGGGGGATGCGTAGGGGTTTGTCTATGGGTTTTTCCCCTTCCTGTAAAGAATCTAAGGCTTCGAGCAGGGTAGGTCCTTTGTACCAGGGCATCTTAGGGCTCGGTTTGATGATGTTTTCTCCAAGCCAGGCCGAAACGGGCACGTAATGAAAGGTAGAACTGGGGTATCCCAAGCTTTTCAGGAGAGAGGAGACTTCCTGTTTTAGCTTAAGATAAGTTTTCTCATCGAATCCCACCAAGTCCATCTTGTTTATGGCTACCACTAGCTGGTTTACTCCCAGCGTGAAGGCCAAGGCCGCATGTTCTTTGGTCTGGGGCATGATTCCATCGTCTGCCGCTACCACCAATACCGCAGCATCGGCCTGACTTGCTCCCGTGATCATGTTTTTCACAAAATCCCTATGTCCTGGGGCATCGATGATGGTTAGGATGGTATTGGGTGTCTCTATTTTCTGATAGGAGATTTCTATGGTTACCCCTCTTTCCCTTTCTTCCTTAAGTTTGTCCATGAGCCAAGCGAATTTGAAGCTTCCAGCTTCCGAGGGCAAATCCTTTTCCGATACTATCCCGAGGTCGAAAAGGGTTCTCCCCACCAGGGTGGATTTTCCGTGATCCACATGTCCCATGAAAAGCAGATTTATGTGTTTTTTAGACAGAACGGACCCTCCTAACTAGAAGGAGCCGTGCTTCCTCCTGTGGAGGAGAGGAGGAAAAGGCGTACATAACTTTCAGTGTTGGATTTGAGCTCCCTCAAATCCCTCACCATCCTATCCGTGGCCCTTCTCAAAGGAAGAAGATAGGCCTCGCCAACTCCCCGCTTGGCCAAAGAAATCCCTTCCAAGTCCCTGAGAATGGTTTCAGCCATGGTAGCCGCCCTTTCCACGGAGGATACCAGACTCATTAAGATTTCTTGGGATGGCTTTTCTGAGAGGCTTACAATAACTCCCTTCAAAAAGTTTGAAAGTTCTTTGGCACGGGCTTCGAGCTTAAACTTAACCAAATCTTGAAGTTCTGGCTTAGCAAGTGCTATGGAAAGCCTAGAGCTGAGGAGATCGGCGTTGGAAACGATGGATCCCAAATCGGCTCTAAGTATCATCGTAGCCAAGGAAAGATCAGAAGGACCAAGCTTCTGGAGTTCCTTGGCCGGTTCCCCCGCGTCCACCCAAAGGGAGAAGTCTTCTATGGGCACTTCCAACGGTCGGTGGGGAGAGGAAGTAAGGTAAAGAGTTAAAACGGAAAGGGCTACAAGGCAAGCAGAAGCAGAAATAAAAATCATCCAAGGAGTTGTCCCTCCTATGTCAAGACCCACCAAAAGAAGGGCTACAATAGAGGCCAAGAGGGAAAGGACGGGTAAAGGATGGATTCTCATCAAGGGAAATGGTTTTATCCACCAAAAAGCCTTTCGGAAAAGGCATGGACGAGATTTTCCCCAACCACCCTAGGGCCGAATCCCTCCGGATAAGGAAAAGGCTTGCCGAGGGGATGAAGATGGGACTGGTGGTACCGGAAGGATTGGCAGCCCATGGGAGGGGCGAAGCCTTTGACTATTTGTTGGGAGAGAGGACTACAGAAGTGGCTAGGGAGGCCATCGAAGCCGCCTCTGCAGCCCTTCTCTTGGCTTCCTATCCCGTAATTTCCGTAAACGGTAATACTGCCTGTCTAGTTCCCGAGGCTATAGCAGAACTTTCGGAAATTACTGGGGCTAAGGTGGAAGTGAACTTATTTCATAGGATACCTGGACGTGAACTCCTCATAGCTGAATACCTGAGAAAACATGGATGCAAGGAAATTCTGGGAACGAGGGAAGAAGATGCTGTCAAAATTCCAGAGGTTCAGAGCGAGAGGAGAAGGGTAGACAAAAGGGGTATCTTCTCCGCCGATGTAGTCTTGGTACCTCTGGAAGATGGTGACAGGACGGAAGCCCTTCGTGCTTTGGGAAAAATGGTGGTAGCCATAGACCTCAATCCCCTTTCGAGGACGGCTAGGGCAGCCCATATTACCGTGGTGGACAACGTGGTGCGTGCTCTTCCCTTACTGGTACAAGAATGCAAGAGGATGAAGGGAAAATCTAGAGAGGAACTCAAGAAAAAGGTGGAGGAATTCGATAACCTCAAAAACCTCAGAGAGAGTTTGAGAATCATGTGTGAACGTCTCGACGAGCTAGGTAGGGGAGTTATTTAAGCGGAGTGGGAAAAAGAAAAATAGTGGAGGGCAAAATAACCACCGTTACGCTTGCAGAAATGAAGGCCCGCGGAGAAAAAATTTGCATGCTTACCGCCTATGATTTTCCTACCGCGCGTCTGCTAGATGAAGCCGGCGTGGAAGTTATTTTGGTGGGGGACTCGGTAGGTAATGTCCTGTTGGGCTATCCCAGTACCCTTCCCGTTACTATGGAAGAAATGTTGCACCATACTAGGGCTGTGGCTAGGGGGGTGAAAAGGGCTCTGGTGGTGGGGGACATGCCTTTTCTTTCCTACCAACCAAGCAACTCTGAAGGGGTACTCAACGCAGGAAAATTCATCAAGGCCGGGGCGGAGGCCGTGAAGGTGGAGGGCGGAACCTCCATGATGGAAAGGATTGAGGCTATGCTGGATGCCGGCATTCCGGTGATGGGACATCTAGGACTCACCCCCCAGTGGATTCACCAGTTCGGGGGATACAGGGTTAGAGCCAAAACGGCAGAGGCTGCCAAGCTCCTCCTAAGGGAAGCCAAGGAGCTGGAAAAGCTAGGAGTTTTCAGCCTAGTGTTGGAGGGGATACCTTGGCAAGTGGCTAAGCTGATCACGGAAAGGTTAAAAATACCCACCATAGGTATAGGTGCCGGGCCCTATTGCGATGGACAAGTTCTGGTCCTCCACGATATGCTTGGAATATCGGAACGCGTCCCCAAGTTCGTGAAGAGGTATGCGAGGTTGGGGGAGGAAATGAGGAGGGCCGTTCTAGAGTTCTGTAAGGAGGTGAAAGAGGGGAAGTTCCCAACCCTTGAGTTCAGCTATGAAATGCCCAAAGAGGAGGAGGAAAAGCTGGGAAAAGCGGAGGATTTTTAAGTTTATAAACTGGGTATTGTTGGTCAAAAAGGAAAAAAGGAGGTGAAGAAATGGGAGATGTTAAGACCAAGTTGCCTAAAGCCACCATTATAAGACTTTTCAAGGACGCTGGTGCTGAAAGGGTTTCGGCTGACGTGGCAGACGCTGTCAATAAAATCCTCTTGGAGATAGCGAAAGGTGCTGTGAAAGCAGCCAAAGCCGAAGGAAAGAAAACGGTGTCCGCTGATAACCTCAAGATGGTGGTAGTGGTAACCTGAAGGAGAAAAACTCATCCTAATTTTAAAATTGAATTTTTGCTTTCATCCGTGTTTAGAGAGGATAAGCTCCCCCCTAGTCCTTTCTATGAGACCTCTTACCACATCTTGTTTTCTCTTCATCCCTGGGAGAACTGCATCTGGATAGTCGAATTCCACTAAAAATTCGTAAACCCTTTCCATGAGGGAAAAAAGCTCTTCGGCGGGTTTGAGTTCTCCTCTCCTTAGGAGATCCAGAACCGCTCTCCTGAGTTCACCCACCGCGTCCGCCAGTCCCAGAAGATAGGGCTCGTATGGAATTCCCACCTCTTCCGGTTCGGGTAACCTCCTCTCCTCCAAAAGGGTCCTTGTCAGGAAGGCCTCTCCATATTCTTGCTGTGCGGACTTAATTACTCCGGAAGCCTCGAGAGTAGGATTTCCCCGACAAAGGGAAAGCATTTCTCCAAGAAGCTTTTTGGCCTCTTCCAGCAATTCTTTAGCCTTTTCTCCTTCTTCTCTATGAAGGGCGAAAATGGATCTGGCAGAAAGTCTCACCACCTCCCTTGAGAGCTTCGAGAGCCTTTCCCTAAGCTCCATTTCCCTATCGAGATGATCTCTCAGTCTTTCCAACAACTCCTTTTCCTTCGATGTTGGAAAGGACATCAAGAAAATTCTTTGGTTGGGCGTAAAAGGTTAGTCTTGTGGTGTCTTATCTTTAATATCATCCCCTTCTTTTCCAAATTATTCACCAGGGCACTAAGCTTGGCTTTGGAGAAATCCATTCTCCTACGGAGATCGTCCTGCCTTATTTCCTTGCATCTCAGGATTTCTTCGAACACCTTTCTTTCATCATCTGTAAGGCTCATCATGGCGACCTTCATGGTTCTTTCCCTAGCATACTTCCTGAAAAGGAAAGCGAGCACCGTAGATATAGATCCTGCAACCGTCACCATGATGAGCACGGCTAGAAAGAGGGAAGAGAATTCAAAGTATCTGGTCGGGGAAAGAAGGACGAGCAGGACGGCCAATGTGAGTTGTAAGATGAGGGTTAGAAGGATGAGACCAAACATCTCTTTCAGCGTCATTCAAAAAAAGAAGAAAACTGGTCTTAAAAAATTATTCGTCAAAAGAAAAAAATTTTGAACGATTAGGAGCTCAAAAAAAAGCCTTTTTTTTAAAGAAAAAGAAAAATTTTTCCCTTTTTCTTTTTCAGTTGAACCGTTTTGGGAGAATTTTCAAATATTACTTTTGGGTGAAGAAAAATTGGAGGTGATAAAATGGAAAGCCGTGGAATAGCCCCTCTAATAGCAGTGGCGGTGATAGTGACAGCCTTAGGGACTTCAACCGCGATACCAGTGGCTGCCTCAGTCGCTAACGTAGATCCTGACCACCCCCTGTATTCTCTGAAAAGGATAGGGGAAAGAATAAGGGGGCTCAGCGATGTTGAGCAAATGAAGCTGAGATGGCAGGAATATCAAAAAATGGTGGAAAAGGGCAAGGGGCTTCAATACCAATCAATCCTGAGGGAATTCGTGGATAAGCTGAACTCGGTGGCGCCTTACGACGTGAAGACCAAGCAGGAAATCATAGCTTGGATGCAGCAGCAAATGCCTGGTATAGGAGAGATCAGGCTTAAATTGGCAGAAAAAATCGCGGCAGAAAATGAGCAATGGGATAACGAGGTAAGACAAATAAGGGCTTGCTGGGAAAGAGAAAGAGACTTGGGGAGTCTGAATGCAGGAATGCTTCATTTGAGGGAAAGAATAAGAGAAAGGGAAAGAGTAATGGAACGGTACTTGAAGACAGAAAACTTATTGGAGAATCTCTGCTTGAGGATAAGAGTACATGAAAACTTGGCTCTTACTTGGCAAGAGGCTAGAGAGAAAGGAGAAAACATTCTACGCACAAAGTTCAACCAACTGTTGGGATTCTTTGAGAACAAATATCCAGAAGTGGAAGCCATGTTAATGATTGCCCCTGAGAACTCTCCTGGGAAAAAAGCAGCACAAAGACTTGTGGACCTAGCTTTGAGGGAAAACAAGTTGGCTCTGTACGCTTACGATGAAAATTTGCTCGGTAGGGCAGTAGGACTCATGACTTCGGCAGTGATGCATCTCAGAAATGCGGAACATATCCTAGAACACGCACAGGAATGGGAACCCCAATACGTCCAGCAATGGTACCAATGGCGGGAAAGGTGGATGGAACTCAAGGAAGAGTTCAAAGAATTGTGGGAAAACGTGCAGCAAAACCTAGAACAGTTCAGAAACCGTATAAAGGAGAGATGGGGGAAATAATTTTTCCTTCTTTTTCTTTTTAGAGAATTACCTTTTCATCAAAACCACGGAGCTCACAGGTACTTCGTCTGCGATCCTATAATTTGTTAATTTTTCGAGTTCCTCGGCGAAAGATCTTATTTCCTGGTGGGTGGGCATTAGGGAGGGCCCCAACCTCTGTCTGGAATATCCTACCGGAAAGTACCCTTTGGGTTCTACGTAATCAGGGCTTGCTTTTTCTATCAACTTGGCATAACCTTCAGGATCTTTTAAATTCAGACCCCTCACGAGGGTTAGTCTCAGTACTTTTCTACAAGAAAAAGAAGAAAGTAACTCTAGGCTCAAATTAAGTTTTTTCCATCCATCGGGTATTCTGGGTCTACAAACCATCGAATAGGTGGCTTCGTCTGGGGCGGGAAGGGTTAGATAGAGTTGGGTGGGTTCTACTCCCAACTCTTTTAATCTTTCAGGCATAGTCCCGTTACTTACCAGAAAAGTGGTAAAGCCCCTTCGATGGAATTCTTCCAGTAGGGGGGTGAGTAGGGGATAGAGGGTAGGCTCCCCTGCCAAGCTTATAGCAGCGTGCCTTGGGAGTTGTGCTTCCTCCCACTTGGAAAGGTTCACTTTTGGATTACCCTTGAAACCACTCAGAAGTTCCCTCTGGGCTAGGATAGCCCTCTCCACAACTTCTCTTGGATCGTCTGGAGGAAGCTCTTCGTGCGGCTCGAGGGTAGCTTCCACCTTTCTCCAGCAAAAGAGGCACTGATGGGTGCAGTGGAAGAGGGAGGGGGTAAACTGAAGACAGCGCCAAGAAGAAATGCCGTAAAACTTGGACTTATAACATTCGCCTTTTCCCAGCAGGCTCTTTTTGGTCCACAAACAAATCTTCACGGCAGAATTCCTGCCTACGAGCCTGTAACCCTGCCTCAGATAGAGCTCTTCAAACCTTTTGAGCCTTTCCTGCAGGGATCCCTGCATCACTTCATGTAGCACTTCAAGTCTTTTCCAAGTTTTCCTACCGCGTCTGCCCTGCATTGTCTACAATGGATCATTTGATCCACATACCTAGAGCAGAGCTTCTGCAGCCTGGCTTTCTCCTGTGGAGAAGGAGGGGAGAGATGGGAGAATTTGAATTGTGGGATGAGGGGGATGAGGTTCTGCTTATAGACACCCATCCTCCCTATCCTTTTGGCCACTTCCATTACATGCTGGTCGTTCACGGTAGGAATGATGACCGTGTTCACCTTTACCACTATCCCGTTTTTCACGGCTTCCTCCACCCCTTTGAGCTGATTCCTTATGAGCAACCTAGCACCCTCTTCTCCAGTATATTTCTTGCCCTCGTACAGTACCCAGGCGTAAATCTCCGCCCCTATCTTGGGATCTAAGGCGTTGATGGTCACGGTGAGGGTCCCTATCCCCACCTCCATCAGATCCCCCATCCTATCGGGCAGAAGAAGACCATTCGTGCTGAGGCAACGATGTAAGCGTGGGAACCTTCTTTTCACCAATCTGAAGGTCTTGAAGGTTTCCTCGTTGAAAAGGGGTTCCCCTGGCCCTGCTATCGCCACCACCTTTATCCAGGGATGCCTCTTAACCACCTCCTCCAATCTTTGAAGGGCCTGTCTGGGGGTGAGTACTTTACTCGCTACTCCTGGCCTTGATTCGTTGACACAATCGAACTCCCTTACACAGTAGTTACATTGTATGTTACATCTGGGTGCCACGGGGAGATGGATTCTCCCGAAAAGGTGAAGGGCCTCCTTGCTGAAACAAGGATGCTCCTTGATCCTGCGTAGCTGGGATGGATCCCAGGAGACCTTTTCCCCCATCCTCCCCCTTCCACCTCCCCTTTTTTTAGCCTTCCCCGTCCACGGGCTAGGAGATGGGTAGCCTAAGGGAGGAGTTGAGGGAAATCCTCACGGAAGAAGAATTGGCGAAGCTCAGGGCTTTCGACTTGGTGGGAGACATCGGGATCCTCAGGTTACCTCCCGAACTCCTTCCAAAGAAAAGGGAAATAGGGGAGGCCCTCTTGAGGGTTCACCGTCATCTGAAAACAGTGCTTCTCCAGGTCTCTCCCGTCAGGGGAGAGTTTAGGACCAGGAGGCTAGAAGTGATTGCCGGGGAGCCCAAGACGGAGACCGTATACAGGGAGAGTGGATGCATCTTCAAGGTGGACTTGGACAAGGTTTACTTTTCTCCCCGCTTGGCATACGAAAGGATGAGGATAGCCAAACAGGTGAGGGAAGGAGAAGAAGTAACCAATCTTTTCGCCGGAGTGGGATGTTATTCTATCGTCATCGCGAAACACTCCGGTGCGAGGAGGATATATTCCATAGATAAGAATCCTGAGGCCTTCAAGCTCATGTGTGAGAACATCAGAATGAATAGGGTTGGGGAAAAAGTCCTCCCCTTCCTCGGGGATGCCAGGGAAGTGGTTTCCTCGCATCTTCGGAGGAGGGCCGATAGGGTGCTCATGCCCTTGCCCGAGGGTGCCAGGGGGTTCTTGGATACGGCCTTGGAGGCCCTGAAGGAAGAAGGGGGGATCGTTCATTTCTATGACATGGGAGAGGAACCCGATCCCTTCTCCCCTTCCCTCAAGTTCTTGGAGGAAGAGGTGGGAAAAAGGGGGTGGGAGTTGGAAGTACTTGACAAGCGCCGGATAAGATCCTATGGGGTAAGACTCTACCATGTGGTCTTGGACCTCCTCCTTCGCCCGAAGAGATAAAATTCTGGGTTTTTTGGGAAAAAAGAAGGTTAATAAAGGGAGAAATAGAAATAAAAACGTATGGAAATTCCCCTAGCCACGGCTGACAGACTGATAAGGAAGGCGGGAGCAAAAAGGGTAAGTGAGGAGGCTGCCAAAGCCTTGGCGGAGGTTTTGGAGGAATACGCCCTTTCGGTGGCCTCCGAGGCCGTTAAGTTGGCTGAGCATGCGGGTAGGAGAACCGTGAGAGATGAGGATATCCGCCTGGCAAGCAGGCGCGCCTAGGTCCATCTCCTGGCTAGCCCCCTTTTCAATAATTCTTCTTGGACATCTATCCACTTCCCCTCCCGGCGGAGGTAAACATAGGCTAGGAGTCTTCCATAGGAGTCGCGGGCCCTCCTCCCCTTCCTGCAGTAAATCCTCTCACCCGGGGGACAGAGGGAATCCAAAAAGGCCTTGGCTAGGACTCCCCTACTTTCGTGAAGTTCGAAGGCGTCGATTCCAGCTAGCCTAAGTTTTTCCAGCCTTCCCACTTCCGGCCAACCATGGCTTTCCAAGATCCTGACTTCCATGGTGTCCCCGTCGATAGTTCTTATCACCTCGGCGGAGAAATGGAAGCGATTCTCTTCTGGGAACAAAAAGAGTGGCAGGAGAAGGAATAAGAACACCAATGGCCAAACCCTCATTTCCTCTTTCTGGGAGAGAAGGAATTGATAAGGGGAAAAGAGATTCGAGGAAGATTTCACGTTTGAAACCGGCAAACTGGAAAAAACTTTTTTATATTTTTCACTGTGAAAAAAGTGATGCGCAAAACTCCCTATTTCAAAGAAAAACTCGAGACCATAGAGGTAAAGAAGAAGAGTCTCTCCCAACTGCTCCAAGAAATGGCCAAAACAGGTTTTCAAGGGAGGAAATTGGGGGAAGCTGCGCTCCTGTGGGAAGAAATGTTGAAAGAGAAGGACCTGGCCATTTTCTTCGGATATACCGGTTCCATGAGCACCACTGGGATGTGGAAAATCGTATGCTGGCTCATAGAGAAAAGATTCATAGATGTTCTCGTTTCCACTGGAGCCAACATTTCCGAAGACCTCCTAGAGGCCATGGGCGGGACCTATTGGAGGGGAACGGATTTGGTAGACGATGCCGACCTTTTGAAGCATAAAATCGACAGGTTTTATGATGTTTATGTCGACGAATTGGAATACAGAAAAATGGAAGGGTTAATAGCGGAATTCATCGAAACGCTGGATGAAAACCACTCTTATTCTTCCAGAGAGTTCTTATGGGAGTTTGGCAAGTGGTTGAACAAAAAGGGAATAAATTGTATCGTTTCAACCGCCTACAGGAAAAAAGTTCCCATTTTTTGCCCAGCTATAGTGGACAGCGGTTATGGAATAGCATACCTCCAAGCAAAGAAGAAAATTTGCTTGGATCAGGGAAAAGACTTCGTCGAGCTCCTCGAGATAGGGGAGAAGCTGGGAAGAAGGGGGGTAATCTACATTGGAGGGGGAGTACCCAAGGATTTCGTCCAGCTCCTGGCAGTAGCCATCGATCTCATGAAGGGGGGAGAAAAACCTTACCCGCACGAGTATGCCATCCAGATTACCACCGATCAACCCGTCTGGGGGGGACTCAGTGGATGCACCCTTAGGGAGGCCATCAGCTGGGGTAAGATTTCTGCCAAAGGTAAATACGTGACTTGCTACTGTGACGCCACCATAGCCCTTCCACTTCTTTCCCACTACCTGAACGAGAGGATAGAAAGCAGGAAGAATTATCCGGACTTCTCTTGGCTCTTGAAGTAGATTTTTATCTTCCCTTAGGGAAATGAAAAAGATGCCAGAGAGGGAGGTAAAACTAACGGTAGCCGAAAATTCCCATCAACCAGATGTTGGGAGAGGACTCGCCCGTATCCCGGACCACGTGGCCGAGAGGCTTGGGATAAGCCCGGGAGATGTGGTGGAAATCCAAGGAACGAAGACCACTGGTGTAATTGCCATGAAAGGTTTTGCAGAAGACAGAGGGCTGGATATCATAAGGATAGACGGTATTATCAGGCACAATGCCGGGACTTCCATAGGAGAGAAGGTTCTGGTTAGGAAAGCGGAAGTGAAGGAGGCCAAAAAGGTTACCTTGGCCCCGGCCAGCCCAGGTATAAGAATTTCCGTTCCTGGGGAGGTGATGAGACGCAACCTGCTCGGAAGGCCCCTCACGAGGGGGGATCTCATCACCACGGCTTCCATGAGGAGAGGGTTCGGTGAACCCTTCATCGAACAGATTTTCGGTTCTTTCTTGGAGGAGACCCCTCTGGGTTTGGGAGAGATGAGGTTCATCGTGGTCTCCACCATTCCCCTAGGAATAGTTTTGGTGGTGGATTCCACCGAAATAGAAGTGCTTCCTGAAGCCGTAGCGGTTAAGGAAACCAGAGTACCTGCCGTGACTTATGAGGACATCGGTGGTTTGAAGGAAGAATTGAAGAGGGTGAGGGAGATGATCGAACTTCCCCTCAAACATCCTGAGCTTTTCGACAGGCTTGGCATAGAACCTCCCAAAGGAGTATTGCTCTACGGACCGCCTGGAACCGGAAAAACCCTCATAGCGAAGGCAGTGGCCAACGAATCGGGGGCCAATTTCATTTCCATCAATGGGCCCGAGGTCATGAGCAAATGGTATGGAGAATCGGAGGCACGTCTGAGGAAAATCTTTGAGGACGCGGAAAAGAATGCTCCCTCCATCGTGTTCATAGACGAGCTGGACGCCATAGCACCTAAGAGAGAAGAGGTGACGGGAGAAGTGGAGAGAAGGGTAGTGGCCACTCTGTGTACAGCTTTGGATGGTTTGAAGTCGAGGGGAAGGGTTATCGTAATAGGGGCCACTAACCGTCCCAATGCGCTGGATCCCGCCATAAGAAGGCCGGGAAGATTCGATAGGGAAATCGAGATAGGAGTACCGGACAGGGAAGGGAGGAAGGAAATCCTGCAAATACACACCAGGGGCATGCCTCTGGCCAAAGATGTGGATTTGGATCGTCTTGCGGATATTACCCATGGCTTTGTGGGCGCAGACCTAGAGGCCCTGTGCAAGGAGGCCGCCATGAGTGCCCTCAGGAGGATTCTTCCCAAAATCAACTTGGAGGAAAAGACCATTCCGCCAGAAATCCTAGAAGAGCTCCAGGTCACCAAAGAGGACTTCGAGAATGCCCTAAAGGTAGTGGAGCCTTCGGCCATGAGGGAAGTGATGTTGGAGGTTCCCAATGTTCATTGGTCTGACATAGGGGGTTTGGAGGAGGCCAAGAGGGAGCTGAGGGAAGCCGTGGAATGGCCCCTGAAGTATCCAGACGCTTTCAAGAGGATGGGGATCGAGCCCCCAAAGGGTATCCTGCTTTTCGGCCCTCCAGGGACAGGGAAGACCCTCCTTGCTAGGGCGGTAGCCACGGAGAGTGAGGCCAACTTCATTGCAGTGAAGGGACCAGAGCTCCTCTGTATCTCGGGTGAAACCCCCGTTCTAACGAGCTTCTGCGGACTCATGCCCGTGAAGGAACTCTATGAAAACCTGATGCCGTTCACTCAGTTGGAGTTCAGGAAAGAGGGGATGGAAAGCAGAAGGCTTACGGTTCCCGTGTATACCTTCGCCTTGGGTGATGGGGGCAAGATGGTAAAGACCAGGATACAGCGAATTTACAAGCTATATGTAAGGGAGGCCTACAGGCTGAAGTTCTCGAATGGGGTGGAAATGTGTGTTTCCGCCAACCAGCCCTTCTTGGTCCTGAGGGGGGATGGAGTAGAGTGGGTCAAAACCTCCTCCCTAAGGACAGGGGAGTATGTGGCTGTGCCGGCACGCACCGGAACCTTCGATATGGAAATCCCGATAGGACTTCCCAAGAACCGCTATCTCAAGCTCGTTTCCGAAGACGGGGAAGCCTACACGGTGAGGATTTTCAACACGAAGATCTCGACGCGCCTGCCTAAGCGGATGACCCCCGAGCTGGCGGAATTCCTGGGCTGGTTCGCGGCGGAGGGCTGCATCTCCAGGGAGGGGGTGACCCTGTGTGACTCGGACTCAGAAAAGAGGAAGAGGATAGTGGAGCTCTTCCAGCTCTTCGTTTCGAGGGAGAGGATCTCGGAAAGCAAGGACGGGATGAGGATTACCGTCTCTTCCACCCCCCTGATGCTCTATCTCCAAGACCTGTTTGGGATGTCCCTTTGCAAGAAGTCTCATTCTATTGGGGTTCCTCCGCTGATCTTCAAATCCTCCCCGAGGGTGATGGCAGGCTTCCTCCGGGGGCTTTACGAGGGAGATGGAAACATGGACGACAAGAAAATCGAGTACGGCACCATGAACAGAAAGCTTGCGGAGGGAGTATCTTACCTTCTCACGGCCCTGGGTATAAAGCACAGGTTCTGGAGGAGGAAGGACGGGATGTACCTCCTGACGGTCTCCGGGAGGCTGGAGATGCAAAAGTTCATGCGGGTGGTTTATGGGGAAACCCAGGCAGGGGAAATCAGGCACCTCTACAACGGCAGTCTTCCAGACCTTTCCGGTTTACTCAAGAGAACCAAGGAGACCCTTCACCTCCGGTACGGTAAGGAACTCCCCGAGGGACTCTTCAAGGGGGTGAGCGGGAGGATAAGGTTGCAGCGCGTGCTCGAGTACATAGAGGAATACGCCCCAGAGTTCAAGGCATCCACCCTTTACCAGACCCTCAGAATACTGGCTGGGGGAGACCTGAGCTGGGTGAGGGTGGAGGAGAAGAAACGTGCGAGCCCCAGGTGGATGTACGACCTAGAGACGGAACACTCCTCCTTCGTAGGTGGGAACCTGCCCATGCTCCTCCACAACTCGAAGTGGGTGGGAGAATCCGAAAAAGGTGTGAGGGAGGTCTTCAGGAGGGCCAAAACCGCAGCCCCCGCCATCATCTTCTTCGATGAGCTCGATGCCTTGGTACCGAGAAGGGGGTCGGGCTTCGGTGACGCCCATGTAACGGAGAGGGTGATAAGCCAGCTCTTAACGGAGATGGATGGATTGGAAAAGCTGGAAAATGTGGTGGTAATAGGGGCCACCAACCGTCCCGACTTAATAGATCCTGCTCTCCTACGTCCCGGAAGGTTCGATAGGTTGGTTTATGTGCCCCCGCCGGACGAAAAGGCTAGATTGGAAATCCTAAAGATTCACACCAGGAAGATGCCTTTGGCCAAGGATGTAGATCTAGAGCAACTGGCCAAGGAAACGGAGGGCTATTCCGGTTCTGACCTAGCGGCCCTCTGCAGGGAAGCTGCCATGCTTGCCCTCAGGGAAGATATCAACGCAAAAGAGGTGACCATGAAACACTTCCGTGAAACCATGAAAAAGATCAGACCCTCCATACTCCCGGAAATGGAGGAGGCCTATCGCTCCTTCCTCTCCCGCTCCAAGAGCGAGGTGAAGAAGGAGATCACACCCAGAATCTTCTATTGAGGAAGATGAGAACCTTCTTGGCCTTGGAAATAAACGAAGAGGTGCGAGAGAGGTTGGTGAAGTTCCAGCGAAAACTCTTGCAGGGATGGGCCTCTTTGAAGCTCGTGGAACCGGAGAACCTACACCTAACCCTGAAGTTTCTTGGGGAGGTGGAGGAGGGAAGACTGGGGGAAATAGAGGAAGCGGTGCGTAAGGGTTGCGCCGGCTCTTCCCCCTTTATCATGGAAGTGAAGGGAACGGGAGTTTTTCCCAATCCTCACTATGTAAGGGTAGTATGGGCGGGGGTGGGGGAGGGTTGGGAAAAGGTTTCGTCCCTTCAGAGGAATGTGGATAGGGAACTGGGAAGGTTGGGTTTTCCCAGGGAAACCGAGTTCGTTCCCCACCTTACGCTGGCGAGGGTGAAGAGTGTGAGGGATAGGGAAAGGTTCCTGAAGGTGGTGGAGGAAGGGAGAGGGGAGGAGTTCGGAAAAACGGAGGTAAGGGAAGTACATTTGAAGAAGAGCCTGCTGACCCCCAAAGGCCCCATTTATGAGGACCTTAGGGTTTTGCCCCTGAAGTAGTTTTTGAATGGTGGGCCCGCTGGGATTTGAACCCAGGACCTCCCGGTTATCAGCCGAGCGCTCTAACCATGCTAAGCTACGGGCCCCATCTTTCCTCTTCTTTTTCCCTTAAATTTTTCACCCAAGGATTCTCCTGAAGAGGTTTTCCACTTCCTCACGTGAGGGCATGGCTTCTTGAGCTCCCACCCTAGTGGTGGCCAAGGCACCTGCACAGTTGGCCCAAAGAACGGCCTCTTCCAGAGGTCTTTGGGAAGCCAGTGCCACCGCCAAGGCCCCGCAAAAAGCATCCCCAGCCCCAGTTGTATCCTTCACCGCCACCCTCACTCCCCTTATCCTCTTCCCCACCCTTTCCGTCTTCACATAAGCCCCCTTACTTCCCAGGGTGATAACAACCGTCTTTGGACCCTTTCTCAGGAGTCTCTCCGCTACTCCTTCTATACCTCCCTCCCCCACCGCCTGGCAGGCCTCTCTCTCGTTGGCCACGAGGACCCAAGTCCTCCATGCGGCTGGAGAAAGGGGCTTGAAAGGAGCGAGGTTCAGCATCGTTTTTGTTCCTTCCTCCTTTGCCATCTTCAAAGCCGCTTCTACCGTCCGTGAGGGAAGCTCGAGCTGGGTAAGGAGCAAATCTGCTCCCCTCACCACTCCCCTCGCCCTTTCCACATCCTCCTCACTACACTTTTCATCCGCCCCGGAATACACTCCTATCAAATTCTCGCCTTCCTCATCCACGAAGATGAAAGCCTTTCCCGAGGGTGTTTCGTCCCATCTCAGATAAGAAGTGTTTATTCCCTCCCTTTTCAGCGCCTCCACCATTTTTCTTCCATACTCATCCTTTCCCACCCTCCCCACCATCCAAACCTTTGCTCCCAGTCTGGCGGCGGCCACGGCCTGATTCGCCCCCTTTCCCCCCATTCCCACCCTGAGTTCCTTTCCCAACACCGTCTCCCCCCTCTCGGGCAACCTTTTCGTCTTTAGTAGAAAATCCACGTGGAGACTTCCAACCACCACTATCTTGGGGATCATTCCAACAACCTCTCCAGGAAAAACCTGAGAAAACCCTCCCCATCCACACCCTCGCAAATCCTTATTTCCCTACCTTTCCATTCCTCGCCGGGCAGGATGAAAGGTCTCCTATCCACCACTACTTGTCCCCTCGTGAGTTCCCCTTTGGTCTCCACCCTCACATGATATCTACCGATTTTGAAGAGTTCAGGTTTCAAAAGGGAAACCAGGGCCATGGGGTCATGGAGGGCCACCTTTCCAAACCTTTCCAAAAGGGGTTTCACGAGCTCAGCCGCCAATCTTGCCTCTTTCGTCCTGCCTTTCCTTAATTCTTCGTATTCTTCTTTCGAGAGCATGGCGGTAGGATCCATGGTTACATCCAGTCCCACCGCGAGCAAAGGTAGACCTGAATCCACGACCATCTCGGCCGCCTCCGGATCCACGTAAAAGTTATACTCAGCCACGGGGGTGATGTTCCCATGTCCATAAGGGGTGAGACCATACGCTCCCCCCATCACTATCACTCCTTCCACCTTTCCCATCGTCTCCGGATAATCCCTCAGAGCGGAGGCAAGGTTGGTAAGGGGACCTGTGCACACGAACACGATCCTACCGCCGCTCCTCTCAACCTCTTCCACCATCACCTCCACAGCATGTTTGGTCAAAGGATGGAGCTTAGGTTCGGGGAGAAAAAGACCACCCAATCCATCCTCTCCATGTATGTGTTTGGCCGTACAGAGCTCCCTGAAAAGGGGTTTGGAACATCCCATGGCTACCGGGGGGGTCTTCAAACCCAAGAATTCTAAGACCTTCAGGGCATTTTTAGCGGTCTTCTCCACCTCCACATTCCCCGCCACCGTGGTAATGGCCCTGATCTCCAATTCAGGAGAACGCAGGGCCAAGAGGAGGGCGAGGGCATCATCTATCCCCGGATCCATGTCCAAAAGGACCCTTCTCACTCCTATCCCCTACTTCTTGCCGCAATACCTGAGGAACTCTTCCCAAATTTCCTTTCTCTTTTCTTCCCCCAGCTGCTCGTAATCTTCTATCGTTAATCCGTACTTCTCCCTCAGAAACCTGGAGAATCTCACCCCCTGAAGAACTTGGTAGATGAGATGGCTCCTGTAACTCTCAGGTATGCCTGCCACTCGCTTCCCCTCCTTTGGATCCTTCTCCTTGCGCGGGAACTTTCTTTTTGATCCAAAAGAACCTAAAGGATGAAAAGGGATAGGCACCACGCACCCATGCTACCAAGCTCAAGCCCAGACATAGAAGGAGGGAAGAAAGGAGAAAAGGAGAGAGGGAGAGGAGGTCCACCCTAGCTAAGAAAAAACCTATGTATAGCTGGAGGAGGATACCCAGCCCAAAGCTCACCATCAGCCTAGAGGAGAGCTCCAACTGGTCTTTTTTGGGATAAACCACTAGACTCAATAGAAAGCCTGGAAGGAACAGGATCATAAAGCCAAACAGGCCGTAGAGGATGGCTCCTATCACATCCTTCCTCCCTCCGAGTTCCTTCTTAAGGTTTGGGGTTGAAAAAACGATGAGATGAGGAAGGATTTGGTGGTGGTGGGTGGTGGACCCTCGGGCTGTTTTCTGGCCCAGAGAGTGGCCCAAAGGGGTTTCGAGGTACTTTTGGTAGAGGAACACCCGCAGATAGGGAAGCCAGTCTCCTGTGCTGGGGTGGTAGGGGTGAAGGGGATGAAGGAAGTGGGGGTGAAAGCTGAGAAATTTGCACTCAACAAGGTTAGGAGGGGGTTGGTCTTCTCCCCCTCTGGAGAGGTCTTGGAGCTAGAGAGGGGAAGGACAGAGGCCCTCGTACTAGATCGGGAAGCCTTCGACAAACATTTGGCGGAGCTAGCCGTTGAGGAGGGGGTGGAGCTCCGGCTCCAAACGAGGTGTGTGGAGGTAAGAAACACGAAGAGACCTACCACCCTCCTAACGGGAAAGGGGGAGGGGGAAATCAAGACGAGAATGTTGGTAGGGGCCGACGGACCCACTTCGCTCGTGGCAAGGAAGAGCGGAATGATGGGAAGGAGGAGGTTCATCAGGTGCGTACAGGCTGAAGTGAAAACAGAGGTGGAACCCGATACGGTAGAGGTCTATCTGGGAAGCTCCAGCATAGGGCTTTTCGGATGGGTAGTCCCAGCGGGAGAAGTGGCTAGGATAGGGATAGGGACCCTCAAGGGGGATCCGGGGGAAGGTCTACGTTCCCTCCTCAAGTTCCTCTCCCCGCGCCTTAGAGGGGAACCAAAAAAGCTCTCCTTCGGTCTCATTCCCTATGACCCTCCCAGACACTTAGTTAAGGGCTCGGTCCTTTTGGTGGGTGACGCCGCCTGTCAAGTCAAACCCCTCACTGGGGGAGGAATCTATTTGGGGCTTTCCTGTGCCCTAAAGGCCTCGGAAGCTCTCTTCCATTCCTTAGAAAGGGAAGACCCAACTTTCTTGAAACTTTACCCCAAGGAGGTGAAAAGAACCTTTGGAAGGGAACTCATGCTGGGTAGAAAGCTGAGGGAATTCATGTCTGTCCTCTCGGATGAGGAACTGGATGCCTTGGTCAAATGCCTCAACGAACCCAAGCTCAGGGAAGAAATTCTCAAAAAAGCCGATTTCGATCACCACTCCAGTCTCTTGGAGGTTATCTTTTCCAATCTTCCCCGTCTACTAACTTCCCTCGGGCCCAGGGCATTGACGAGAATGGCCCTTAAGGGGATGGTCGGACTCGACCTGAGAGGAATTTGAAAAGCACGGCCTTTTGGGCGTGCAACCTGTTCTCCGCCTGATCGAAAACCACGGAATGTGGCCCATCGATGACTTCATCGGTGACCTCTTCCCCCCTATGGGCAGGTAGACAGTGCATGAAAATCACTCCTTCATCCGCCAGGGAAAGGAGCTGAGAAGTCACTTGGAAATTCTTGAAGTCCTTCTTCCTTTTCTCCCTTTCCTCTTCCATACCCATCGAGACGAAAACATCAGTGTATACCACTTCTGCTCCCGAAACCGCTTCCTTAGGATCATGTCCTATCTCCACCTTACCACCACTCTTTTCGGCTCTCTCCCTCGCCAACTTCACCAAGTCTTTCGGGGGTTCGTAACCAGGGGGAACAGCTATGCGGATATGGCTGCCCATCGTGGCACATCCAAGCATGAGGGAAGTGCACACGTTGTTGCCATCTCCCACCCAGGCCACCCTAAGACCCTCCAGTTTCCCTTTGTATTCCTTCATGGTCAGCAAATCCGCAAGGGTTTGACATGGATGCTGGAGGGGACTCAAAGCGTTGATCACGGGAACGGTGCTGTATTTGGCCAGCTCCACCAAGTT
This sequence comes from Candidatus Hadarchaeales archaeon, assembly GCA_038736355.1. Lineage (NCBI taxonomy): Archaea > Methanobacteriati > Hadarchaeota (SeqCode) > Hadarchaeia (SeqCode) > Hadarchaeales (SeqCode) > Hadarchaeales archaeon (SeqCode). The sequence goes on from JAVYML010000003.1 coordinate 219,889, forward strand.
GGGATGGGAAGAGACCCTCGCCACTATTCCATGAACATAGCGACTCAAGGTTCTAGCCGTGTCCGCCACCGTCTCCCCCCTGCTGAGCTGGAGTTCTTGGGAACTCAGGAAGAGGGGATTTCCACCCATCTCGTGGATGGCCACCTCGAAGGAGACCCTCGTCCTGGTGGAAGGTCTTTCGAAAATCAAGGCAACCGTTTTGTTTCTGAGTTCGGAAGAAGTTTTCCTGCCTCTTTCCTTTTTATATTTGGAGGCTAGCCTCAAGAGTTCTTCTATTTCCTTTCTACTCAGGTCCTCTATCCCCAGCAAATCCTTCTTCATCCCTCCACCTTCCTGAGCAATCCATCCAACGTGGAGACCAGGGCATCTATATGGGCTTCCTCCACCACCAAGGGGGGTAGGAATCTAAGCACCTTACCAGCCGTAACGTTGATGAGGAACCCTTCCTCTAAGGCCCCCATGACCACCTTCTCCGCCTTATCCTCCCCGTCTAATTCCATGCCCAACATGAGACCCTTTCCCCTCACCTCCCTAACCGAGGGATGATCCCTTTTCAGTTCTTCCAGCGCTTTCATGAAATACTTCCCCCTCCTTTCCGCTTTTTTCACCAATCCCCTTTTCCTTATCTCCCTTATGACGGTAAGGGCGGCTACACAGGCAAGCGGATTACCCCCAAAGGTAGCCCCATGATCTCCGGGCTGGAAGCTTTCCATGACTTCAGGTCTGGCCCCCGTACATCCTATGGGTATCCCTCCCCCCAGGGCTTTGGCCAACGTGATGATATCGGGTTCCACCCCCCAGTGTTCACTGGCAAACCATTTTCCCGTCCTTCCCATTCCCGTTTGTATCTCATCGATGATGAGAAGAGCACCCCTCTCTTCACAAAGTTCTTTCAACCCTTTCAAGAACTCCTGCGAAGCTACCCTCACCCCTCCTTCTCCTTGGATGGGCTCCAATATCACCGCTGCCGTATCCTCATCTACCGCCTTCTCCGCTGAGGAAAGATCGTTGAAAGGAATGAACTGAACATTGGAAAGGAGGAAGGACTGGAAGGGTTCTCTGTAAGAAGGTTTCCAAGTAGCGGAGAGGGCCCCCAAGGTCCTTCCATGAAAGGAATGTTCCATGGCCACGATCTTCTTTCTCCCCGTGTGCTTTATGGAAAGCTTTAGGGCGGCCTCTACACTTTCTGCTCCAGAGTTGGAGAAGAAGAACTTGTTTATCTTCCCCGGCGTTATGCGTGCCAGCTCTCTAGCCAACTCCACCTGTTCTTTGATATACACCAGGTTGGTCATGTGGATGAGCTTGCCAGCCTGTTTTGAGAGGGCTTTGCGGAGCTCGGGGTCGGCATGACCGAGCACACTCACGGCTACCCCTGCCACAAAATCCAGGTATCTCTTTCCCTCAAGATCCCAGAGGAAGATTCCCTTTCCTCTACTGAAGACCACGGGAAGTCTCCGATAGGTTTGGGCCAGATATTTTTTGTCCAGCCTGAAAATTTCCTCCATCTCACTTCCCTTTCTCTATCATTGTTCCCGCTCCCTTGTCCGTGAGGAGCTCTAGGAGAAGGGCGTGGGGCATCGTTCCCTGGAGGATGTGTGCCCTCTCCACTCCCCCTTCCACCGCCCTGATACAGGCTTTCAACTTGGGAATCATACCTCCACTGACCACCCCTGAGGCCAGGAGTGTCTTCGCCTCCTCGACCGTGAGCTGAGAGATCAGCGTACTCTCGTCCTTGGGATCCCTGAGCACCCCTTTCACATTGGTGAGAACAATGAGCTTTTTAGCCCCCATCACGATGGCCAATTCTGCCGCCACCGTGTCAGCGTTTAGGTTGAGGCTCCTTCCCTCCTCGTCAACCCCCAAGGGTGAGAGGACGGGAATGTATCCATTGGAGAGGAGGAAGCTCACCATGTGGGGATCTATCCTCTCGATCTCTCCCACGAACCCCAAATCCACATGCAGTTTTTCCCCATTGGGCGTAGTTACTTCTCTTATCTTTTTGGCCAAGATAATTTTTCCATCCACTCCTGAAATCCCCACCGCCCTTCCCCCGTACTTGTTTATACCCAGCACGATCTCGGTGTTGAGTTTTCCTACCAGATACTTATGCAGGATTTCTATGGTTTCCTTATCGGTCACGCGCAACCCAGCCACAAATTCGGGTTCCTTGCCCGCCTTTTTCATCTCCCTCGTGATTTCCGGTCCCCCCCCATGTACCAAGACAGGTTTCATCCCCACATAGTGGAGGAGTACCACATCCTGGAGGAGGGAATCGAGGGTTTTCTTCTTCTCTATCACTTCCCCCCCAAGCTTGATTACCATGGTCTGACCATGAAACTTCCTGATGTAAGGAAGGGCCTCAAGCAAAACACTTGCCGGTTCCTGCAGTTCATCACCCGGTTTTCCTCTACTCATTTTCCCATATTTAACTCCATCGAAAGACTAAGTTCTATATCTAGAATTGATCCTTACGTAATCGTAACTCAAATCACAACCCCACGCCGTGGCCTCGTCCCTTCCTTCCCCCAAATCTATTTCAAAGAGGATCTCATCAGCCTTCATAATTTCTGCTGCCTCCGGTAGGTCGGGTCCTCCGATGGGTCTCCCCCTTTCCACAAGTGTGACCTCCCCCCTCTCGCTTTTCACCTTGAGTGTGAGCCTTCTCGGATCGAAGCGTGCGCCCGAATACCCGAGGGCGGCGATTATCCTTCCCCAGTTGGGGTCTCCCCCAAAAAGTGCTGCCTTGAGCAGGTTGGAACCGGCTACGGCCAGGGCCGCTTTCTTGGCCTCCCCTTCCCTAGCGTTTTTTACCTTCACCTCCATCATGCGGGTAGCCCCTTCCGCCCCCTTCACGATCATCTTAGCCAGCTCCGTGAGAACGAAATCCAAGCCGTGTTGGAAACCTGCATCCTTCTTGAGCTCCTCGTTTTCCGCCTTACCACTTGCCATCATCAAAACCATATCGTTAGTGCTGGTATCGTTGTCCACCGTGATCATGTTGAGGGTCCTGTCCACAGAGGCCTGTAGGGAGGTCTTGAGGGAGAGGGGATCCACCCTGGCATCGGTTGTTAGAAAGACGAGCATGGTAGCCGTCTTTAGCCTGGGACGGATCATACCAGCCCCCTTGGCCATTCCGGCAATGGTTATTGGTGTTCCCTCCTCCGTTTCCACTCTTACGGCCACCTCTTTTGGAAAGCGATCCGTGGTGAGGATGGCTTGGGCAGCCAAATGGGAGGCCCGCCTAGAAGGGGAGAGTTTTTTCACGGCTTCCCTTATCCCCGCTTCTACCTTCTCCATGGGAAGATAGGTTCCTATCATGCCTGTGGAGGCCACGCCCACCTGATGGGTCTTGAGGCCCAGTAGTTCTGCCGTGAGTTCTGCCATCCTCTTGGCATCCCTCATCCCCCTCTCACCGGTAAAGGAGTTGGCACAGCCTGAGTTGGCCACTATGGCCCCGAGCCTCCTTTCCTTGCGTAGATGCCTCATCGTGAGGATTACGGGAGGAGCCCTAGTCCTACTGGTGGTGAAGGCCCCTGCAGCAGGAACAGGTCCTTCTTCACAGCTCAGGAGGGCGAGGTCTAGACCCTTGGAGCGTATCCCGGCCCTCACCCCGGCCGCAAGAAAACCTTCAGGTTCCGTTATTCCCCCCTTCAATCTTTTCAGTTCCATCCTCTCACGGACGCATGGGGAGGACTTCCAATCCCATCGTCTCTTTTAGCCCGAACCTGAGGTTCATGTTTTGAACCGCTTGTCCGGAACCCCCTTTGAGGAGGTTATCGATAGCAGAAACTATCACTACCCATTTTCCGTCCTCCGAGACTTCGAGACCGATATCGCAGTAGTTGGAGCCAACTACGTAGTTTAGCTCGGGAAGCCCTTCTACCACTCTAACGAAAGGCTCTCCCGAATAGAATCTTTTGTAAACGCTGAGGAGTTCCTCCTTCGACCTTTCTTCCCTCAGGAAAGCGTGGGCCGTGCAGAGGATCCCCCTGACCACTGGGATTAGGTGTGGAGTGAAATAAAGACCAACTTTCCCATTCGCCAGCCTTTCCAATTCCTGTTTTATCTCAGGGAGGTGCCTGTGCGTGGTGACGGAATAGGCACTGGCATTCTCGCCACAAACGGGATGATGCAGACCCTCCCTCAATCCCCTGCCAGCCCCCGAAGTGCCACTCAGAGCGTCCACCACTAGCCGATCCAATTCCACCAGTCTTTCTTTTACGAGAGGGGCTAGAGCCAGGATGGCGGCGGTGGGATAACAACCGGGGTTGGCAATCAGGGTGGCCTTTTTTATTTCTTCCCTGTAGAGCTCCGGAAGACCATAGACTCCCTGGATGTGTGGACTTTCGTGTTTGGTGTAATATTTCTCGTACACCCTTACATCTTTAAACCTGTAGTCCGCGCTGAGATCCACTACCTTTGCTCCTCCCTCCAAAATCTTGGGAACAGCTTTCATCGCCACACCGTTGGGAGTAGCCATGAAGACTACATCGGACTCCGAGCCTATCTTTCCATAATCTGGTTTTTCCACCCTTCTTTCTCCCACCACTCCAGAAAGCTGAGGATGAAGGGAAGCAAGGCGGGCACCTACATGCTCTTCCCCGAAAATTCCCACTACCTCTGTCTCCGGATGTCTTAGTAGAATTCTGAGGAGTTCTCCCCCAGTGTAACCTGCCACGCCCACGATGGAAACCTTAATCATCCTCTCATTCCTACTAACCTACCGTCCAAACCGTAGAACTTGGTTAGAGAGGCGGACATCCTTTGATCGAAGCCCCTCAAATGGAAGGAAACTATTTCCCTCTCATAGAGGGAGTAAGGTGAGGACCTACCCACCACCATGGCCCTTCCTGGTAAGAATTCCATTTTCACTTCTCCGGTAACCCTCTTTTGGGTGGCGTCGATGAAAGCCTCCAAATCTTCCCTCAGCGGATCGAACCATCTTCCCACATATACCATCTCGCTCCACTTTCTGTCTATCCTCTCCTTAACCATCAGCTCCTCCCGTGTAAGGACCAAGGCCTCCAAGGCTTTATGGGCCTCAAGGAGGACCGTGGCGGCTGGAGCTTCGTAAACCTCCCTGACCTTGAGGCCCAAAACCCTATCTTCCATTATATCTATGCGTCCTATCCCATATTTTCCGGCCAATTGGTTGAGTTCCCTTATCAACTTCACCCCATCCATGTACTCCCCGTTCATGGAAACGGGGATTCCCTCCTCGAACCCCAAGGAAACGATCAGGGGTTCCCTTGGGGCTTTCAGAGGACTTTGGGTGAGCTGAAAGGCCTCCTCGGGAGGGGATTGGAGGGGATCCTCTAACTCCCTGCCTTCGATCGATCTTCCCCATAGGTTCTCATCCACGCTATAGGGGGTGGAGGAAAAAGTGATGCCATGTTTGGCCAGGTATTCTATTTCTTCCTCCCTGGTTAGACTGAACTCCCTTATGGGGGCGATGATACGTAAATGCGGAACCTTGGCGGAAAGGGTTAGGTCAAACCTGAACTGATCGTTGCCCTTTCCCGTGCATCCATGGGCCACGGCTTCTGCCCCTTCTTCCATGGCTATTTTCGCTAGCCAACTGGCGGTGGGATACCTGGCGAGGGAAATGGAGAGGGGATAACCTTCATAGCATCCGTTAGCCTTCACGCTCCTGAAAATATATTCTTTGACGAACTCCTCCTTCGCATCCACGTAGATATGTTTGGAAGCCCCGAGCCTTCTCGCCCTCTCCTCCGCTATGCGGAACTGGTCTGGTCTTTGCCCCACATCCACCATAACGGTGATGACCTCCGCTCCGTACTTCTCCTGTAGGAGCTTCAGACAGGTACAGGTATCGAGTCCTCCGCTGAACCCCAGCACCACTTTCATGTAAATGAAATTTTTGGTCGTTCCCTCATATAGGTTTTGGGGATATCCTGAAAGGTTTTTATGGCTCGGAAAATTACTCTCAACTGTACAAAAAATCGAAAAGGGAGTGTCTAGACGAAAAAGCGTTCCAAAATCACGGGCGACAAGATGTATGTGATGGTTAACCTGCAGGGAGATCTCGGCAAGAGAGCTGGAACTGGAAGTGTGAGGGTACCCATCGAAGAAGAAGAAACGCTGGACTCCCTTTTCATGAAGCTGAGCAGGAGACATCCCCAGGTGGTGGAGAGCATTTTGGATCCCACGACCGGTGAACTAAGCGAGAACTGTCAAGTGCTACTAAACAATAGACCCGTGAAACGCACGTTGGGGATCCACACCAAACTCAAACACAAGGACGAAATAACGATTTTACCCCTTGAGAAGGAGCAGGATCCACAAGTCGTGTGAGGATCTTGAAAGTGGTGGGTCTGGTAGGATTACAAGGTGCTGGGAAAACTGAGGTGGCGAAAGTGGCCCTTTCCTTGGGCATTCCCTGTATTAGGATGGGGGAGGTGGTGCTCACAGAAATCAGAAAAAGGGGGTTGGAGATCAACGAAGAAAATGTGGGAAAGGTAGCCAACGAACTGAGAGAGAAGGGTGGGAAGGGAATAGTGGCCCGTCTCTGTCTTCCCCTCATCAGGGAAAAACTGGAGGAAAAAGGGATGGTGGTCGTGGATGGTATCAGGGCGATGGAAGAGGTGGAAGAACTCAGAAAAGCCTTTGGGAAGGATGTGGTAATCGTGGGGATTTGGGCTAGCCCTTCCCTGAGGTATTCGAGAATAGCCTCGAGGAGGAGGGAAGATGATGCAGAAGATTACGAGGGTTTTATACGGAAGGAAAAAAGGGAGTTGGAATGGGGGGTGGGCAATGCCCTTTCCCTCGCCGACTTTCTCCTCATCAACGAGGGAACTTTGGAAGAACTGAGGGAAAAAGCCATGGAATTTTTCAGGAGGTTGATGAGGGATGAGGGTTTGGGTAGAAGCTGAAGTAAAGCCGAGCGAGGATCCACAGAAGGTAGAAAAAGCCGTGAAGAATCTTTTCCCCCTTCTTTTCCTGAAAAGGGAGAGCGGAAAGGTAGAAGGTACCTCAGAGGACCCGGAAGTTCTCTCCCGCTTGAGGGACCTCCTACGCCTTCAAGCCATCAGGGATGCTGCCAGGAATCAGCTCCTTAGGGGTAAAGGGGAGGGGAAGTTGGAGTTTTGGCTCAATAAGCAGGCGGCTTTCATGGGGAAGGTCAGCTTCACAGAGGGTGAAGCCCCTTTAGGACCCATCAAGGTAGTAGTGGAAACTAGGGATCCCGATCTCCTCCTCGATTTTTTGGCCCCCAAGACCAAAGAAGGTAAAGCCCTTAGAGAAGTTTCCCTTGAAGAAATAAAGAGAGTTTAGAGAATGCCCAGCATTGCACCGAACATGAAATATCCCAGCGCGTTATAACCTTCGAGCAAAAAGACCTCCATCAACAACCCTTTCCCTTTTCCGCGCAGGAAATGCCAAGGGGCTTTACCCCTGCTCATCAATAGGACTTCCAGGGGTCCCGCAAGGAGCATGGCGAGGAGGAAAATGGAAAAAGCCTTGAGGGGCCCCAACCACCTCCCGAGCAAGAAACCCGCTGGTAAGTAGCCAGCCCATCTTTCGAAGGTGGCCAAGAAGACATGGGAGCGGGGAATGAAGATCCCCTTTCCGGCATAGTATTCCAGAATCTTTCCCATGGCAATTAAATCCACGAGGGGAAGAAACCAGAAGAGAAGACGACCTTTTGACAACTAACCACCGGCTAAGGGAACCTCCAGCACCATGAGATCTTCGGCTACTACGGTATTGGGGAAAATTTTCCTAGCCTGTTCCAAAAGGGTAGAAACTTCCCGATACCTTGGACTGAGATGGGTGAGGACCAAAAGTTTTACTCCTGCCTCCTTCGCCACCCAAGCTGCTTCCGATGAGGTGGAATGTCCTCCTTCCTTGGCCCTTTCGAGAAGCTCCTCTCCGAACATGGAATCATGGATCAAAACATCTGCTCCTTGGGCTAAGGCAATGATTTCTTCACAGGGTCTTGTGTCCACCGCGTATACCACTTTCCTTCCAGGAAGGGGAGGACCCAACACTTCCTCTGGCCTTACCTCTCTACCTCCAGGAAGGAAAATCGGTTGACCAGCTTTGAGAAGAGAGAAGGCCGGTCCTGGTGTTACTCCCAATCCGACCGCCTTCTCCGGGTCCAGTTTCCCAGGTCTGGGAAATTCCTCTAGGGAAAAGGCCAAACCCACTACCCCATGTTTGGTGGAAGAAGTGAGGATTCTATAGCCCGTCCTTTCCACTTTTTCTCCTCCCTTCAATCCCCTTACCTTTACTTCGAATTCTAGAGTATAGTGGGGGAGTCGAAGAAGGGTCTCAATTTTTTCTTCCTCTCCCACTGGAACATAGACTTCCAGCGGACGGGTTCTACCAAAGAGGGACATCGTTTGTACCAATCCTGCCAGACCCAGGAAGTGATCTCCATGGAGATGGGAGATGAAAACGGCATCTACCTTGAGGGGGCTGAGACCGACCCTTACCATTTGCCCCTGTGTTCCCTCACCACAATCGAAGAGGAGGAGTTCTCCACCCCTCTTGATGGCCAAAGAAGGAAGGGATCTAGAGGGGGAGGGAATGCTTCCTCCTGTTCCCAAAAAAGTTAGCGTGAGGTTCAGCTTCTCAACCCCTGAAAACGTAAATCCTTCTAGTTAAGCTCCGGTGGACCCTCTGCTCGTATCTCTCCCTCTCCTCCAGTCCCACCTCTGCTGCCATTTCCCCCAAGTCGACTTCTGAGGGGGAAGTCAAACACATGTATTTTCCCCTTTTGAGAGCCCTCACCAGCGAAGGAAGGGCCCTTCTATAGAGTTCCTCTTTTGACCTCTTCCAAGTACTGGCCTGTCTTCCATAAGGAGGATCGGTGACTATAGCGTCCACCCTTCTACCCTTCCATTGACAGGCATCACCTACTTCCAGTCTGAAGTTTTCTATTCCATAGTTTTCTAAGTTGATTCTAGCCCTTTCCACCATCTTGGGATCCAAATCTATTCCCCACACTTTCATTCCCATTAGTCCCGCTTCTATGAGAATTCCCCCCACGCCACAGAAGGGATCCAGAATAGTTCCTCCTCTGGGTGCTCTAGCGAGGTTTACCATGCATCTTGCTAGGGAAGGGAAAAGGGTACTGGGATGAAAGGCCTTGCGGAACTTTGGTCTGCGGCTTCCCATCTCTTTTCTGGCAGTATCGCCCACTTTCATTCCCACTATTCCCATTCCATCCGTGAGGGCTATGCAGACTTCCACCTCTGGTTTCTCCAGATCGACCTCAAACTTCACTTCTCCCCTTATCAGGTCTGCTATTCTCTTCGAAAGTTCTTCTCTTTTTATCTCAGGTGAATATCTCTTTATACGCACCGTTCTAACCGCGAAAGTTTTTCCATGCGGTATCAGGTCCACCACATCGGTACTCCCCACGGCTTCCAAGAGCTCTTCCACCCTAGAAGTACAAAGATGGGTCCAAACCTCGTGTGACATGCCAAGCCTAGAGGCTAGGAGAGAAGGATTCACTTCGGTTTCCACCACCAGTACTTGATCGAACTCCTCCAATACCTTCCCCGTACCCCCTTCGGCTTGGATGGCTGCCAAAACTTCTGCCCTGGGAAGATAAGGATGTTCCCCTGAAAGAAGGAAGACCAGCCTCACATTCTATCCATGGATAGCCAATTAAAATTTATAAAAGGACGGACTGCCTGAGCCCCTCCACGATAACTGGGGCCACGGAAACCAAACTATGGGAATTCTCTATGGTATTGGTCCCCACCACCCCCTCTACACCAGCTGCCTTCATTTTTTCAAGGGCGTTTCCAGAAAGCACGGGATGCGTACATGCAGCAAAGATTCTTCTTGCCCCTTCCTTCTTGAGGATTTTGGCTGCTTCCGCTATAGTTCCACCCGTGCTTATGATATCATCGATGATCACGGCATCCCTATCCTTCACCCTTAGTTCCTTACTCGAAGTTACCACGAGTTCTGGAGTAATCCTTTCCTTTTCCAGAGAATCGAAGGAAGCGCCCAATTCCTTCGCAGCCCTACTGGCCTGCTGGGCGGCTTTTTCATCCGGGCCCAAGAAGAGAGGATCTTTAAGCCCCATTCCCTTGAAGTATCTACCCAAAAGAGGGGCTGCCGTGACGTTTTTCACAGGTATAGAGAAATAAGAAAGGGATTCTCTTTCGTGGATGTCCACTACCACCAACTCCTCCGCCCCCGCCTCTTCTATGAAGGAAGAAATGAGTTTGAGGCTCAGGGCTTCCCCTTTCTTAAAGATTTTGTCCTGGCGTGCATATGCCAAGTAGGGAACCACGGCTTTGAGGCTCTTAGGTCCTTGTTCAGAGGCCGCCTCCAAAAGTAAAAAGAGCTCCATGAGATTTTCATTCTGGGGAGGGGGAGTGGATTGAACTATTACCACCTCTTCCCCAGAAAGGTCATCCGGTATCCTCACGTAAAGTTCTCCATCTGGAAAGGATTTAACCTCCGGTTGAGAAAACTTACAGTTCAGTTCTTTGGCAATTTCCCAAGATAGCTTGCGGGAAGCAGAACCCCCTATTACTATCATTTTTCTCCCGAAGTTTTTTCTTGAGGAGGATTTTATAATGTTTTGGTAGGATGAAATGTGGAGGATTCTAAGACCAGATGCTTTCACGGTGCTAGGGAATGAAAGGGCCAAAAAATCCTTTGCTAGGTATTTCAGGGTCCTGAGGGGGGAAGTACCGCCCAGGTTCCAAATCTGTAAAAGGATACCCGCATCCTTCGAGCCTTCCTGGGAAACGGAGGAACTCTGGAAAATCCACGACCTCTCCTTGAGGGAGTTCAAAAAGACCTTGGAACTGGTAGACAAGGGAAAAATGAAACTGGACGAGCTTGAAAAACCTAAATCCTCCCTGCTGGACCTCAAGATAGAACTGGCCCGTCGCCTCCTTTCTTCCTGCCAACTCTGCGAACACAAGTGCGGTGTTAACAGGTTAAAGGGGGAAAAGGGCTTCTGCAGGGTGGGAAAGACGAAGGTAGCTTCCGAATTCATGCATTATGGGGAGGAAAGCGTGCTCGTTCCCTCCTATACCGTCTTTTTTTCGGGCTGTTCCTTCAAGTGTTGTTTTTGCCAGAATTGGGACATCTCACAATTCCCTGACGAAGGAGAAGAATTCTCCCCAGCGGAACTCTCTTTCCTCATCTCCGAAGCCGAAAAACACGGGGCCAGGAATGTGAACTTTGTGGGTGGAAACCCAGACCCGCACCTTCTCTTCATCCTCGAGACCCTCAGGGAATATGGTGGACGCCTTAGCTCTGTTTGGAACTCCAACATGTACTACAGCTCCTCGAGTGCGGAGCTCCTCAAGGGAACCCAAGATATTTATCTAACAGATTTCAAGTGGGGGAACGACAGATGCGCCCGAAAATATTCAGGTATCTCGAGATACTGGGAAACCGTAACGAGAAATCATCTCACAGCCTTCTCGGATGCAGAGCTCATCATCCGCCATTTGGTAATGCCGGGTCATCTCGAGTGCTGTACCTTCCCTGTGCTCCGGTGGATAGCCGAAAACCTTGGAGAAAAAGTATGGGTGAACGTGATGGCGCAATATCGTCCATGCTATAGAGCTGCGGAATATCCTGAGATAAACCGTGCCCTTTCTCCACAAGAATTCAGAAAAGCCTTGGAGGAAGCTGAGAGACTTGGGCTGAGCTTGGAACCTTAGCCTTCGAAACGCTTATTTTTTCCTGAAGGAATTTTTAATGAATATGGCAGAAAGCAAAGAACCACGTAATGTTAGAGAGCTACTCACCGAGATGAAGAACACTTCCGATTGGATGATGGATCTTGCACGTGTCTCTCTACTCTTCGAAAACAAAGAGTTGGCAAAAAAGGTTAGGGAACTCGAACTAAAGATGGATCACCTCATGTATGAAATTTGGACTGTGGCTGTCCTAGCCGCACGCAGCGAGGAAGATGCAAGAAAAATTGCAGGGGTGCTCCAAATAGCGAGTGCGGCTGAAGCCATTTCAAACTCCACGGGAGACATGGTGGACCTAGTCCTGAGAGGAATGGAAATACATCCTCTGGTGAAAAATGCCCTTCTCAGATGTGAAGAGAAGCTCACCCAGCTGAGAGTGGGTGAGGGCTCAGCCCTTTTGCACAAAAGATTGGAGGAGCTGGAACTTCCCTCCAGAATTGGCGTAAAGATCCTAGCTATAAGAAGGGATAAGGAATGGATAGTTCCTCCCTCTTCGAGTACGGAGCTGAGGGAAGGGGATCTGCTCGTGGTGAGGGGACCGGAGGAAGGGATTTCGGTCTTGCATAAATTAACAGGTTCAAATGTGGAGGAAGGGAGGGAGAAAAAACCCTCCAAGCTAGAGCTGGAGTTGGCCCAAATGTACGATTTGAGCAGCATGATGGTCGATCTCGCTTACTCCTCCGTTCTCTTGGCCTCAAAGGAGCTGGGAAAAGAGGTGAGGAGATTGGAGGAGAAGTTCGACAAGCTGAATTATCAACTCTGGCTGGAAACTCTAAAAGCGAGCAGGGAGGAAGAAGATCCAAGAAAGCTGAACAGCCTTTTGCAAGTCGTGAAATGTCTAGAAAAGATTTCGGATGCTGCAGACACCATTGCAGATGTAATATTGAGGGGTGAGGAGCTACATCCTGTCTTTGCAGAGGCTCTTTCAAAGGCGGATGAACAAGTAGCAAGGATCAAAGTAGAAGCGGGCTCGACATTAGAAGGTAAAACTCTCGAGCAGCTCAATCTTGAAACAAGTGTTGGAGTGGATGTGATGGTAATAGAGCGCAGGGGAAAATTCTTCTTCGAGCCAAACCGAGGGAAAAAGATCATGGGGGGAGATCGGTTGGTGGTGAGGGGAACCTATCGGGCTCTCCGCAAGTTGGCACAAATGTGTAAGTCCAAAAAAGTCACTTCTCAAGAGCCAGAAGGGCTATCCTCTCCAGTACCAGCTTCTGAACCCCAAGCTTCCTGACCATCTTTTTGGGAAGATAGAACTTTTCTAGGAGTAGCCTTGCCTTGGAAGGTGAAAGATTCAGCACTTCATCCTCCCTTTCTATTTCCGTTTCCCTTAGAATTTCCTCCAACGCTCTTTCCACCGTTTTCTTTTCCTCCCCCACTGAAACGAGCCCTATAGCCACTGAGTCTTCTTTCAAACCCATCTTTTCCAATGCCCTAGAAATCTGCCTCTCCGCTGCCGCCCAACAAATCAACTCCAAAGCCAGGGAATCTGCAAACCCCATTCCTCTGGAATGGGCGAGAAGGGCCAGCCTGCTGGCATGCGCGAGGTGAGCCTTTCCAGCCACCAACCTCGCGTCGAAGGCTTGGGTGGTTGTCCCCATTTTCTGATCCACCCTTCTTATCCTTTCCAGTATCTCCCCCACTCCCAGCTTACCTTTCCTCTTTCCTCCTGTAAGCCCTACCCACTTCTGGAGCTCCGGAAGTTCGAAAAGGACAGGGGCCATCACAAACATCAAATATAGCCTCGCAGATGGTTTAAGAATGGCAGCGGCCCGTAAAGTAAAAGTAGAGGAACTCCTTCAGGGCGAATACCTTCTTTCCGAAGAGGGTTTTCCTTATCTGATTACTCCTTGGGGAGAGAAGGTTTCGAGGGTTAGGGTGATGGGTACGGTGGTTGAGAAATGGCTGAGGGAAGATGGAGAATATTGCACTGTTTACCTAGATGACGGCACTGGTGTCATCTCCTTGAGGGGGTGGAGAGAAGGGGCAAAGGAGCTGAATGAGTTGAAAGTGGGGGATCTAATAGACGTGATAGGAAGAATGAGGGAATACCTAGGGGAAAGGTATCTAGTGCCCCAGCTTATCTTGAGGATAAAAGATCCGAATTGGGAAGTGGTGAGGGAGTTGGAAATCCTCTTGGCCAAAAAAAAGGCCTTAGCCAAGGGTATTCGACCCAAGAGGTTTATGGAAGTAAAAGCCGAGACCCCACCCGAAGAGGTGGAGATAGAGGTGGAGGAATTGGAGCTCCCACAGGTTCCGGAGGAACTCAAAAGGAGGGCTTTGCTGGTTTTCGAGAAACTTGACAGGGGAGAAGGGGTCAGGGAAGAAGAGCTGGCAAGGGAATTGGGGCTGGGAAAGAAAGAAGTAGAAGACCTCCTACTCGTCTTGATGGACGAAGGAGAAATATTTGAAGCAAAAACGGGAAGGTATCGGAGAGTGAGATGAATGGAAAAATACCAAGAATGGTTGGAAAAGGCTTTACAAGTTTTGCCCAAGGTGGAATCGGATCGTGAAAGACTAAAAGTACCGGAACCAGAAGTGGTAACCGCGGGAAACCGGACCGTGCTCAAGAACCTCAAGGCCATTGCTTCTGCCCTCAATAGGGATCCCCAGCACCTCATGAAATTCTTGCTGAGAGAGCTAGGGGCGGCGGGGAGTTCCGACGGTTCCCAGGCTTTCTTTCAAGGAAGATTCACTCCTTCGGTGATAAAGGGAAGGATAGACAGGTACATGGAAGAGTTTGTGAAATGCAAGAGCTGTAACAGACCTGATACCAAACTCGTAAAACAAGGGAGGATCTATATGATGAGATGCGAAGCCTGTGGAGCTAGATCCTCCGTGAGGAATATCTGATGCTTGAACTTAGAGTAAGGAGGGTGGGAGAAGAAGTACTGGTTACGGTATGTGATACCGAGCTACTCGGAAAGGAGTTTAAAGAGGGAGAGATAAAACTAAAAGTGAGTGAGGAATTCTATCGAGGGAAAAAAGCTACCATTCCGGAGTGTTTGCAGGCTATGAGAGAGGCTACTATAGCTAACCTGGTGGGTTCCATCGTAGAGGAGGCAATAAAGGAAGGCCTCATCGACCCCAGTTGTGTGCTCAGAATACAGGGGGTTCCCCACGCTCAATTCGTAAGGATGTAAAAATTAATAACCAGCTATCTGGGGGATAGAAGCATGGAGGAAATAACTGGCGCGGCTGCTCTCGTTTCAGCCCTCAAGAAAGAAGGAGTGAGGCACATCTTTGGAATTCCTGGAGGAGCCATCATTCCCGTTTACGATGTACTTTACGAAGAACCTTCCATAAAGCATATCCTCGTAAGGCATGAACAGGCTGCCGCTCATGCTGCCGATGGATACGCTAGGGCTTTAGGAAGACCAGGTGTGTGCATGGCTACCTCAGGACCTGGGGCATGCAACTTGGTGACGGGGATTCTCAATGCCTATATGGATAGCTCACCCGTAATAGCCATCACGGGACAGGTCTCCACCTCTCTCCTGGGTACTGATGCTTTCCAAGAAGCAGATTTGTTGAGTATCATGCTCCCCATCACAAAACATAACTTCCTAGTCAAGAACGTGAAGGAACTGGTTGAGGCGGTCAGGAAGGCCTTTGTCATAGCCATGGCTGGAAGACCTGGACCCGTTCATATAGACATTCCCAGGGACGTACAGATTTCCAAGGCCAAGGTTAAGATACCTGCAGAAATCGTGAGAAGAGAAAAGGAAAGGTATGATCCAGATCCAAGAAGAATAGAAGAAGCCGTAAAACTTATCGAAGAAGCAGAACGTCCTGTCCTGTTTGCTGGAGGAGGAGTAATTTGGTCTGGAGCTTCCCCTGAACTGATCGAACTGGCAGAACTCCTAGGAGCTCCGGTAGTGACTTCCTTGATGGGGAAGGGAAGCATACCGGAAGATCATCCCCTTTCTCTGGGGATGCTTGGAATGCATGGAAGAAAGGCTGCCAACTTGGCCGTAACGGAATGCGATCTCCTTATAGGAGTGGGGGTAAGATTCAGCGACAGATCGACCGGTGACGCCCGGTACTTCGCTCCCAAAGCCAAGATCATCCACATAGACATCGATCCCGTAGAGATAGGAAAACTGGTTAGGGTAGATGTTCCCATTGTAGGGGATGCCAAGCGCTCCCTTCAACAGATCCTGAGAGCACTGAAGGAAAGAAGCAGGAGAGGGGTAAGATCGGAGTGGAAGGAGAGAGTCCTACAGATGCGTAAAGACTTTGCCCCGAAAATGGATTACGACGACATTCCCTTGAAGCCTCAAAGAGTAATAAAAGAGATAATGGAAGTATTGGATGACGACTCCATCGTGGTAACGGAAGTAGGACAGTGTCAAATGTGGGCGGCCCATTATTGTACCATCAAAGGTCCTAGGAGGTTCATTTCCTCTGGAGGATTGGGAACCATGGGGTTCGGTTTTCCCGCTTCTTTGGGAGTAAAAACTGCCCTACCGGATAAAAAGGTGATAGACATAGCTGGGGATGGTAGTTTCCTCATGAATTCCCAAGAATTGGCTACTGCAGTGGAAAATGGAATAGAGGTAGTCTGTTGTATCTTTAATAATTCTTATCTGGGGATGGTGAAGCAGTGGCAGGATCTCTTTTATGGCGGGAGGAGATCCCAAACCTATCTCGGAAAGAGTCCCGATTTCGTCAAACTTGCAGAAGCTTATGGGGCATGGGGAGACAGAGTTACCAGACCAGGTGAAATGGCACCCAAGCTGAGGGAAGCCTTGAAGTGTGGAAAACCAGCCGTCTTGGACGTAGTTATAGACCCGGAGGAACATGTGTTGCCCATGGTCCCTGCTGGAGGAAAATTGGACCAAATGATCACGGGGGATTAGAATGAAAACCAGAATTTTCTCCGTGCTTTGCGAAAACGTGGCAGGAGTAATGATGAGAGTCTCTAGGTGCTTCACGCGAAGACAAATCAACATGGACTCCATTACCGTGGGTATAGAACCCTCGGGTTTGGCTAGGATGATCATCCTCTTTCAGGCAGACGACAAAATGGCCTCCTTCATGAGGAAGGTTCTCCTCAGACTCGAACCCATCGTGGAGGTACAGATGTTAGAGCCTGAAAACAGTATAGCCAGAGAGATTTGTCTTTTCAGGACTAGGAAGCTCAAGGAAGAGGAAATGTCCGAGACCATAAGGCTCATTCAATCTGCGGGGGGAAAGGTACTGGAAGTGCGGGAGGGTACTCTCATAGGAGAAATAGGGGGAAGTCACGAAGAGGTAGAACATCTCCTTTCCTCGCTGGGTCCGGATCTTCTGAAGGAAGTAGCACGGTCAGGACAGGTTTATCTTTCCAAGAACAAAGGGCCAGACCAGGCTTCCGGTGGTATTTAAAACTTTGCCATCCTAAAACTATGACATGGCAAAAGTTTACTTGGACAAGGATGCCGATCTCTCTTGGGTAAAGGATAGAACTATAGCCGTGATAGGATACGGAAACCAAGGTCATGCCCAAGCACAGAATTTACGGGATTCTGGATGCAAGGTCATTATCGGAGCCAGAAAGGGGCCGAGCTGGGAGAGAGCGGAAAGGGATGGGTTCGAGGTTTATGAAGTGGGAGAAGCCTCCAAAAGGGCAGAAATCCTTCATATCCTCGTACCCGATGAACAACAAGCCTTCCTCTATCGAGAAGCCATTTCATCCCATCTAAGGGAAGGCAAAACCCTAGGTTTCAGCCATGGTTTTAACATCCACTTCAAGCAAATCGTTCCGCCGCCCTATGTGGATGTCATCTTGGTAGCGCCAAAAGCCCCGGGAGCCATGCTCAGGAAGATGTATCTTCAGGGGTCCGGGACCCCGGGTTTGGTGGCGGTCTTTCAAGATGCCTCTGGGAGAGCTTTGGAAACGGCTCTTGGTATGGCGAAAGGAATAGGACTCACCAGAGTGGGAGTCCTCCAAACTACCTTCAAAGAGGAAACGGAGACCGACCTTTTCGGAGAACAGGCCGTGTTGGTTGGAGGAGTTTCCGAGCTAATCAAAGCTGGATTTGAGACCCTTGTGGAAGCAGGATATCAACCAGAAAATGCATACTTCGAATGCTTGCACGAGCTGAAACTCATCGTGGATCTCATCTATGAAAGGGGAATAGAGGGTATGATGGCTGCTGTAAGCAATACTGCAGAGTACGGGGGAAGGACCAGGGGACCAAGACTGATAGGGGAAGAGACAAGAAAAGTCATGAAAGAGCTTCTTCGAGACATCCAAAACGGAAGTTTTGCGAGGGAATGGATAGAAGAAAACCGAAAGGGGCTTCCACACCTCAAAGAAATGAGGGAGAAGGGAAAGGAACACCTTATAGAAAAGGTGGGAAGGGAACTCAGGAAGTGGGCGGGGATAGAAAAGTAGTGGTGAAGGTTTTAAGTCACTAAAAGAACCTTTGTAGACCTCGATGAAACTCAGGAGCCGAGAGGTGGTGGGGGGGATAGAGGGCCTGCCCAAAAGAGCCCTTCTGAAAGCCTGTGGATACAACGATACAGATCTCAACCGTCCCTTCATTGCCATTGCCAATTCTTGGAGTAAGATAGTACCTGGACACGTTCATCTGAGAACAATCGCCGAGGCTGTGGCCGAGGGGATAAGGTCTGCAGGAGGAACTCCGATGGAGTTTAACACCATTGCCATCTGCGATGGGATTTGCATGGGTACCGATGGTATGCGTTATTCCTTACCTTCTCGAGAACTCATAGCCGATAGTCTCGAACTCATGCTCAGGGCTTATCCCTTCGATGCCGTTGTAGCCATCGCCAGCTGCGATAAGATAGAACCAGGCATGCTTATGGGTTTGGCAAGAGTGGATCTTCCTTCCATCATGTTCACGGGTGGTCCCATGCTCCCGGGAGAGTGGAAGGGAAAAAGGGTGGACATCATCACGGCCTTCGAAGCCATAGGTGAGGTGAAGAGCGGGAGACTGAAAGAGCATGAAGCTCTAGAGATAGAAGACAGGTGTTGCCCTACCCCTGGTTCCTGTGCCGGCATGTTCACTGCCAATACCATGGCCTGTCTCATAGAAGCTCTGGGAATGTCCCTTCCGAGGGTATCCACCTGTCCGGCCGTCAGCTCCGAGAAACTTAAGTTGGCAAGAAAAACAGGAGAGCAAATAGTAGAGTTGCTCAGGAGGGGGATAAGGCCGAGCAAAATCCTAACCAGAAGTGCCTTCGAAAACGCGATCGTGGTGGACATGGCCTTGGGAGGTTCCACCAACACCATACTCCACCTTCCAGCCATTGCTAGAGAGGTGGGGATCAATCTCCCTCTAGAAGTTTTCGATAGGCTGAGTAAGAAAGTTCCACAACTCTGCAGTCTTAGGCCAGGCGGTGAACATATGGTAGTTGACTTACACGAAGCTGGCGGAATTCCTGCTTTGATGAAACAACTGGGGAAGTTGATAAAGGGAACTCCCCTCACCGTGACGGGAAAGACGGTGGCTTCCAACTTGAAGGGTGTGAGGGTAATAGAGAGCGAGGTGATAAGACCTCTTTCCCGACCTTATAGGAAAAAGGGAGGAATAGCGATACTCTACGGAAATCTCGCTCCGGAAGGTGCCGTCTTGAAAATAGCGGGAATAAAGAGCCTAAAGTTCTTGGGTAAAGCAAGGGTTTTCGACGGGGAAGAAGCTGCAGTGAGGGCTATCTCCGAAGGGAGGATCAGAAAGGGTGAAGTGGTGGTAATAAGGTACGAAGGTCCTAAAGGTGGTCCTGGTATGAGGGAGATGCTTTCTGCCACTTCCCTGCTCGCCGGTATGAACATGCTGGAAGAAGTAGCCTTGGTGACCGATGGTAGGTTCTCTGGAGGTACGAGGGGGATATGTGTGGGACATGTTTCTCCTGAAGCGGCGGAGGGAGGACCCATAGCGTTTGTTGAGGATGGAGATAAAATTCTTATCGACGCAAGAGAGGGCAAGCTCGAATTGCTCGTGGAAAAAGAAGTGTTGGAAGAAAGAAAAAAGAGTTTCAAGCCCAGAAGATTACCCCTTTCCGGCTATCTGAAGTTCTACGCCGAACATGCCAGTTCGGCTGCCACCGGTGCCGTGAGAAGGTGAGAACTTGGGAAAGTGTTTAGCGGAGAAATTGTTGGCCAAAAAAGCGGGGAAGGAAAGGGTAGAACCTGGAGAAATCGTGGAAGCTAGGGTGGATGTGGTAATGATGAACGATATCACGGGTCCGCTCGCCATAGAGAGCTTCAGGGAGATAGCTGATAGAGTATGGGATCCCAAAAGGGTCGTGATGATCCTCGACCATCAAATGCCTCCGAATTCCATAGAAATAGCCCGAGACCACGTCATGATGAGGAATTTCGCAAAAGAACAGGGGATAGAAAACTTTTTTGCGGAAGGGGTTTGCCATCAGGTACTTCCGGAAAAGGGCTTCGCCCTTCCTGGTTTCCTGATTTTGGGAGCAGATTCCCACACCTGTACCTACGGGGCCTTCGGAAGTTTCGCTACGGGAATTGGATCCACGGATTTAGCTGCCGCCATGGCTTTTGGAAAGCTTTGGTTGAGAGTCCCCGAAAGCGTGAAGATAGTGCTGGAGGGAAGACTAGGGAGAAGAGTATATCCTAAGGACGTTATCCTGTACTTGGTAGGGGAAATTGGAGCAGATGGGGCTACTTACCAAGCTCTGGAATTTCATGGAGAAATAGTGAAGAAAATGAGCATTGGGGGCAGAATGACCCTTTGCAACATGGGAGTGGAAATGGGGGCCAAGACGGCCATAGTTCCTCCCGATACCTTGACTAGGAAATACGTGGAAGGGAGAGCCAGATTCCCCTTCGAAGAGATAAGAAGCGACCCGGACGCTGAATACGCGGAGGAAAGGATTTATTCCCTATCGAAGTTGGAACCACAAGTGGCCTGTCCTCACAGGGTGGACAACGTAAAACCCGTAAGGGAAGTGGAGGGAAAAGAAATAGATCAAGCTTTCCTGGGAAGCTGTACCAACGGTAGGACCGAAGACCTATTAGAAGCAGCCAAAATTCTCAAGGGAAGAAAAATCCACCCGCGCGTGAGGATGCTGGTCGTTCCCGCATCCAGGGAAACCTATCTGGAAGCCTTGAAATTGGGAATAATAGAGAGGTTGGTTAAAGCAGGAGCCATCCTTGGTCCACCGGGTTGCGGGGCTTGTATGGGGAGCTACATAGGAGTGTTGGGTCCAGGAGAAGTCTGCGTGTCGTCCTCCAATCGCAACTTCTTGGGCAGGATGGGAAGTCCTGAGGCCGAAATTTATTTGGCCTCCCCTGCCACCGTTGCCGCTTCCGCCTTGAAGGGCAGACTGACCGATCCGAGGGATGTATGATGGCTAGGGCCTGGGTATTGGGAGATAACATATCCACAGATGATATCATTCCTGGCAGATATCTGGTCAAAAGGGATCCGCATGAGCTTGGAAAGCACGTTTTCGAGAACCTCATACCTGGATTTTCCTCTAAGGTCAGAAAGGGAGATGTCATCATAGCGGGTAAGAACTTCGGTTGCGGTTCTAGCAGGGAACAAGCCCCCTTGGCCTTAAAAGGAGCAGGAATAGGAGCGGTAATAGCCGAATCCTTCGCCCGAATCTTCTTCAGGAATGCCGTGAACCAAGGCCTTCCCGTGATGGTTTGCAAGGGTGTGAGGACTTCCTTTTCCACCGGAGAAGAAGTGGAATACGATTTGGCCAAGGGAGTGGTAAGGAACCTTACCAGGAACCTGGAAATGAAGGCCGAACCCCTCCCAGACTTCATTCTTTCCATCCTTCAAGCTGGTGGTCTCCTATCCTACCTCAAATCCAAGGGGAAATAAAGGAGTTATAATGGAGTCTCACCAAATAATTGAGACCCATGGGATACAAGATTGCCGTTATACCGGGCGATGGCATAGGGCCAGAGGTAATAAGAGAGGGGATAAAGGTCCTCCAAGCCGTTTCGGAACTGAAGGGGATAGAACTTTCCTTCGAAGAGTTTCCCTATGGTGGAGAATACTATCTCAAGACGGGGAAGTTATTGGAGGAAGAGGATCTGAAGGAACTTTCCAAGTTCGATGCCATCTATTTGGGAGCGGTAGGAGATCCCAGAATCCCCCCGGGAGTGTTGGAAAAGGGTCTCCTCCTCACTCTGAGGTTTTATTTTGATCAATATATCAATCTCAGACCCGTCAAGCTTTATCCGGGTGTTCCTTGTCCCCTCAGGGACAAAAAACCGGAGGATATAGACTTCTATGTAGTAAGGGAGAACACCGAAGATTTCTACGTGGGACTGGGGGGGAGGGGAAGGGGAAAATGGAGAGAAGAACATCTGATGGTGAGGGAACTCTACCAACTCAAGCTTGGAATAGACTTAGAAAGTGACGAAGAGGAAATAGCCTATCAACTTGGAGTGATGAGCCGGAGAGGGGCGGAAAGGGTCATAAGGTATGCCTTCGAGCTGGCCAGGAAGGAAAAGAGAAAAAGGGTAACGGCGGTGGATAAAGCCAACGTCCTCACCCATCTGTATGGTCTCTGGAGGGAGGTCTTTCAGAAGGTGGCTGAAGATTATAAGGAAATAGAAACGGAAATGGCTTTCGTAGATGCCATGACCATGTGGATGGTGAAGAATCCCGAGTGGTACGAAGTGATAGTGACACCCAACATGTTCGGTGATATCATAACTGATTTGGGTGCCATGCTGCAGGGAGGAATGGGCTTGGCACCGGGAGGGAACCTGAATCCAGAGGGAATAAGCATGTTCGAACCCATCCACGGATCCGCCCCCAAGTATGCTGGAAAGGGAGTTGCCAATCCCCTGGCCACCATCTTGGCCGGAAAAATGATGTTGGAAGAACTGGGAGAGGAAGAGGCTTCTCGTGCCGTGGAAGAGGCGGTGAAGGAAGTGCTTAGGGAAGGAAAATGTTTGACCTACGATCTGGGTGGTAGCTCCAAAACCCATGAGGTAGGGGATGCGGTGGTAAGAAAGTTGAGGGAACTACATGGATGAAAAGGGGATTTACAGGGCCAGGGTATCCAGAGGACTTCCCGAAGAAGTATGGAGGTTCGTCTCTTCATTGAAAGAGGATGAAAGAATAGTG
Organism: Candidatus Hadarchaeales archaeon; assembly: GCA_038736355.1. Lineage (NCBI taxonomy): Archaea > Methanobacteriati > Hadarchaeota (SeqCode) > Hadarchaeia (SeqCode) > Hadarchaeales (SeqCode) > Hadarchaeales archaeon (SeqCode). The sequence continues at coordinate 242,660 of JAVYML010000003.1, forward strand.
GAAGAGGATATTGATGGAACGGAAGCCCACGAAATCATGCTCTACGAGAAGGGAATTCTCTCCGCAGAAGAGCTGGGGAAGATCCTTTCTTCCTTGGAGAAGATAAGGAAGGAATACAGGGAAGGAAAGTTGAGGATAGAGGGCAAGTTCGAAGACATCCACGAGTTCTTGGAAAGCAGGGTAATAGCAGAGGTTGGGATGGAAATAGGGGGAAAACTCCATACGGGAAGGTCTAGAAACGATCAGGTGGCCTTAGATTTACGGCTAAGGCTAAGAAAGGAACTGAACTTCCTTTCCTCCCATCTTCTGGACCTTATGGAAGTCCTTTTGAAAAGGGCTGAAGAAAACTTGGAGACCCCCATCATCTTCCTCACGCATACTCAACATGCCCAGGTAGGAACCTTCGGGCATTACCTCTTAGCCCAACTTGATGCCCTCCTGAGAGATTTCGATAGAATAGAGGAGTGTTATCATCGGGTGAACCTTTCCCCGCTGGGAGGAGGAGCGGTAGGTGGTTCCACCTTTCCCCTCGATAGGAAGAGGACCGCTTCCCTGTTGGGCTTTGAAGGGCTCGTAGAGAATTCTCTGGATGCTGTGAGCTCCAGGGATGTGGTGATAGAAGCTGTCGCCTGCATGAGCCTCCTGATGGTCCATCTGAGCAGGATGGCGGAAGATCTCATCCTTTGGTCCACGAAAGAGTTTGGGTATGTGGAACTTTCCGATGAATACTCTTCCACCTCCAGCGCCATGCCCCAGAAAAAGAATCCATGTACCCTAGAACTCATAAGGGGAAAGGTCGGAGAAGTCCATGGAGCCCTTCTTTCCCTCCTGACCCTCTTAAAGGGTATACCCAGTGGGTACAACAGGGATTTGCAGCAGGTAAAACCTCCTCTGTGGAGAAGCCTGGACGAAACAAGGGAGTGTCTGAGGATCATGAAGGGTGTAATAGGGACGATGAAGGTAAAGGAGGAAATGGTTTCCTCAACTTCCTCCAGCTGGGCCTTGGCTTGGGATCTGGCCGAAGGTCTGGTAAGGGAAGCCAGGCTCTCCTTCAGGCAGGCCCATGCGGTGGTGGGAGAGGCGGTAAGGGAAGCCCTCTCCTCCGGACTCACCGTAAGGGAACTCTCCAAGGATTTGTTGGAAAAAGCTGCCGAAAGGGTGCTGGGCAAAAAGATAGAAATCGACCCCCAGCTCCTCAGATATCTGGATCCTCTCTTTTCCCTGAAGATGAGGAGGACCCTGGGAAGTCCCTCCCCCAGAGAGACCGCTAGGATGTTGAGGAATAGGAAGCGAGAAGTGAGAAAAAGGAGGGCCCTGCTGAAAAGAAGGGAGAAAAAGGTGGAGGAAGCCCACAGAAAGTTGGTCGAGCTGGTAAAGGCTTATATATCGAAAGTGGAAAAAGGGTAAAATGTCCGCCAAAAAAGTAGCCTTGGCCTATTCCGGTGGCTTGGATTCCACCCTTCTCATTCCCCTCCTGAGGGAAAGGTATGGGTACGATGAAGTTATCCCCGTGCTAGTTGATGTGGGGCAGGGAGAAGAGGAAATAAAGCTGGGCTTTGAAAGGGCGGAAAAACTTGGGGCCAAGGTAAGGTTTATCGACGCCAAAAGGGAATTCGTTACCGAGTACATCCATAGGTGTATCAAGGCCAATGGAAGTTATGAGGGATACCCCATAGGCACTTCGATGAGCAGGGTATTGATAGCCACCAAGGTAGCCGAAGTGGCGAAAAAGGAAGGTGCAGAGGCGGTGGCTCATGGGTGTACGGGGAAGGGCAACGACCAGTTTAGGGTGGAATCCGTTTTCAGATATTATCTCCCTAACACCAGGGTCATCGCTCCTGTGAGGGAACTCAATCTTTCAAGGGCTGAGGAGGAAGAAATGTTAAGGAAATATGGGGTGGAGCCCAAAAGACCCAAAGGAAAGCTGGGTGGGGACATCAACATGTGGTCCCATTCCATAGGGAGCGGACAGGTTGAGGATCTGGTTTCACAATTCCCGGAGGACTATCTTTGGGTGGTACCACCAGAAAAGGCCCCTGACAAGCCCACGTTGGTTACCATTACCTATGAAAGGGGAGTCCCGGTGGAAGTGGATGGAATAAAGGATCCCGTAGAAATGATTTTCTATCTCAACGAAGTGGGCGGAAAGAATGGCATAGGAATCATCGACATTCTAGAAGACGGCATGTTGGGACTAAAATCTAGAGAACTTTACGAAGCCCCCGCTGCGACCATCCTCCTCTACACTCATGCGGATTTGGAGCACCTTACCCTAACCAAAGAGCAGTTGAGGGTGAAGAGGGAAATAGACAAGCTTTGGGCCGACCTAGTTTATCATGCTTCTTGGTTGCATCCCCTGAAAAAAGATCTGGATGCCTTCATCGATTCCACTCAAAGAAATGTAAACGGTACAATCCAAGTAGAACTTTACAAGGGAGGAATGAGGATAGTGAAGAGAGAGTCCCCCTCTTCCCTCTTCTTGCCCCAGCTCAGATCGGTGAAACAGAAAGGTCTAGATCAAAGGGAAGCTGAAGGAATGGTCAGGCTCTTCACCCTCCAATATCAAATCTTTGGAGAAAGAGGTCTCTGAAGGTGAGCAACTCTGAAAATTCTAATCACCGATCACGTTTCTGAGGAATTTTTGAAAGAAATAGAAAAATTGGGAGAGATAGTAGTCAAGCCAGGACTCTCTGAAGAAGAGCTCTGCAGGGAGATTGAAGACTATGAAGTTTTGATAGTGAGGAGTGCTACCAAGGTAACAAGGAAAGTGATCGAAGCGGGAAAGAAACTCAAAATCGTGGCGAGGGCAGGAGTAGGAATAGACAACATCGACGTGAAAGCTGCAGAGGAAAAAGGTGTCAGGGTGATTTACGCCCCAGAAGCCTCCAAAACTGCCGTGGCCGAACTGGTGATAGGCCTCATGCTCTGCTGGGCTAGGAAGATTCCTCAAGCCTACAAGGAAATGAAGGAAGGAAAATGGGATAGAGAGAAATTCATAGGCACTGAGCTGAAGGGAAAAACCCTTGGAGTGATAGGGGTGGGAAGGATAGGGGGGGAAGTGGCCTTGAAGGCTTTAGCTTTTGGCATGAGGGTCTTGGGATACGACTTGGTGAGAAGAGAAGAAATGGAAAGAGCTGGGGTAAGATATGTGGATCTTCCCACCCTCCTCAAAGAAGCAGACTTTGTGAGCATTCACGTACCCCTGAATTCACAAACGGAAAGGATGATAGGAGAAAAAGAGCTTTCCCTCATGAAACCCACTGCTGTTCTGATAAATACCTCGAGAGGGAAAATCGTGGATGAAAGGGCCTTGGTCAAAGCCCTCAAGGAAAGAAAGATTGCAGGAGCTTGCTTGGACGTTTTCGAAGAAGAACCCACCAAAAACCTCGAGCTCCTTTCCCTTGAGCAGGTAATCCCCACCCCCCATTTGGGAGCCTCTACGGTTGAATCCCAAAGGAATATAGCTCTTATCCTCTCTCAGAAACTAAAGGAGTTGATGGGGGTAGAAAGGGGATGAAAGAAAAAGAGCCTTCAGTGGTAAGACTTCGCAAGCCTACCAAGATAAAAAGGGCTAGGGCCTTGGGCTATAAGGCCAAACAGGGTGTGATAGTAGTCAGGGTAAGGGTAAGAAAGGGAGGAAGGAGGAAACCCCGACCCTCCAGGGGTAGGAAGCCCAGTAAGATGGGAGTTCTAAAATTCACTCCACGCAAAAGCCTTCAATGGATAGCCGAGGAAAGAGCAGCCAGAAAATACCCCAACTTGGAGGTCCTCAACTCCTATTGGGTGGATTCCGATGGAAAGAACGAGTATTTCGAGGTGATATTGATCGATCCCCACCATCCTGCAATTAAAAGCGATCCACAACTCTCACAGATAAAAGCTAGGGGAAGAGTCTTCAGAGGACTTACCGCGGCAGGGAGGAAGGCTAGGGGACTCCTTTGAAAGGGATCAGTAGGGATGGGATGAAGCCTCCCATTAGGGAAGTGACCGTAAAGGTACTGGTACATGCCACGGAAGACGAAAACAAAATCATGGAAGCCTTGAAGAACTTTCTTCCCGCCAAGATAAGGGTGGAGAGGGTCGAATTGGAAGGGCATTATGGTAATCCCTTGGTGCTTCTGAAGGCTAGGGTGAAGGGGAAGGAGATGGAGGAGGTATTATCCTTCTTCTTGGATAAGATCGAAAATCTAGCTTCCCTCTTTCCTAAGTTTGACCAACACTTGGATAAGGAGGGAAACCTCTACCTGAGGCTGGACAAACAGGAAGCCTGTAGGGGAAGGTGGGTACTAAAGGGGGGAGATGAGGTAATACACTTGACTTTGAAAAGCGGAAGTTTGAAGAAAAAGGAGCTTTTGGAGTTTCTCAGGACCAAGGGAGGAAAATGGAAAGGGTCAGGAGAAGATACATAGTTTTGGAACTAAAGAATCAGGGGGAAAAATCTTGGCATGAAGGATGGAGGATCCTACTGGAAAAAAACCCCAGCTTAAAGCATCCCCTTCTAAAACTGATCCCCATTCATCCACGCTGGGTACTCCTGCGTTGTGGTCATAAGCAGGTGGGGGAACTCAAACGACTTCTGGCCTCTTGGGAAGGGGTGAAAGTATTGGGGGTTTCAGGCACTATGAAGAGTGCGAAGAGAAAGTTCCTACGAGATAAGGGATATTCATGAGCGCTAAACGTGGGACGATGGGGTTAAATATGAACTCATCTGATTAAATAAGACCTGATATGGTTTTCCCACCCCCAGGAGCGGGATACGACCGGGCCATAACGGTCTTCAGCCCCGACGGAAAGCTCTTCCAAGTGCAGTATGCCCAAGAAGCCGTAAAGAAGGGATTAACCGCCCTCGGGATAAAAGCCAAGGATGGGATCGTTTTGGCGGCGGAAAGAAGGCTGAGGAACAAACTTGCCGAGGAATATTCCATCGAGAAGATCTTTCAAATAGACGAACACGTGGGGGCGGCAGCCTCCGGTCTGATAGCAGATGCCAGGGTCCTTATCGAAAATGCGAGAATAGAAGCCCAAATAAATAGACTGAGGTACGATGAACCTATCAGTGTACAGTCCATAGCCAAACATATAGGGGACTTAAAGCAGCTCTACACCCAACACGGAGGAGTAAGACCTTTCGGGGTCAGGCTTCTCATAGGTGGAATAGATAGGGATGGCCCCCACCTTTTTGAAACGGATCCAAGTGGCGTGGTGGCAGCTTACAAGGCCCAAGCCATAGGAGGGGGTGCACCAACCGTCTTGGAATTCCTGGAAAAGGAATACGTAGAAAAAATTAGTTTGGAAGAAGCGGTGCTTTTAGCCTTTAGAGCCCTTCGGCTAGTGGTGGAAGGAGAGCTTGAGCCTTCCAAGCTAGAAGCCGCCATCATCCCCCTCAAAACCAGGAAATTCCAAAAGCTCACCAATGAAGAGATTGCCGAATATCTCTCCAAGTTGAAGTAGTGGGGAGAAAATGGTAAAGCTGGAAGAAGCCGTCGTGGCCAGACTTTCCATTCAAGGGATGAATTTTGAGATACTAGTGGATCCAAGGTTGGTGGAGGTCTTCAAGGAGGGTAAACCCGTGGAAATGAGTGAGCTTTTGGCCGTGGAAAAGGTCTTTAAAGATGCCAGTAAAGGGGAAACGGCTTCGAGAGAGGCTCTGCTGAAGGCTTTCGGAACCGACGATGTGAGAAAAATAACTGAACAAATCCTCCAGAAGGGAAAGATCCAGCTCACCACCGAACAAAGGAAGAAAATGAGGGAGGAAAAATTGAAGCAAATAGCTTCCATCATCGCCAAGAGGGCCATCAATCCACAAACGGGTCTCCCCCATCCACCTACAAGGGTAGAAGAGGCCATAAGGCAAGCTAAGGTGGGGATAGACGAGTTCAAAAAAGCTGAGGATCAACTTCCCGCCGTGTTGAAAGCCATTCAATCCATTCTTCCCCTTAAGTTCGAGACGAGAAGAATAGCTATCAAAATCCCACCAGCCTATGCGGGTAAGTCTTTACATGCCATCAGAAACATGGCTGAGGTGAAGAAGGAGGAATGGCTCTCCGATGGTTCTTTGGTACTACTGGTGGAAATTCCAGCAGGTTTCCAACCAGAGTTTTTCGACAGACTGAACGATCTCACCAGGGGAGAAGCCCAGACTAAGGTGTTGTGATGCTCTTTGTAAGTAACCGTGAATTGGTAGTTCCAGGCAAGCTACTGGCCGACGAGGAATACCAAGCTGGGGAAGGTACCTTCATAGAAAATGGGAAGATTTTCTCTGCCGTGGTGGGGTTAGCAGAAGTGAGGGATAAAAGCGTTGGTGTGATCTCCCTCCAAGGTAGGTACATACCCAGACAGGGTGATAAGGTGATTGGTATTGTCATAGACACCCATCCCTTTGGGTGGATTGTGGACCTGAACTCCCCTTATACGGGCAACCTCATGGTATCCGACTTGGTGGGAAGGAAAGTGGATGTCTTCAAAGAAGACCTGGGGAAGTTCTTGAAGATTGGTGATGCCGTAATAGCTGAGGTGAGAAAAGTGGACGAAAGATGGAGGGTACAGCTAATTGCCTCAGAAAGAGGACTGGGAAAAATAAGGGGGGGAAGACTGGTAGAAATAAGCCCTGCTAAGGTCCCAAGGGTAATAGGAAGGAGAGGTTCTATGCTCAAGGTATTGGAAGAAACCACGGGTTGCAAGTTGGAGGTGGGGCTCAACGGGAGGATATTGGTTAGGGGAAAGGATCCCAAAAAAATCAACTCGGTGGTGGAAGCTATATTGTTAATAGAAAGAGAAGCACATTTATCTGGACTTACGGATAGAATAAAAGCCAAACTGGAGAAGGAAAGATGATGACGGGAAAACCCGAAAGGCTAATAGTGGATGGAAGGAGGCTAGACGGGAGGTTACCCGACGAGCTTAGACCACTACGCATTAAAGCAGGGATTTTGAAGCGTGCCGATGGCTCAGCGTACATAGAACTGGGAAAAAACAAGATCTTAGCCGCCGTTTATGGTCCCAAAGAAATGCATCCAAGACACCTTCAACAGGCTGACGTGGCCGTACTCCGTTGCAGGTATAACATGGCACCTTTCTCCGTAGAGGAGAGGAAAAGGCCAGGACCTGATAGGAGGTCCATGGAAATCTCCAAAGTGATAAGGGAGGCCCTAGAGCCAGTACTCTTCCTTCACCTCTATCCCAGGGCGGTGATAGACGTCTTTATCGAAATCCTCCAGGCAGATGCTGGAACCAGAACGGCAGGGATCACTGCTGCCTCGGTTGCCCTTGCCGATGCGGGTATTCCCATGAGGGATTTAGTAGCGGGGATTTCAGCCGGAAAGGTGGATGGCGTGGTGGTTTTGGATTTGATGAAAGAGGAGGACCAATGGGGAGAGGCCGATATGCCTATAGCGGTAATGCCCAGGAGAAAGCAGATCACTCTCCTTCAAATGGATGGAAACTTGACCCCAGAAGAATTCAGGCAGGCACTGGATCTTGCCTTCAAAGGAATAGAAAAGATTTACGAGGTGCAAAAGGAGGCCTTGAAGGAAAAATACCTGCCCATGGAGGAAGAAAGATGAAGGAACTTATAGCGAGTGTGAAGAGGGAATATCTGGCGGAGCTCGCCAGTCAAGGGAAGAGAATAGATGGAAGGGCCCTAGACCAATACAGGGAAATCAAGATAGAGAGGGGAGTGATAGGAACCGCACAAGGTTCAGCACTGGTCAAGCTGGGTAATACCCAAGTGATGGTGGGAGTAAAATTGGAAAAGGGGGAACCCTTCCCGGACACTCCCAATGCCGGCATTCTGGTAGTAAATGCTGAACTACTCCCGTTGGCCTCGCCTACCTTTGAACCCGGTCCACCCAACGAGAATGCCATAGAACTAGCCAGGGTAGTGGATAGAACGATAAGGGAATCCCAGATGATAGACCTGGAAAAGCTCTGTATCAAGGAGGGTGAGGAAGTCTGGGCGGTCTTCGTGGATATCTACGTTCTCGATCATGATGGAAATCTCATAGATGCCTCCGTGCTTGCGAGTGTGGCGGCCCTTTACGACGTTAAACCTCCAACCTCAGAAGAATGGACCCTCCCCGCCTTCCCCGTAAGGGGCAAACCCGTTGCGGTAACTGTGGTAAAACTCAATGGAGTAATGATGGTAGATGCCGGACTTGAGGAAGAAAACACGGCAGATGCCCGTCTGACCATTTCAACCCTAGAGAACGGAAACATTTGTGCCATGCAAAAGGGGGGGAGTGGATTCTTCAGCAGGGAAGAGGTAGAAAGGGCCTATGAGCTTGCAAGAAAATGTGGAGAAGAACTGAGGAGGAAGCTGTGAGAGGATGGGAAGGACGAAAAAGGTGGGAGCGGCCGGGAAATACGGTCCCAGGTATGGGTTGAAGGACAGAAGGCTTGTGGCGAAGATAGAGGCTGAAAAAGCTGGAAGGAAGGTCTGTCCCTCATGTGGAGCCAAAAAGCTTAAGAGAACCAGTACTGGTATTTGGGAATGTTTTAAATGCGGGAGTAAATTTGCCGGTCAAGCCTATCGCCCACCCTCAACGGGGGGCACCGGAGGATGAGGAGATGTACAAGTGCTATAGGTGTGGCGAAATCATAGAAATACAAAAACTTGAAAGGATAGTTTGTCCGCACTGCGGTTTCAGGATTTTCTATAAGGTACGTCAACCCGTAGTGCGTAGGGTAAAGGCTAGGTGAAGAAATGACGGTTTATTCCAAAGCAGAGGTGGAAATGTTGTTTTCCTCCCCAAGCTTAGCAGAGAAGGCTTATGTAGCCCTGAAACCTGAAGAAGCTTTACCTGGAAAGGAAAGGAGCATAGTCAAGTTCCTGAGGAGGGGGAGGATTCTAAAACTGGAAATTAGGGCAAGGGATACACCCTCCTTGCGTGCAGCCCTGAACTCCCTCCTCAGATTGGTGGCGGTAGTGCGTGATATGATAGAACTAAAGGAGGAAGAAAGATGGAGGAACTCCCCCCGCAATTGAAACACATGGTAGCACAATACCAGCAGGCCCAGCAACATGCGCAAGCATTGGCTGCACAGAGACAGCAGTTGGAATTGCTATTGCTGGAGACCAAAAAGGCGGTAGAAGAATTGGAAAAGAGTCCCCAAGACGCGGCTGTTTATAAAGGTGTGGGACCCCTTCTGATTAGGGCCAACAAGGAAGAACTCAAAAAGGAACTCGAAGAGCAACGGGAAACCTTGGAGTTGAGGGTAAAAACTCTGGAACGACAAGAAGAAAGGGTAACGGAAAGACTGAGAGAGTTACAACAGAAATTGGAGGAGGCTCTTAAAACCAGAAGGACTGAAGCTTGACTCCTCAGAGAAAGGTCGCAGAACTCCTGCTGGCCCAGGCAAAGAAAGGTGGGAGAATCCTCTTTCTCTCCCACCAACAGGCAGATCCGGATGGGGTAGCAAGCGCCATCGTTCTTTCAGAGGTTTTGGAATCCCTGGGAGCAAAGACGGAAGTGGTGATCCCTGAAGGTATGAACAAGCTTGCCCAGCTCTTGCTAGAAAAATATGGTAGGGAGGTGAGTACTTCAACCTCCCTCGAAGCTGACTTGGTGGTGATAGTCGATGCCTCCAGCTTCCAGCACGTTGGGAAAATGGGGGAGGAAATAAGGGGAAAACCTATCCTTCTAATAGACCACCATTCCGAGGTTGAGGGCATGAAGGAGGAAGTAGAATGCTCTTGGGTGGAGGAGAAAATCACCTCCTCTGCGGAGATGGTCCTGCTCCTCCTCAAGGAAATGGGAAAACCCCCTTCCGCTGATCAGGCCAATCTCCTCTTAGCGGGAATCCTCACCGACACTGCTGGACTGAAGTTGGCCTGTAACTCCACGCTGGAAACCGTTTGTGAGCTGATAAAACATGGTGCCGATTATAGGAAGCTGCTGGAGCTCCTGAAGTTACCGGAAGATAGATCCAAACGCATAGCCATGCTCAAAGCCGCACAAAGGATGGAACTCAAGGCCTTCAACGATTATTTGGTGGTTTTTTCTGAACTCAGCGCTTTCGAGGCAGATGCGGCCTCCGCCCTCCTCAGACTGGGAGCAGATCTCAGCTTCGTGGGTTCGGAGGAAAAGGGGGAATTCAGAATTTCTGGGAGGGCTACGCCAGAGATCTGCGAGACCAAGGGACTTCATTTGGGTATGCTCATGCAAGAGGTGGCAAAAACTTTTGAGGGTTCTGGAGGGGGACATGCAGGAGCTGCCAGCGCTACGGGAAAAGGAAATCTTGGGGAAGTCAAGAAATTCATTCTGAAACGTTTGCAGGAAATCTTGGGATCTTAGACCCAATCCAACCAATGCTCAAAACCCTTTTCCTCTCCCCTCACCACCCTGAAATACAACTCCTGTAGCCTGGCCGTTATTTCCCCCCTTATTCCCTTGCCTATGGGATGACCCTCTACTTCCCTTATGGGTGTGACTTCAGCTGCCGTACCCGTGAAAAAGGCTTCATCTGCTTTGTACAGCCTTTCCAGGGAGATGGGTTCTTCCTTGGCGGGTATACCCTCCCTCATCGCCAGTTGGAGGACGGAGTCCCTAGTGATGCCAGGTAAAGCACATTCCGAAATTGGAGGGGTAATCAACACCCCCCTTTCCACTATGAAGATGTTCTCGCCAGGCCCCTCCGAGATATTGCCGGAAAGATTGAGCATGAGGGCCTCATCATATCCATTATCCAACGCATCCAGCTTGGCCAGGATGGAGTTGGCATAGTTTGCCACCAGCTTGGCGTGGGGGGGAAGGATGGAGGGGTGAATCCTGCGGTAGGGGGAAATCTTCACCCTCACCCCGTTCTTGAGTCCTTCTTCACCCAGGTAGGTTCCCCATCGCCAAGCCGCTATCGCCACCCTCACCGGGGCTCCTCTAGGACTCAAACCCATGACCCCGTATCCGCAATAGGCGATGGGTCTTATGTAACACTCCTCCAGCCCGTTCTCCCTAACCACGAGTTTGGCAGCTTCTATCAGCTCTTCCACCGAATAAGGAAGCTTCATTCCCACTATTTCTGCAGAGCGTCTAAGTCTTTCCATGTGATCCTTGAGTCTGAAGATGGCCGGACCTCTAGAAGTCCTGTAACATCTTATTCCCTCAAAAACCCCATAACCGTAGTGGAGGGTATGGGTGAGGAGATGTACTTTAGCTTCTTCCCAGGGCACCAGCTCTCCATCCATCCAAATGAACTTGGTTGGATTGATACTCATTCAATTTTCCTAAAAAATTTTGGCTAAAAGAGGTTTTTGGGAAAGCCTACACCTCTATAAGGACTCACCCTCCAAATTATAAGACGGGCATGAAACAGGCGAGAATCTTAGCATTGGGCTCTATAGGAATTACTGCTCTAGCGGTTTTCCTCTTCACTTTTTTTCCTTCCTCCCCAGAGATAGCCTTTATCTTCGCGGTGGGTGTAGCTTTTGTTATACTCCTCTTGGTGGCCCTTCCCCTTTTAGGAAGGGGAGAGGAATCTCCTTTCCCAGAAGAAGAGAGGAAGGAAATAGCTTCCAAGCTCAAAGAGGCCTTGGAAGAAGAAAAGGAGACCAAGCCTCAAGAAGCTGTAGAAGAAAAACCTCAGCCCAACCTCCTCTCCTGCCTCAGGGAGATTTCCCTTGAAGGATGGAAAATGGTGAGCGAAGGGGGAGTAAAAGAGGAAACCTTGTTGGGAACGCCAGGGAAAGGGGAAGGATTTTTTAGGATTTGGGAAGGCGAAAAAGGGAGGAGGCTTGCCCTTTACACCCTTCTCTTTCCCTCACCGGAAGAAGCCAAAAATTGTTTGCAGGAAATCTTGGCTAGGCTCGGTGATTGGCTCTACGAAAGCTATCCGGGAAGGGGTCACTTCTACTTGGAAAGGGAAAACATGGATGGAGCCGTGTGGAAGAAAGAAGAGGTATTGGTCCTCCTCTTACTCGGAGAAGCCAAGAGGGGAGAAGCTTCCGCCTTTTTGACCCTTCTTCCAGAAGCCCTTAAACCGCTCTGAGTTCTTCCAGTTTTTTCCTAGCTTCTTCCAAATCCTTGAAGGTATCCACTGGAATCCAAAGGGGGAGCTCTGCCTTATAGCATCTCAACTTTCCTTCCCTGGCCAGTTCAGGAAAAAGAGTTTGTTCCACGTTTCCCTTTTTGAATTTCTCCATCTTGGGAAGGAGGAGAGGACTGAGACAATAAACTCCTCCATTGACATAGTGGGGAAGTAGGGGTTTCTCCACGAAAGAAACAATTTTCTTCCCCCTCAGGCGCAGGATCCCGTAAGGACTTCTCATCCTTACCGCCAAAAGGGAAGCTAGGGCCCCAGATTTCTTGAAGTCTTCCCACATCCCCTTAAAGTCCATCTCCATTACCACGTCCCCATTGCTCACTACCGCTTCCTTTCTGGCCTTCCTCATCCCAAGTCTAAGGGCGTTGAGGGTTCCAAGGGGCTTTCTTTCCACAACGTATTCCAGCTCCATTCCCTCCCAACTCCTTCCATATCTTTTCTCGATCTCCTCGGCCTTGTACCCAGCCAAAAGGTATACCTTCCTTATGCCAGCCTTGCGGTAGAGGGAGAGCTGGTGGTCGAGGATGGTATATCCCCTTTTCAGTTCCAGCAAGACCTTAGGTATGGCTTGGGTGAGGGGAAAGAGCCTCTTACCGTAACCTCCACAAAGGATCATCCCTACCGCTTCCATCCCTCTCCTTTACCCACTCATTTTTAAAACTCCCCCGAGGAAAAAAAATGATGAAGGCCCTCGTCTTCCTAGCTCCGGGTTTCGAGGAAATAGAGGCCATGACCATAGTGGATCTCCTCAGGCGGGGTGGAGTGGAAGTGGTAACAGCTGGCTTGGAAACACCCGTAGAGGGATCCCATGGGGTAAAGGTACTACCAGACAAAAAACTGGAAGAGGTCAGGGTCGAGGACTTCGATGCCGTGATTTGTCCTGGTGGCTATCCGGGATACGAGAACCTGAAGAAAAACCAAAGGGTACTGGAAATGGTTAAAGAAGCCGCCCAAAAGAACAAGATAGTGGCCGCCATTTGCGGTGCTCCTTCCGTCCTCGCAGAGGCCGGAGTGTTGAAGGGTAAGAAAAGCACCATTTATCCAGGAATGGAGGCCGAACTGAAGAAAGCGGGAGGAAAACCTTCCAAGGGATTGGTGGTAGTGGATGGAAAGGTGATTACCAGCATGGGTCCTGCCACTGCTTTTGCCTTTGCACTGGAACTCCTGAAGCGCTTGGCGGGAAGAAAAAAGGCTGAGGAGGTAAAAAAGGCCACCCTCGCCCACTTGGGGGCAAAACTCAGATAAACGTCAAGCTCTAGGTCTAAGACCAAGGATCCTTCTGGCCTCATCGGGGGAGGCTACTTCCCTTCCCAGCTCCCTTGCCAGCCTAACCACCTTTTCCACCAGTTCCGCATTGCTCTTGGCCAAGACCCCCCTTTCCAAATAGATGTTGTCCTCCATTCCCACCCTCACGTGTCCTCCCAGAATGATGGCCAAAGCCGCCATGGGCATCTCATACCTTCCCGGAGCGCATACCGACCAAGTCCAACTCTCCGGTATGGCCTTAACACAATACAGAAGGGTCTCTGGAGCGGGGGACATACAGGAAAGCCCACCCATCATCACGAATTGAACGTGCAGTGGCTCTTTCAGTTTTCCCTCCCTCACGAGAACCTTCGCAGTGTTGATCTGACCCGTGTCATAGATTTCCAGTTCAGGTTTCACACCATTCTTGTACATGTACTCCGCCCACCTCTCGATCCTGGCCACAGGATTTTCGAAAATTTCCTCCCTCAGGGAGGGAATACCCATGTCCTCCCACAAGTTGATGGAACCCATGTTTAGAGAACTCATTTCCTGTCCAAAGGTCATCCTCTCTTCCATTACCTTATCCAGGGTCCTTCGGTATTCTTCCTGGGTCATCTCCACTTTCCTTCCAAGCATTTCAGCGAGAGGACCAGGCAAAGGCCTTCCCCCTCCAGTCGTGAGATTGATGATGATATCCGAGGCCTCGCTTTCCCTTATCCTTCTGATGTATTCAGGAAAAATGGAGTTGGGATTGGGATGGGGAAGTCCCGTTTCAGGATCCTTGGCATGGAGATGCACTACGGATGCACCAGCCTTTCTGCACCTAACCACTTCTTCCACGATTTCTTCCACCGTACATGGGACGTAGGGAGTCTGCATCTTGGAAACGTATTCCCCTCCGGTAGGTGCTACCGTGATGATCAGTTTCTCCATCTTTCTTCTTCGTTTTCAAACCTTTTTATTCCTAAGGAAAAGGAAAAAGATGCCTGAAAAAGTAGAAGTGGTGCTCGGAGAGATTTCTAGGATAAACTTGAATCGACCGGAAAGGAAGAACGCGCTCGATTTACAAATGTTGGAGGAACTGGACGAGGTTCTAGAGGAAGTAAAGGAGTATAAACCAAGGGTACTGGTTCTGGGGGGGAAGGGGGACACCTTTTGCTCAGGTCTGGATACCTCGGTGCTAGCAGAACTGGCTGGTTGGGAAGAAGAGAGACTCCTCCCCATCATAGACCTTGCCCAAAGGGTAATAGCAAAACTCAGGAGAATGGACTGTCCTGTGATAGCGGCTTGTCAGAGGTATGCCATAGGAGGGGGGATGCAGCTCGCCCTAGCGGCCGATTTGAGACTTGCCACTCCAGGAACCACCTTCTACTTAAGGGAACCGGAATTCGGTATCCTTCCAGACATGGGAGCCCTTTATCTCTTACCCAGGATAGTGGGGGAAGGCCTGGCTAGGGATCTCATCTTGACCGGAAGAAGGATGACGGCGGAGGAAGGTGAGAAAGTGGGATTGGTGAATGGGATTTTCCCCTCTCTAGAGGAAGGAATAAAACTGTATGTGGAGAGAATTCTCTCCCTACATCACACCCCACTCCGCGAGTCCAAGAGAATACTGGAGGCCTGTTGGGAAGAGGGATTTGACTCAAACATGGCAAAGGCCAAAGAAGCGCAACTCAGATGTTTGAGGGAACTTAAGACCTAAGGGCCCTCATGTGCTCAATGCTCCTTTTCACATGCTCCCTGAGGGCTATGTCTTCCCTATGTCTGAGCGGACCATCCACTCTCCTTATGGCCTCGAGTGCTATCTCCCTAGCCCTTTCCAAATCATCCCCTATCCCCACGGCAGCCACGGTCCTGGAACTTAGGGCCCAAAGTTCTCCATTTTCCCTGACTTCCAGAGAACCGGGATAAAGCCTCAGGTCCTCCCCGTATTTTGCCTTCAGGGCTTCCGCTTCCTCCAGCTTCACTCTCCTGGGCCCCGAGTACTTCCTGTAACCCCCGTATTCCAAAGGAACGGCATAGATCACCACGCTGGCCCTCCTTTTAAACCTCATTCCCCTCAGCTCACCATCCAAACAGCGAAAACAGATTTCCACGAAGTCGTCCTCCAACAAAGGCATCAGGTTCATTACCTCTGGATCCCCCCACCTGCTATTCACTTCCAGCACCTTAACCCCCTCCCGTGTGAGAATGTATCCCATGTACATTACTCCCATCAACTTCGGATTCCTTCCCTCTCCCTTGAGTCTCCGGTGGAGACGTTCGGCTATTTCTATCGCCTGCTCCCAATCCCTTCTCTCCATGAAGGGAAGGAGCTCATCCACATCCTTATAGGATCCCATCCCTCCCGTGTTGGGCCCCTGATCCCAGTCAAAGGCCCTCTTGTAATCCCTTACGCATGGAGTAGGGATCAAATGTTCTCCATCCGAAAGGAACTGGAGAGAAAATTCCTCCCCCTCCAGCTTTTCTTCCACGATTACAGGCCCCTTAGAAAAAGAAGGAAGGAAGTACTCGTAAAACATTTCCTCTCTCGTCCTGAAATGATCCCCCCACACCCCTACTCCCTTTCCTGTGGCCGGGGCATCCGGTTTTACGGCCACCTTCTCGCCCACTTCATCCAACCAGCGATAGACCTCTTCCTTCACCTTCTCCTTGGGTATCTCGGCGGGATCGAAAACCTTAAACCTGGGATTGGCTTCGGGAGCCACTTCTTCCAGCAACTTCCTCTGCTTCACCTTACTCTTCTCTATGAAGTACTCCAAACTGGGACAAATCATCTTTATTCCCGTTTCCTTCTCCAACACATCCCTTATCCCCTGAATACCCGGTCCTTCCGGTCCCAAGATCCCAAAGGAGATTTCCTTCGCATGTTTCTTCGCAAACTTCACGATATCCCTCACGTTCAAATCGGGAATTACCACATGTTCTCCTCCCGTCTCTTGGGCCTTCTTCAGGTTGAAGGGATTCCTTTGTCTATCGGCTATGAACAACTTGACCATATGCCAGCTTCGACAAAGGGTATCGGCCAAACAGGCAAACCTGCTTCCGTAACTCACCCCGAGCACACCTACTGGCATTCTATTCCTCCATCCTCACGTAACCTTCTTTCCATTCACCATTCGTCCTAACGTAAACTTTTCCCCTCTCGTCCAAGGCGAATTTTCCTTGCGAAAGGAGCCTGAGGGCCTCTCTATAAGCAGGACCATCGCATTTCACCTTCATGAGCTCCTGCTGTTCTTCTGGGCTTCTACCCTCCACGGGGAGAGGGGGAGAAATAACTAGGATGGGGCCCTGATCCGCCTCTTCGATCATGATGTGAACCGTAGACCTCGTCACCTTTTCCCCCGCTTCCAACTGGGCCCTGACGGCACCCAATCCCGTATATTTCCTTCTTCCCCCTTCCTCTATGGAAAGATCAGCGGGATGAACGTTCAGAACACGGTAAGGAAACCTGCTTAGGAAGAGGGGTGTGAGGATATACATGTAACCTGAACAAGCCACTATGTCCGGCTCCCATCCCCTTCTCTCTATTACTGAGAGAAGCTCCTTTTCGTATTCCTCCCTCACCTTCATGTCCCTGATGGGTCTGCCCGCGTAGAAGTCGTAGATATCCACTACCTCCACCGGTATCCCAAAGGTCTGGAACTTGGCAATTCCAGGAGCTTTCTTATTGGAAGAAATTCCTCCTATGACCTCGTAGCCTTCTCCTCCCACCATAAAGGGAAGGGCACTTGCCCCGCCTGAAAAGAGAACCAAGACTTTCATCTTCCTTCCTTCCTTGGGCTCGTAGATGGGCTTCATGCTAAAAAAATGCGCGGGCCTTCCCTTATCTATTTCGGTGGACTCAGAGCAACTCGGAGAGCAAGAATCCCAATAGGCAACCAGCGGAGAGGAAGGGAAGACCGGGAAAGATCCTTCCAGGCTTCCTATGAAGGAGGAGCAAAAGGAAGAGGAGGAAAAGGGCGGAGGAGAAGGAGACGAGAAGGAAGGAAAGAAGGCCTTCACAGGCAAAAACGGAGGACGAGAAAAGGAGGGGCAGGATGAGATCCCCTCCTCCCAGATAGAAAATTTTTCCCTTTCCTCTTCCGACGGGTTTTCCTTCTTCAAGGAATTCTCCAAGATTCTTCGGAACCGACAGAAGAAGGGAGCTGGAAGAAGGGACGAGCCTTTCGGCCATGAAAACCATGTGCTTGCTGACGAATACGGAAAAATAATCATAAACGGAGAAAAGGGCCAGGAGTAGGATACCGGGAAGGGGACTCAGAGAGACCCCCAGCACCGCTCCCACCCCTGCTGAAGAGAGGATTAGAACAAGGTCCCTGTTGAGATGACTGGGTCTAATCATTCTCCATCCCACTAGCAGAAGGGAGAGGAAAAATCCCAGAGGAAACCAGCCAAACTTTGCCCCAATCAGTAAATCCAGCGTAAGCCAACAACAGAAAAAGATCACCATGACTTCGAAAATCCTGAACCATCTGGCCTTGAACTTCAGTAAAAAAAGAACGAAAAGGGTAAGGGGAAGGAGGACGGCGAAGAGGTAGAGAGAATTCCAAACACTTTGTGGATTGGAAAAAAGGAGTTCCGCTTCCTTTTTTTCCACTAACTCGAGATATCTGTCACTCACCATCAAACCCAAGAACTGCACCGTCAGAAAGAAAAGGAGCAAAACTATCGCTGCCTTCATCCTCTATCCTTGGCCTAGAAGAAAAAAACTGTTTTTTACCTCCTTTCCCACAACAAAAGATGGAAGAAAAAGAAGGATTGCTGGAAGTGGCCAGACTCATGGCCCTTTCAGCTAGAACCGCTCCAAAGGCAAGGGGTAGGGATCACCTCAGGATAAGGATCCTGACTATTCCCGAAAAAGAAAAACTGGCGGAGAAGATGGAGGAGATGGCGAATCAATACGAGTTCTTCCGCAGGGATGCCAAAAACATCAGAACTGCCAATACCGTTTTGCTCATAGGACTGGTGGGAGAACCCATGGACCTAAATTGCGGGGCCTGCGGCAGGAGCTGCGAGGAAATCAGAAAGGAGGGTAAGAAAGAGGGGAGGGGATGCGCTGGACCCATATGTGTAGTGGATGCCCTCAATTTGGGTATAGCCCTGGGTTCTGCCGCCAAAACGGCCTCGCTACTCAATGTGGATAACAGAATGATGTTTTCTGCCGGGGTGGCCGCCAGGAAAGCCGGACTAATGGAAGCCGATGTGGTGATTGCCCTCCCCCTCTCTGCCACGGGAAAGAACCCCTTCTTCGATAGGGGATAACCTCTTATGGAGGAAAGGGAGAAGAAAAAGGTGGTCCAATGGCGTGTGGAGGGGCTGAGGTAAGCGCCACCGTGGAGGAAGAAAAGCTCTTGAAGAAAAAGGCTGAGGCCCTAAAGGAGTGGGAAGAGTTCAAAAAGATGAGCAAGAAAAAAATCAAGTAAGTCAAGTGCCTGCCACTACAAGCTTAACCTGTTTCACTCCCCTGAGGGCTCCTAGCCTATCCACCAATTTTTTTATTTCTCCCGCCGTTCCTCTGACCAAAAGGGTTTCCATGCAATTCTTCTCATCTAAGTGAAGATGTTGGGAAGAACGGATGATCCCTTCACTTCTATGCTGTATTTCTAGGATCTCTTCCGTCAAACCTCTAACCTCATGATCGTAAACCATCACCACCACCCCCAAGAGCTCCCCCTCCAATTCGCTGCGCCATTTGTAATTGGTGAGGAAATCCCTGATGGCATCTCTAATGGCCTCAGAGCGACTTACATAGTTCTGCGATTTAAGAGAACGATCTAGTTCATGCAAAAGATCCTCGGGAAGGGTAATGCTTATCCTAGTTATTTTCTCTCCCATCTTCAACCTTAAGCCTCAGGTTCTTTAATCCTACCGGAGACCCAAATTAGAAATGTTTAAATTGTTTCCTCCAGGGTGTAGGATACGTGAAAGATGGGCTGGTAACGGCTCAAGAGATAACCTTTTACAACTCCCAAAACCCGAAACTTGGGTGAGAACCTGAAGATAGCGATAACAGGGAAGGGAGGGGTGGGAAAAACCACCATAGCAGCTGGACTGGCTAGGGCCTTTGGCAGGAGGGGAAAGAAAGTGGTGGCCCTAGACTTGGATCCTTCCCCCAACCTCCTCTTCACGTTGGGAACGGAGGGAGAAGTGGCGAAAGAAAAGCTGATACCCCTGATGGAGAGGTCTTCTCTCATCCAAGAGAGAACTGGAGCACCACCGGAGGGATATGGTCTGGTCTTCAAACTCAACCCCAAGGTAGACGACCTTCTCGATAGATTCGGTATAAAATGCAGGGATGGAGTGAAGTTACTGGTAGTGGGGAAAATCAGGAAGGGTGGACAGGGTTGTTTCTGTCCCGCCAATGCCCTTGCCAGGAGACTCATTGAGTATCTTTCTAGAGTGGCCGAAGTCCTCGTCCTAGACATGGAAGCGGGAGTGGAACATCTGGGGAGGGGAACCACGCAGGCTACGGAGGTAATGATCGTGGTGGTAGAACCAAGTCTAAAATCCCTCGAAACCGCCAAACAGATCAAAAAGCTTGGAGAAGATTTGGGGATAAACAAGATTTTCTCCGTGCTCAACAAGTTCAGGGAGGGAAGTGAGGGATTGATGAGAAAATTGGAAGAGGAAGGCATGCCCGTTCTGGCCGTTATTCCCTATACGGAAGCGGTGGCAAGAGCGGAGTTACTCGGAGAATCCGTTTTCGATTCTGAGGAAGGAAAGAATCTTTTTTCCAAATTCATGGAGCTCAGCTTGGAGCTGGAGGAAAGGATCAGATGAAGAAGGTCTTTCCGAGACTGGGCGCCTCCGTACTGGTGGAAAGGGGAGATAAGATCTTGCTGGTAAAGAGGGGTTCTGAGCCTGGAAAGGGAAGATGGGCGTTACCTGGAGGACTGGTGGAAGTTGGTGAAGGAATAAGAAAAGCTGCAGTGAGAGAAGTGAAGGAAGAGACGGGAATAAAGATAAGACTCAAGGGGTTGGTGGGTGTCTACGATATCTTGGAAAAGAATGGAAAGGGAGTGCTCCAATACCATTACGTTACCGTCTGCTTTTTGGGAGAAGCCCTCTCCACCGAAGTGAGGAAGGGGGGTGAAGTGCTGGATGCGGGATGGTTCGGGAGGGAAGAACTGGGGAAGAAAAAACTCACTAAAACCACCCGGAGGATTTTAAAGGAAAGGGGTTGGCTGGTGAAAGGTTGAGACTGGTAAAAAACGTATATTGGTATCCCGAGAAGGGATTGGGGGATTGTAACGTTTATGTGGTGGAAGGAAACCCCACCATCCTCATAGATCCAGGCAATCCTAGGTATCTGGAGAGACGTTTGAAGGAAATGAGGGAAGATGGGCTGGAACCGGAGGAAATAGAAATAATTGTAAACACACACAGTCATCCCGACCATTGTGGTGCCAACCGTCCCCTTCAAGAACTTTCTGGAGCCAAAATCATGATCCACAGGGAGGAAGAAGAACATCTCAAGTTCAGCATAGAATTCGGGAGATACTTCGGGATGGAAGTACCGAGGTTCGAAGTGGACTCTTACTTGGGAAACAAAATAGGAGAGGAGGAAACAGAACTCTTGGTCCTCCATACACCCGGTCATTCTCCTGGAAGTGTGAGCCTATATCACCCCAAATTGAAACTCCTTCTTTGCGGGGACCTGGTGTTCGAAGGTGGGGTGGGAAGGACCGATTTTCCTGGTGGAAGTTCGAAAGAACTTGCAACTTCTATAGAAAAGGTTTCCGTTCTCAACCTACAGTATCTTCTTCCTGGCCATGGAGGGATCCTGAAAGGTGAAGAAAGGATAAGGAGAAACTTCGAGTTCGTTAAGGAATACTTCCTTTAGCCCAAGGTCTTCTTGTAAACTTCCAGCAGCTTGTCCGCGGATTTCTTCCAACTGAAATTCCTCACTTTCTCCCTTGCATTCTTCACCATCCTTTCCCTCTCAGAAGGCGAGTCCAATAGATAGTTGATTCCCCAAGCTATGGCCTCTGGCTGGGGTTGAACCTTTATTCCTTCCACCAGGTTTTCCATGTTTTCATCCAGTCCTCCCACACCCGCGGCCACCACAGGTTTTCCGGCGGCCCAAGCCTCGAGCAAGACGATGCCAAAGGGTTCGTTGCGACTGGGGATACAGACGATGTCACTGGCTCTGAGGATTTCGATATACTTCCTCAAGGGCAAGAATCCCAAGAACTTAACAACGTGTCCTACCCCGAGTTCCCTCGCCCTACGCTCCAGTTCCTCCCTCATGCTTCCCGTACCAGTAAACACGAACCTCACCCTTTGCCCCTTCTCCAAAACTTTGGGGATGGCTTCTATCAAGAGATCGGGTCCCTTTTGGTACTCCAAGCGACCAGGAAAGAGTACTACAGGGTCCGAAGACAGACCATACTCCCTCTTTATCTCCTCCGGATTCACCTCTACTCCGAAATCCTCCGCATCTACGGCATTGGGTACCACCTCCACTTTTTCTTCTGGAAGATGGTATAGCCAGCAAACCTCCCTTTTCATGTAATTGGAAACGGTGGTAACCATGTCCGCCAAATAACCTCCATACCACTCCTTTCCTGAAATCTCCCTGAACTCCCACCAATCTCCAAACTTGTTTCCGTTCCTTCCGTATTCGGTGGAATGATAGGTAAAAACCAAGCGCCTCCCTTCCTGTTTCAGGAGATGTAAGGCTTCAACCACATGCCAGTCATGGCCGTGCACCAGGTCAAATCTCCCTTCCCTCCTTTCTACCCACTTCAGGGCGGACACCATCGCATGGGACATGTTCCTAGTGAGGGAAAAGAGATCAAAACCTGGATCGAACTTACACCTGTGGTAGTAAACCCCCTCCAGTCTCTCGTGCTCCTCTTGACCCTCCACCCATCTGGTAAAGAGGTGAACTTCATGGCCCCTCTTGGAAAGCTCGGCGGAAAGCTTGCTCACCACTACTCCCAATCCCCCTATCCAGATGGAATGCAGGGATTCCCAAGCAAGCATCGCCACCCTCATCCATACTACCTCCTAAAGTCTTCGCTAAAATAGGCAAAGGTTAGGGAAGATGGTTTTGCAACACTGCTTCGTATAGCTTGAGGGTGTTATCCGCTGCTTGATCGAAGGTAAACTTCTCCAGCACGCGCTTCCTAGCATTCTTGCCCAGTTCCTTCCTCAGCTTTTCATCCTTGAGGAGTTCTATCGTAAATTTGGCTACATCATAGGGATCATCGGGATTCACATGGCTCCCGCACCTTTCGGGACCCTGATGGATCACCTGTTCTCTAAAACCAGAAACCCCTTTAGCACCCACCACCACCGGCTTACCCATACTCATGGCTTCTGTGGCCACTATTCCAAAGGGCTCGTACTTGGAGGGGAAGACTGCCACGTCCGCAGCTGCATAGTGTAAAATTCTCTCCCTTTCATTCACGTACTGGAACTCCGTGATCACGCTCTTCTCCACCCCGAGTTGCCTTATCAGATCCCTCAGCATTTTCTCCTGCTCTCCTTTTCCTAAGATGACTAACTTGGCATTCGGCACCTCCGCTAGGATGAGGGGCATGGCCCTCACGAGCGTGTCTGCCCCCTTCACCCAGGACAACCTTCCTATGAAGAGGATCATGGGGTCTGTGCCCACCCCTAGCTTCTCCCTGAATTCAAGTATTTCCTCCTCTTTTACCGTCGAGGGATCGTATTTTTTTTCGTCCACACCGTTGTAGATCACCCGAATTTTCCTCTCCTCGTATCCCAAGGAAATGAGATGATCCCTCATGGCATAACTTACCGTCACTACCACTTCGGCCGTTCTTGCAGCCAACCTCTCCAGGTTCTTTATGGTGGGGGAACCATCGCCCACCCTTCCCTCTTCCACGGAATGAAGATGGAAAACGAAGGGTTTTTTCAGGTCCTTTTTACAGGTAATTCCGGCTATCCCAGAAATCCAATCATGGGCCACGATCAAGTCGAACTGTCTCTGATCGGCCCTCACCAACTGGTTGCAAACTTTAGTGGAAGAGAGGATGTTGTAAATGAAGGCATCGGCAAAGTATTGCTGGGCATGAAGGGGCCAATGCTTCACATCTTCCGGGACGATGAGAGGGAGGAGATCCGTTGCATCCACCGTCATAGGTCTATGGATCTCCACTCCTTCCTCCAGATCGGAAGTGGGTAAGTTTCCAGGATTCTTGGCAAAAACCGTTACGCTGTGCCCCCTCCTGGCAAAACGTCTAGTCATCTCATAGGCGTACGTACCCAAGCCCCCGACGAAGAAAGGGGGATACTCAAAAGAGAAGTACAGGATCCTCACCCTTCCACCGCTGATAACTTACTCTAAGGGGTATTAAGCGTTACTAAAATTAAAACACGCCGCTTCATTTAAATTTTAGGTGAGCCTAAATTTTAGATGGTCACCGAGAGTTCCGAGGAATATCTGGAGGCCCTCTACCGCCTAAAGGAGAGGGGGGAGAAAACCACCACCACGAAAGTGGCAAAGGAGTTGGGGGTGGCTCCCTCCAGTGCAACCCTCATGCTCAAAAAACTAGCTAAGGAAGGATATTTGCAACACCATCCCTACAGGGGGGTAATCCTCACCCAAAAAGGGGAAGAAACGGGAAGGGGCATCCTGAGAAAACACAGGATAATGGAGAGGTTCCTGAGCAGCCTGGGCCTTTCCCCCTCCAAGGCCCATGAAAAAGCCTGCGAACTCGAACATCATATACCCGAAGAGGTGGAGACCGCCATCCATCGAAAAATGGAGACGGAACGCCTCCTCCCCAAAGGGGTACCACCAGGTTCCCTCCCCCTCACGGGCTTACTGGAGGGACAGAAAGGGATAGTCTCCCATCTTTCTGGTGGAACTTCCGCCTGCCGTCGCCTGGCCGATATGGGCATTACTCCCGGAGTGGAAGTAGAGGTCCTGAAGTCCGCTCTCTTTCGCGGACCCTTGTTGGTGAAGGTAAGGGGAACCACGTTGGCGGTGGGTAGGGGTTTGGCCTCGAGGGTCTTCGTAAAACCCCTCGGGTGAAGGAATGGAGAAGATCAGGATAGCCCTAGCCGGCAACGCCAACGTTGGAAAGTCGGTGATTTTCAATTACTTCACCGGTCTCCACCAACACATTGGAAATTGGCCGGGGAAAACCGTGGAAAAGGCCGAAGGTACCCTATACTTCAAAGGAAAGCTCATCGACATGATAGATTTACCGGGCATTTACTCCCTCACCACTTTTTCCCTGGAAGAGAGAATTTCCAGAGAATACATTGCCAAGGAAAAACCAGATGTCGTAATAAACGTGGTGGATGCTTCCGCCCTCGAGAGAAACCTCTTCTTCACCCTTCAGCTGTTGGAGCTTGAACCCAAGATAGTGATAGCCCTTAACCAAATGGATGTGGCGGCGAGGAAAGGAATAAAGGTGGATCCCAGGCGGCTGGAAAGACAGCTGGGAGTCCCGGTGGTACCCACCGTGGCTGTGAGGGGAAAGGGGATGCATTCCCTCCTGGAAAAAGCCGTGGGGATGGCGGAAGGAAGGATCAAGCTCAAGCCCTTCAAGCCTTCCTATGGAAGGGAGATCGAAAGGAGAATCCATCTCCTTCTCCCCCTCTTGGAAAAGGAGAATTTCGGTTACCCCCCACGATGGTTGGCCCTAAAACTTCTGGAAGGGGATGAAGAGATCAGAAAGCTGGTGGGTAGGATTTCTCCACGCGCGGTTGAAGTGGCGGAAAAGTATTCCAAGGAACTCGAAGAACTCTACGGGGAAGAGGCTTCAACCCTTCTCACCTCCCTCAGATACAGTTTAGCCCACAGGATAGCCAGCAAGAGCCAGAAGATCTCTCCCAAACCCTTCCCAGCCGAAAGACTCGATGCACTCACCACCCATCCCATCCTGGGCTATTTCTTTTTGATCGGGATTCTCCTCTCCCTTTTCCTCACGGTTTTTTGGGTAGGGAGCATGCTGGAAGGGGGCCTGGAAAGGATCGCCAGGCCGATGGTGAAATGGACCTCGGAGAGGTTTGGAAGCTTGGTCGGGGAGGGAGTGGTGGAGGGAATGGTGGCGGGCTTGACCATCGTCCTCCCCTTCGTGCTACCCTTCTACATCCTCCTTACCCTGCTCGAAGACTCTGGATACCTCGCCAGAGGTGCCTTCTTGATGGACGGTTTGATGCACAGGCTGGGAATACATGGAAAGGCCTTCATTCCCATCCTGTTGGGATATGGCTGCAACGTCCCGGCTTGCTTGGGATGCAGAATCATGGAAACGGAGAGGGAAAAACTGCTCTCCGTTTTCCTCTCCACCTTGGTGCCCTGTGCAGCCAGGACGGTGGTGATTCTTGGGCTGGTGGGAAAATTCGTGGGAATAGGCTGGGCCATCGGGCTCTACCTGCTGGATCTGGCGGTGCTTTTCCTCTTGGGTAGGCTGGCCTTCAAGATCCTGCCCGGTGAGCCCATGGGACTGATCATGGAAATACCGCCCTACCGCAAACCCCATCTATCAACCGTACTCCGTCAGAGCTGGAACCGGACCAAGGATTTCATCTATGTGGCCTTTCCCTTCATCGTGGGGGGTAGTTTAATCCTAACGGCCCTGAGGATGGGTGGCCTCTTGAATCCCCTTTCGGATTTCCTAAAGCCACTCACGGTAGGCTGGTTGGGTCTTCCAGCAGTGGCAGGGGTAGCCCTCTTCTTCGGCATCCTGAGGAAGGAGCTCACCCTCATCATGCTCACCATGCTGCTCGGACAAGATCTCTCCCTCCATCTTACCCATGTCCAGATGATCGTCTTCGCCACCGTGACCATGTTTTACTTCCCGTGTGTGGCTACCCTGGCGGCCCTAATCAGAGAGGCGGGATGGAGGAGAGCCCTGTACATTGCAACAGCGGAAATCCTCTTCGCGCTCTGGCTGGGGGGAATAATGTATAGGCTTCTCCTGCTAGGGGGTATTTAGCTCTCCACCCTCGGATAAAGTTTAAATACAACAGGAATTACGAAAAAGGATGCCGCCCAAGATAGACACCGAAAAGTGCACTGGTTGCGGGGAATGCGTCAACGCCTGCCCCGTGAACGTGTTGGAAGTGAATAACAAGAAAGCCAAGGTAGCGAAACCCGAGGACTGCGTGGATTGCCGGGCTTGTGAGGCCGTCTGCACCACAGGCGCCATCACCTTCCCAGAATGAAGTCAGAGGGTCTCCAACGCTGACAAACTTGCCGAGCTAACGTAGAGAGCTTCCTCCCTCTCCAATCCTTCTTCTATCTTTTTCAGCACCTCGTCCTTCTCTCCAGGAAAGCGATAGCCCTCATAGCTCTGGTCAAAGATCCAACGGGGGCCGGCGGAAGTTAGATAAAAGGGATTGGCAAAGTGGTCAAAACAAAGTCTACCAGTAAACTCCAGCTCTTCCACCAGGAGTTTCAGTTCCCTTAACTCCCCATGGGGGGTTTGAAGCCTGAAGTCTCCTCTCCTCCATTCCTCGAAGAGGGGGGTACCCTTGAGGGGGACTAGTCTCCTTACCCTCACGAATTCGGGATTCACCTCGTTGAGAACCCTCGCCGTGTTCCTAGCGTGTTCTTTCCATCCGTCCTGTCCTCCCAATCCCAGGATGTAGTAGAGGGAAAGCTCCAGTCCAGCCTCTTTCGCCTTCCTCCCACCTTCCACCATTTCCTGGGGGGTCAATCCTTTGTTCATCCTCCTGAGCACCTCTTCATCCCCGCTCTCCAGTCCCACATGAAGCCTGGAGAGTCCCGCCTCCCTGAGGGTCCTCAACTCTTCCACCTTCTTCTTGAAGAGGGTTCTCCCCCTCGTGTAACAAGTGATCCTTTCCATCTCCCCCAACCTTTTCCTCACTTCCTCCAGGATTTCCACCAGCTTTGGGGTAGGCATGAATAGAACGTCTGCATCCTGGAGGAAAACCGTCCTACTCCCCGAGAAAAACCACATAAGGAAGTTGTGCAGACCATCTCCGTTCTCTAAAGAAAACCCCTCCCATATCTTCCCCCTCTCCAGCATCTCCACCATTTTCTCCATGCTAAGTATTTCCTCCTTCACCTCCTCCACCGTCCTCAAAGAAAATTTCCCCCTGCCATAGGGTTTACCATAACAAAACTTGCAAAGGGACCAAGGACAATTCCTCACCACCCTCAAAAGGAGAGAACAACTTCCCCCTTCTGAAGGCGGACGGATGGGGCCAAGCTCATGGCGAAAACCCTTGGGTTCTTTCCATTGCTTCATTTGAAACCCTCCAGGAAAGCCCTGACGTTCTTCCCCAACACCGAATGGTTGTACCCTCCCTCCAGCACCCCGTACCTTTTTCCCCCGCACTTTTCTTCGGCCGCTTCCCTTATCATCCTACCGATTTCTCGGTAGTCTGAGGTGGTGAGGGTTCCGCCCCAATCTTCTTCATGATTGTCGAAGCCCGCGGAAACCCCTACCAAATCGTAATCCCTTTTGGCTAGAAAAGAGGCTATGCCGTGCAAAATGTCTTCCCTACTTCCCTCAGCGTGATGGTAGAAGACCTTCTTGGAACCGGAAAAGATGGCGGCCGTACCGTCCCCATAATGAAGATCGAAGTCTACGATCACGGCTTTTTCTATTTTGCCTGTCACCAGTAACTTTTGAAGGGAAAGGGCCAAGTTGTTGAAATAACAGAAACCCCAAAAACTGTTTGGTCCAGCATGATGACCCGGAGGTCTGATGAGGGCAAAGGAGGGTTCACCCTGAAAAGCCAAAGCAGAGGCTTTCAAGGCCCCTCCGGCTGCCAAAAGGGCCAAGGAATAAACTGAAGGTATGGCCTTCACCCTTTCAAGATGAGAGGGTGTGTGAACGAGGAGGATATCCTCCTCCCTAGCTCGCTCGGGCTCCAAGAACTCAAAGTCCTTCAGCTCTTTTAGAATGGCCTCCATCCTACCAGGGGCAGAGGCAGGATCGGAGGAATAAACTGTCTTGAAGTCTTCACTGTAGACAATTTTCATTCCATATAATTCATCGCCAAAAGGAAAAAGTTTTTTGAGGTTGTGGAAAAAAGAAAAAGATATGTCCGGAATAGGGGAGCTTTTGGAAAGACTGTCCAACGCCGTGGGTGTTTCGGGTAGGGAGGAAGAAGTGGCCGAACTCGTAAAAGCCGAGCTCCAACCCTTCGTGGATGAGATAAGGAGAGATACCATGGGTAACCTGATAGGGATAAAAAGGGGCTCCGAACCTTCCTGCATGCTGGCCGCCCACATGGATGAAATAGGCCTGATGGTCAAACACATCGATGAAAGGGGGTTTATAAGGTTCGTCCCCTTGGGTGGTTGGTTCGATCAAAGCCTTCTCAACGAGAGGGTGGTCTTCAAAACGAAGAAAGGTCCCGTCTATGGTGTAATAGGGTCCAAACCCCCCCATCTGTTGGAAGAGGAGGAGAGGAAGAAACCCGTGAAGATAGAAAACATGTTCATAGACATAGGAGCCAAGAGTGAAGCGGAAGTGAAGGAGGCGGGTATAAGGATAGGCTCCGTGGCCGCCTTAGACCGGCAAGTAAGGATTCTCCTCAACGGAAGGGTTACGGGCAAAGCCTTCGACAACAGGGCTGGACTGGCGGTGATGATCGAGGCCCTGAAGAACACCAAAACCACCTCCACAGTTTACGCCGTGGGGACCGTACAGGAGGAGGTGGGGCTGAAGGGAGCCAGGACCTCCGCTTTTGGTCTAGAACCAACCGTGGCCATAGCCCTAGATGTATCCCTGCCGGGAGATTATCCAGGAATGGAAAAAAAGGACTCCGCGTTGGAAATGGGCAAGGGACCCTCCATTACGGTTACAGACGCCAGCGGACGTGGAATCATCGTTTCGGAGAAGGTCCTCCACTGGCTTACAGAAACTGCTGAGAAATACGGAATTCCCTATCAGCTGGATGTGGCCAAGGGAGGAACCACCGATGCCACCGCCATTTCCCTCACGAAGGCTGGCATACCCACCGGTGTGATAAGTGTTCCTACCCGTTATCTCCACTCCGGGGTGGAAACTCTGGATCTCTCGGATCTCAAATACGCAAGTGAACTCGTGGCTAGAGCCTTGGAAACGGCCAAGGACTACTTTTAGAGCTTGATCTTGACGTTGTCGGAAACTAAGCTGAGCTTAAGTTCCTCAGCCACAATATAGGTATTCCGCATCTGGACCAACCAAGTTAAGGGTGGGTACATGTGCGAGTTGACCCTCTCACCCGTTTGGAGGCCCACCAATCCTCCCAGGAGGGGTATTCCCTGCTCTACGTAGGCTCCATTTATTATGATTTGGCTCAAGGGTAGCAAGTTCAAGACTAGGATATCCGTTTTCATGTACTTTGCTTTGAGATAGAAGTTCTCTGCATCAACCTCTTTCAATTCCATCCACATACCGTTCACATATATCCTTACGTTTTCAAAGCGAATGGAAGGGGAAGTGATTACCGTAACATTTTCGTTTTCATAGCCTACCATATGGAGTTCGCTGTAAGTATAGGAATAGAGAGCCCAGATCTCGAAGGTTTTGGGGGAATTGCCTGAAAGGGGGAGAGCTAGGGAAAGAGAAAGCAAGAGCAATACACTTACCACTATCCCAAGCTTGAAAAAAGAGAAAGGCTGGCGTCTGTTTTTAGGACGTCTCAAGCCTCACCACCATGTTGCCGAGGTCTAGGGAGCCCACTACCATCTCCGTTACCCAAGCACTAACGTCATTCACCTTGATGGTGTCGGCAGTCACTGCGAAGCTCCTGCCACCATAGGGACCCACTCTCTGGTTGGTGGCCTTCATGCTTCCGGCTGAGAAGGTATCACACTTCATCAGTACTCCTGTCGAAACAGCCTGTGGACTTTCTATAATAGCTCTGATCTTCAAGCCGCCCAGGCTCATCTCCTTTACTATTTGGAGATTGGAGATCGTGGCACTACCCAATTCCTGGAAGATCTTTCCTCCATAGTTGTCCATAGTGCCCACGTACATGTTGAGATTGCTCCCGTCGATACTGCCTGCTTTGAGTTCAAAGTCGTCCATGGGCAAAGCCAAACCCACTCCAGTCACCGCAGAGAAAACTACGACGCCCACCACAGACGCCAGCCCAGCCGCCGCCATTTTCCCGAACCCTTCCATTTCTCTTCCCTCCTTTTCATTTTGTCATAGGAATTTTCCTATGACCCTGAAAGAGGCCTCCATGCATATGCATGACCCCCAGCTGCTACACATAGGAGGGAGCCCAGAAAGGCTCCTCCCAACGTTCCTACCCAGGAAAGGGCAGCCATGATTACTAGGAAAAGACCCACTATTTTACAGGACTCCCTCCTTGGAAACATGAGCATGATGGCAGCCATAGCCAAGCACGAGCTCCCCAAAAACATTCCCCAGAAAACAAGAGAGGTATACATGTATATGGGGAAGAACTTTAGAGGCACATACAGAATGGCCAGACCTCCCAACACTGCACAATAAATGGCCCAGAAGGGATACCTTTCCCTTAAGGAATCCCAACGTGGTTTGAGCTTGGGTAAATGACCCAACAGGGGAGGAAGGAAAAGGGCCAGAACTACATATGGGAGGAGGGGGATGGCCCACATGATAGACAACAAGATAATGAGGGGAGGAGCGGGCAAGAATCCCCCTATCGAGAAATCCAGATAGAAGAGGAAGGCTAAGAGGAGGGAAATACCTATGAGGGTTTGAGTTACCACCCTACCGGTGGAAGCCAAGTCCTTTTGGATATAATCCATCACCACCAAGCCGATGAAAGCCAAGAGAAGGGTGGTCAGAAGAAAAGTCACGGCAAGGGTGAAGGAAAGGAGGGAATGGGTAATGTTATGATACCAAACGGTTATCGCACAACCGGCCAGGAGGATGGGAAAGATCAAATGCTTTTTGTTCCAGAAATTGAGGAAGCCCATACCTATTGTAATGGCCACGGAATTCCATTTCTCCTTCAGGTCTAGATGTGGGAGATGAAGATGGGGAAGGGAGGGAAGGCGGAGACGCCTTCCCCCAGCGTGCTCAGGGGTTGGGAGGCCCTCTGGGGAGGAGGGAGAAGCCTCTACGGTGGAACTTTCTATTCCCGGTTCGGATGTTTTCTCCACACTGGGGATTCCGCCGTCGCGATCGGTTCCACCACTCAACAGGGTTTTGAGAGATTCCGTTGCTTCCAGGATTCCCACCCGGATCCCCCCCTTTATTTGGAGGCTCCTTCCAACAACTTCTTTATCTCTTCCACGCTCCTGTCAAGTGCCGAGAGGAGTGCCCCACTGACGTCTTGGGGAGTCGTTTTTTCAAGGGTTTCCTCTATCATTTTCTCCAATTTCTCTTCCATCCTCTTCTTCGTCCTCTGGACTACCGAGGCCTTCAGTTCACCCATCTTGAGTTTGTCCAGTCCCTCCAAGATCGATTGCCTCAAAGTGGGCTCTATCAGCCCCTTCAGTTCTTCGGAAAGGCTTTGTTGTAGCTCCTTCCTTATTAATTCCGAGAGTTCGTCTTTCTCCATTTTCGTTCTAAGCTCTTCCACTTCCCCCCCATTTTTTTCTTTTTCAGGATACCCTAATATAAAGTTATGGTTTCAGGAAGAAAAAAAGGATACACAGTGTAACGATTTCGTAACA
Organism: Candidatus Hadarchaeales archaeon; assembly: GCA_038736355.1. Classification (NCBI taxonomy): domain Archaea; kingdom Methanobacteriati; phylum Hadarchaeota (SeqCode); class Hadarchaeia (SeqCode); order Hadarchaeales (SeqCode); species Hadarchaeales archaeon (SeqCode). Next base: position 274,506 of record JAVYML010000003.1, read on the forward strand.
CAGTGGAATTTTTAAAAACAGTCCATTTGGAGGGAAAATTAATACTCCATGCATCTCAAAGAAAATGGATGAAGCTAAACATTCCTACCGAAAACGAGAGACTCAAAAAGCTCATTCAGAGAGTGGAAGAGGACAAAGAACTGGAAGAACTTTGGAGATGCTCTAACGTAAATGCCATAGACCGCCTAGGTTTCACCGATCACGGTCCCGTCCACGTAAAAATCGTTGCAAATGCAGCCCTCCGCCTCTCCCATTTATTGGAAGGGGTGGAAAAACCTGGAATAGTAAAGGATCACCATCTCCCGCAGGAGTATTCTGAAATCGTGGTTTTCCTAGCGGCTGTCCTACACGATTTGGGGATGGTGGTCCAAAGGGAAGAACACGAAAAATATAGTGTGGTGCTAGCTTATCATTTCCTTCAAAAACTTCTTTACGACTATCCTCCAGAAGAGAGAGCCATTATCTCCTCCGAGGTCCTCCATGCCATCACCTCCCATTATTCTGGGGTCTGCCTCACCAAAGAAGCGGGAATCCTCTGCATAGCCGATGCACTGGATATGGAAAAAGGGAGGGCTAGAATCCCCTTCGATGCCGGAAAGGTCGACATCCACTCAGTTTCGGCCTTGGCCATAGAAAACGTGGAAGTCCTGAGGGGTGAGAAGAAACCTGTGGTCATAAGGATAAAGATGTCCAACTCGGCCGGCATCTTCCAAGTGGATCAACTTCTGAGGGAAAGGATAAGGAAATCTGGATTGCAGGACTACATCGAGGTGATAGCGGAGATTTCCGAAACGGAGAAAAAAATTCTCCACCGCTTTGAGCTGAGGTGAGGGATGTACATCTTGGTTCCTCTCAAGCAAGCGGAAATTGTTGCCCCCATGGGAATAGGCATGCTAATGGGGGATATGACTCAGCGAGTGACGGCACCGGTCTATATCTGGTACGTGGAAGGTAGCGAGAGAAAAATTATAGTGGACGCGGGAGTAGGTACCTCAAAGCATGAAGACCTAGAGGTGAGAGGGGGAGGAGAAAAAGGTCTGAGAAAGGCTCTGGAGGAAGTGAGAATTTCTCCCAAAGAAGTGGAGATACTCATCCTCACCCATCTCCACTTCGATCATGTGGCCTGTGTCAGGCTTTTCGAAAACGCAAGGATTTACGTCCAGAAGAAGGAATGGGAGACCGCCCTTTCCCCTCTTCCCCCCCTCCGTCCCTTCTACGACCAAAAACTCCTAGAACCTCTCGAAAGGATGGATTTGGTACTGGTGGAGGGGGATCATGAGATAGAAAAGGGATTGACCCTCCTTCACCTACCGGGTCACACAGAAGGGATGCAAGGACTGGCCTTTCACACGAGGAAAGGGACGGCGGTCTTGGCCTCCGACCTCCTCTATACCTATCTCAATCTCCACTCTCCCTTTTCTTATACTCCATTCTATCCGCCAGCTATTATCGTGGACCTGCGGGAGTGGTTTTGGAGCGTGGGAAAAGCTCTGAGAACCGCTTCAAGCAGGGAGTTGGTATACCCCGGTCATGAGCCCTCCCTAGAGGGAAAGAGACTTCCAGAGGTGTGAAATGGGAAAGGAAGGCTTCGAAAGGGTAGCGGTAATAGGGGCGGGGTCGATGGGACATGGAATAGCCGAACTTTTTGCCATGCACGGATATGAAGTGAACCTCGTGGACCTGAAGGAAGAAATTCTGCGGGAGGCCCTCAGGAAGATCGAAAAGAGTCTCGGGATGATAGGGGGATTGGAAGAGGATACTGGGGAAATCTTGGAAAGAATTCATCCAACCACCGACTTGGGAAAAGCCCTAGAAAAAGTGGATTTCGCCCTTGAAGCCGCTACGGAAAAGTTGGAATTAAAAAGGGAACTTTTCAGAAAAATGGACAGATTTCTCCCCCACGAAGCCATTCTCTCCACCAACACTTCCTCCATAAGGATTTCCAGCCTAGCCGAAGTCACCTCCCGACCGGAGAGAGTGATTGGAACCCATTTCGTTCACGCTCCCCAAAGAGTGGACGGTTTCATGCCCCCCCACTTTTCCATCCTCTTACCTCTGGTGGAGGTGGTCAAAACGGAATTCGTGCTTGGGGAAGTACTGGAACTAACGGTGGAACTGATGAAAGGGATAGGAAAGGTGCCGGAGGTGGTAAAGGATTCGCCCGCCTTCGTAGCCAACAGATTGCTGGTGAGGGGTGGTCTGGAGGCCTACCATGCTCTGGAAGAAGCCGATCCTTACGAGATAGACGCCTCCGCCATCTACGGTCTCGGCATGCCCCTGGGAATCTTCCAGCTCATAGATGTGATAGGTCTGGATGTGGCCCTCTATATCCTAGAATACCTACAGGTAGAGCTAGGAAGGGAGTATTCCCCACCCGAGGATCTCAAAGCACTGGTAGAGGAAGGATACTTGGGACAGAAAAGTGGAAGAGGTTTCTATGACTATTCCCAGGGAATACCGGAAGTGAAAAGAGAGGATTGGAAAACCTTTGATCCACTACGCTTGCTGGCACCCATGGTAAACGAGGTATGCGGGATGATTCAGGCGGGAATAACGAATGCCGACCAAGTGGAAAGGGTCTCCAGTCTCTCCTTCGTACCCAAGGGAATCTTCTCGCTCGCGGAAGAGTTTGGGGTGGAAAAAATCGTGAAAAAACTGGAAGAACTCAGACCGAAGGGAGAATGGTATGAACCTTCCTCCCTTTTGCGGAAAATAGGGAGCTTCTCCGAACTTCAAACCTAAGTAACAGCGGAAGCCCTCAATTTCTCCCAGTATCTCCTATTATAAGGACAACCTGGATCTGGAGCCTGTACATCCCCGAAGTATCCATATGCCCTAGCCCTACATCCCCCACACACATATCTATACTCACAACCTCCACATCCTTCCAAGGCATCCCTATCCCTTAGCTTCCATAGCACCTCTGAAGTCTCCCAAATCTCCTTCAACCTCCTTTCCTTCAGGTTTCCCAAAGGGATGGGCATGAACACACATGGTACCACCTCTCCATCGGGTTGGAGACCACAATAGAGCCTACCCGCACCACATCCTCCCAAGAAATCCGCCAAGCTCCTCGTCTTACCCTGCAGGGCCCTGAGGGTTTCTTGACTGGCGAAGTGTGTGGGAACAGGCCCCAACCCTCCTTTTCCTTCAGCCATTTGAAGGGAAACCACGGAGAGTTGGGGGGCCGTGCTCAAACAGAAGAAACCCGTGCTCACCATCCTCTCGTAGAGGTGGCAGAGGAGTTCCCACCTCTCCTCTGGGGCAAGGTCCTCCTCCATTATTTCTTTCCCCCTCCCTACGGGAACATAGTTGAAAACCATCACCCTCTGGACCCCCAGCTCTTCCTTCACAAAGTCTATGAGGGAGGGAATCTCTTTGAGGTTCCAGCGGGTGGCGGTAATAGCCACGCAAGTATCCAAACCCTCTTCCACCGCGTTCCTTATTCCCTCACAAGTCTTTTTCCAAATTCCAGGTATCCCCCTGAAGCGATCGTGTGTCTCCTCAAAGCCATCCAGAGAAACCTCCACGTAATCCAAGATTTCCTTCATCTCTTTGCATTTCTCTCTCGTGAGGAGGGTCCCGTTGGTAGCTATGGAGAGGAAAAGCCCTCCTTCCTTTCCCCTCGCGGCCACCTCCAGCAAATCCTTCCTCAACAGGGGTTCCCCTCCTGAAAAGGCCACAGCCACCACTCCAGAAGTTATTAGCTCATCCATCACCTCCTTGGCCTCCTCACTGGTGAGCTCATTGCTCGAAGTCCCAGCATTCTGGTAGCAGTGGAGACACTTCAAGTTACAAGCGTTGGTATAGTTCCAAACCACCAAAAAGGGTGAGACCGTGACGAATGGTCTCCTTACCCCGTACTTGGCTATTCCCTCCAAGACGTTTACCATCCCCCTCCTTATCACAGGCTTCCTTAGGAGTTCCTTGAGCTTCTCCTCTGGATAGCCAAAAAGATGACTGCCCCTACTCAGCACTGCTCCCACGAGCAAAAAGGAAAAAAAGTCCCTCACATCCCCCTTTACCTCTTCCCCCATGTATCTGCGAATGGCCAAGTCCAACCTGCTCCCTCCTCCCCTTTTTTCTCCAGCCACGAACCTGAGGAGGAAACGGGTTAAGGGATTACCCAACCACCTCTGTACCGAGTTCACGATGAAGGCTTCCTTTCCCTCCTCCAAGGTCACCTTTCCTCCCTCTCCTTTTCCTCTAAATAGTTTAATTGGTGATAAAAGAAGGGGCCCGTGGCCAAGCCAGGATAAGGCGGCAGCCTTCTAAGCTGCAAATCGTGGGTTCGAATCCCACCGGGCCCGCCTACCCTCAAATCCTTAAAAGGACGGGAAAAACTGGAAAGGGCGATGATGAGAGAAAGGGTTCGGAGGAAACGATGAGGGAACCCCAAGCTCCTGAGCCCTTTTTCCGGAAAGAAGAAAAGAAGGGTAGAAGAGTATTGTGGGTGCCCCGGTGGTGTAGCCCGGCCAATCATAGTGGCCTCATGGGCGGCGAAGAGTCGTCCAGGCCAATCGAGCCACAGACGCGGGTTCAAATCCCGCCCGGGGCACCTATTGGAGGGAGAGGATGGAAAAACTCCTGATAAGGGATGGTTACCTCGTGACCATGGATGCCAAGAGGAGGGTTCTGAAGAGGGGTTCCGTGTTGGTGGAGGGGAATAGGATAGTGGAAGTAAAGGAGGAGATAAAGGAAAGCGCCGATGTGGTGATAGATGCCAAGGGAATGGCTGTACTACCGGGCTTGGTAAATGCCCATACCCATTCCCCCATGACCCTTTTCAGGGGCGTGGCCGATGACATGGAACTCGACAGGTGGCTTAAGGAGAAGATTTGGCCCGTGGAAGCCAGGTTGAGGGCGGAGGACTGCTATGTGGGAGCCCTCCTCGCCTGTGCCGAAATGATCAAATCGGGAACCACCTGCTTTGCTGACATGTATTTCTTTATGGAAAAGGTGGCAGAGGCCGTGGGGAAAAGCGGACTCAGGGCCTCCCTTTCCTATGGAATGATAGAATTGGGCATTCCCGGAAGATGCGAGGAAGAACTGAAAAAGGGAGAAAAACTGGTGAAGGAATATCACGGATCCTTCGGGGGGAGGGTCCAAACCATGTTCGGTCCCCATGCCCCCTACACCTGCTCTCCAGAGTGTCTTAGAAAGGTCAAAGAGAAGGCCGAAAAGTACGGGGTGGGAATCCACATCCACCTATCGGAAACCGAAAGGGAGGTGAGGGAGACTAAAGAGAAGTATGGGAAAACTCCCGTGGAGCTCCTCCATTCCATAGGCTTGTTGGCCCCCAACCTGCTGGCCGCCCACTGCGTGTGGGTTGACGAGAAGGAAATGGAACTCATGGCGAAAAGCGGAATGAAACCCGTCCACAACCCCACCAGCAACCTAAAGCTAGCTTCTGGGATTTCTCCCGTACCCAACATGTTGGAAAGGGGGATTCCCGTGGCACTGGGAACGGATGGGGCCGCCTCCAACAACAGTCTGGACATGTTTCAAGAGATGAAGGTCGCTGCCCTCATCCACAAGGGATGGAAAAGAGACCCCACCCTCCTTTCGGCTCAAACCGTGCTTGAAATGGCAACCCTCCACGGAGCAGAAGCACTGGGAAGGGAGAAAGAAATAGGCTCCATAGAGAAGGGAAAAAAAGCGGACCTCATCCTTGTGGATCTCAGGAATCTAAGGTTTTCTCCCCTCCACCACGTACTTTCCCATTTGGTTTACGCCTCGACCGGGGAACTGGTGGACACGGTAATCGTGGACGGGAAGGTACTCATGCGAAAGCGCAAGCTTTTAACTCTGGATGAAGAAGAAGTTTTGAAAATGGCGGAAGAAACCGCTTCCGAGCTTTTTGAGGAGGGTGACTTCAAAAATAAATCCTACGAGGAACTGGCAGAACTGGAGGACGAACTGGAAAAGAAAAAAAGAAAAAAGGGAAAATACAGGGCAGTTTACCGCAAGGCTCATCGCTAAGGAACCTTCAGAGAACTGCGTCAGTACTCCTCACACTTGAGCTGGTAGAAGCTTCTTTCATGATTACAGGAAGGACACCTCTCCGGTGGTTCCTTCCCGAAATGCACGTAGCCGCACTCCCTGCAGACCCACCACGCTTCCTTTTCTTTCTTGAAAACCGTTCCCCTCTCCACTTCTCTGAGGAGTTTGGAGTACCTCTCCTCATGGTGCCTCTCTGCTACTGCTATGGCCCTCAACCTTTCCGCTATTTCGGGTAGACCTTCCTCTTCAGCCACCTTAGCGAAGTCGGGATACATTTTGGTCCACTCGTAGTTTTCCCCTGCTATGGCAGCCTTCAGGTTCTCAGCGGTTGTTCCCAGAGTGGTGGGAACTGATGCCTCCACCTTTATCTCCTGGGGCAAATTCCCGCTCTTCTTTCCCAGTTCGTTGATCAGTTTGAAGAGCCAACTGGCGTGTTCCCTTTCGTTCTCCGCCGTGATGGCAAAAATTTCCGCAATTTGCTCGAATCCCTCCTTCTTTGCCACTTTGGAATAGAAGGTGTACCTGTTCCTAGCCTGACTTTCCCCCACGAAGGCCTTTGCCAAGTTTTCTATCGTCCTTTTCATCAGGAAAGAGTCTGCCATCTACTATATATTGTATATGGGGGAAAGCTTCCCCGAAATACCACCCAAAACTTATTTAAATGAAGAAAGGAGAAAAAAACGGTTCTAAAATGAAGAACGAAGTCGTAATAGTGGACTACCTACGGTCTCCCTTCTCTAGGTCCAGACCTAGGGAGCCAGATAGAGACGCTTTCAACAGGTTGAGGATGGATGTGGTGCTGGGGATGCTGTACAGAAAGCTCGTAGAAAGAACTGGAGTGAAACCGGAGGAAATAGACGAAGTTATCTCAGGTTGTGCCTTGCCTGTCAAGGAGAATTGGAGCTACGGAGGCAGGTTTCCAGTTTTCCTAGCGGAGTTACCCGAGACGGTGCCAGCTATTTTCGTAGAAAAACAGTGCGCTTCCTCCATGGTGGCCATCAGGGTGGGAGCCTTGGAAATCATGGCTGGGTTCTCCGACATCGTATTGGTAGGGGGATACGAGCACATGACGCACGTTCCCATGCAGGCGGAGTACATGCTGGAGTTTGTAGATCCCTGTCCGGACCTCATGACGGATCCCAGATACGAGAAATACGATCTGGTAACCGGTATGAACATGGGATTGACGGCGGAGAAGTTGGCCGAGATGAGAAAAGATGTGATCACCAAAGAGGACATGGACAAATGGTCCGTAGAAAGTCACATGAAAGCTGCCAAGGCTTTGGAGGAGGGATACTTCAAGGGTGAGATAATGCCCGTAGAGGCACCTCAGGCCGATGGGACCATCATGAAGGTGGACAGGGACCTTTCGATAAGACCTGATACCACACTGGAGAAGATAGCCTCCTTGCCCCCCGCTTTCAAGGAAGGCGGAGTAATCACGGCGGGTAACTCTTCTCCCCTGAACGCTGGTGCCACCGCCATGATGCTGATGTCCCGCAAAAAGGCCGAAGAATACGGACTAAAACCCATGGCTTCCATCGTTTCCCTAGGCTGGGGAGCGGTGAACCCAGGAGTGATGGGAAGGGGTCCCGTGCCCGCGAGCAGGATGGCCCTCAAGAAGGCCGGACTAAAAGTGGAGGACATCGACTACTGGGAAATTAATGAAGCCTTTGCCATCGTCACCCTGAACGCCATCTACGAGTTACAGATTGACCCGAAAAGGGTAAACATAAAGGGCGGAGCCATAGCCATAGGACATCCGCTGGGTGCCAGTGGATGCAGACTGGTAGGTACCCTTGCTAGAATCTTACAGGAGAAAAGGGCAACCTACGGTCTGGCCACGCCCTGTGTGGGTGGTGGACAGGGGGAGGCCGTAATTATAAAGAGGGAATAAAAGCTTCCCTAATTTTATTTTTTTTCCTTTACCAAAAGAGACAGGCGGGGGTGCCCGAGCCTGGTCAAAGGGGCAGGACTTAAGATCCTGTGACCTTAGGGTCGTCGAGAGTTCAAATCTCTCCCCCCGCACCAACAAATTTAGATCGTGATCGACAGCTAATATCCAGAAACCAATTCAACATGGTGAAATCCTATTTTGTCCTGCCATATAGAGGTCGGCCTCGATCAAAAACTGCCGGTGGTTTGGCAGAGATACATTCTTCAAACCGACATCACGCTAGTTCAAAGGGGTCTCAACTTCGTTCTTGAACACGTTCTACCTATAACTTCCCCAGTTCTTCCAAGAGCTCTGCTACTTTCTCAGCCGTCTTTCCCACCCTTTCCACACATTTCTCCAGTTTTTCGGGGGACCTCAGGAAGAGCATTACTTGATTGACATCGAACCAATCCGTTCCTGTAAGTTCTTTGCAAGAGGTGGTACCATATTCCTCCAAAAACCACTTCACCAGTCGTTGAGCTGGATCAAAAGCTTCCAGAAGTCCCTCGATTCCTTCTTCCATCCGAATCCTCCCCGTCTTTAAACCAAGAACCAACAGACCCCCAGTAAGGGCTCCACAAGTTAGTCCCGAGTACATGCCTCCTACCAAAGAACCCGAAGCCTTGAAAAGGGTGTCATCCCCCAATTGCAGCGTCTCCTGGAAGGCGCGTATCACCGCTTGGGAACACCCATGAAATTCTCTTTCATATTTAGAAGCCAGTTCCCCCACCTTCCTCTTAATCGGCTCCACAAACGTGTTTCAACGTTCCACATTAAAGGGTTAGGGCACGGAGAGAGGACACATCCTTTCCAAGAGAACCCTATCCCAAGCCTCCAACACCGTGAGCGTGAGGTTCCTGGTGCCCGGAAGGCTGTAAAAAGGACTGGTTTCCCATTCCCACTCCTTTCTTCCAGGAAGCAACCATTCCGCCACGTGCTTTCCCCCAACGGAAGTATTCTCCAGTTTCCACGTTACAGCCAACACGTAGGCGGGGAGGTCCCCGCGGTTGAAAAGCTCGACCTTTACGGACCTCAGCTCGTAAAAGTTGAAACAGTTATTCTCCAGCATCTTCCCCTTATCCGCCCAGGGATAGTTCTCCAGCAAGCTTTCAATGAACTCTTCCAGTTTCCTCTCCGGATCCTCCCCCGGATACATCCTTTGCACTTCCTTCAACAGGTTTTCCAAAGGCCAGCTCTCTCCCCTCCATTCAAAGGATACCTTCCCAATTTCCAGGCTGGGCCCTGAGAAGGGGAGAAGATTTTCCGCTATTTTCTTTCCTCGGTATTCGAAAAGGAGTCGATAGGTCCCACCTTGGGGGGAAACCCCCTTCGGAGAGAAGAGGAGGGAAGCCTTCGAAACATTTTCCAACAAAAAAGCGTTATCGATTTTCCTTCCTTCGGGACTGAAGAGGATGACCTGAACCCCTTTTTGGGTGGAGTAGGAGAGCTCCAGCTCCAAGTTCTCTCCAGGAACCAACGAATAGCCTAGAAACTTAAACTTGGGGCCTTCTTCCCGCAAAAAATACCAACTCCCCAGCAAGAAGAAAACTAAAAGGAAAAGGAGTACTTTTCTCATTCTCTCTTCTCTCGAGAAAAATGGAATAAAGCTTTATCGAACTTTCCTGATGGTATCTGATGGTCTGGGTGGAAGAACCCAAAACGATAGAGCTCTCTCCGGGAGTTTATGCTTACCTTCAGCCAAAGGGGGAGTGGTTCGTAAACAACACGGGTTTCTTGGTGGGAAAAAGGGAAGTAGTGGTGATCGACTCCGTGGCAAGTGTTAAAAGGGCGGAAAGGTTCCTAGCGGAAATCAGAAGGATCACTGACCTTCCCATCAAATACCTCATCAACACCCATGCCCACCCCGATCATCTTTGGACCAACCATCTCTTCCATCCTTCCCTCACCATCTGTCATTCCAGGTGCAGGGAGGAGACTCTCAGGGAAAGAGAGGTGGATCCCTCCCTTTACTTGGCCCTCTTTCCGGAATTGGAGGTGGGAGGGGTCAAGGTCTGTCCCCAAGACCTGACTTTCGAACAAAGCCTCACCCTGTACCAAGAAACGGAAGAGGGGGAGAGGGAAATCAGGATGATACATCCAGGTCCCGCCCATACCCGGGGAGATCTTTTCCTCCACTTGCCAGAAGAAGGGGTGGTCTTTTGTGGCGATCTTCTCTTTTCTCCCCCCTGTACTCCCTTCGTCCTCATGGGATCCGTGAGGGGATCCATCAAAACCCTTGAGCTCCTCCGGAACCTCCAGGCCAGAGTTTACGTGCCCGGACATGGTCCACTCAGTTGGGGTGGGAAAGCGCTGGAAGAGGCCAGGGAATATCTGGAAATGATCTGGAGGGAGGCAGAAAGGGGGTTGAAAGAAGGAAAATCCGTGGAAGAGGTGATAGGGGGCCTAGAACTGGGGAAGTATGCAAGCTGGAGGGAAAGGGAGAGGCTACTGGGAAACTTGGAAAGGGCCTATCGGGAACTGAGGGGTGAACCGCACATGGAGAGGGAAGAGGTCCTACAGGTAATGGTGAGGATGTGGGAGCTAAGAAAGGAATGAGGATCGCCCTGAGAATCGCGTATGAAGGCTCCTCTTGGTTCGGATTTGCCCGCCAACCTGGAAAACGCACGGTGGAGGGAGTACTCCTCCAAGCCCTTTCGAAGGCGGGTTTGATGGAGACTCCCGAAGGGGCTGGATACGAAGCTGCCGCTAGGACCGACAGGGGGGTAAGTGCCATAGGACAAGTGGTGGCCCTCACTTCCAGATACCTTCCTACTCCGGAAGAACTGAATTCCTTTCTTCCCCCAGACCTCACCATCCTCTCGGTAAAGGAGGTCCCCCCCACCTTTCGACCCAGAAGGGAAGCCCTTTTCAGACATTACAGATACGTCCTCCCTCTTCCTCACCCCTTCGACCTCCACGAAGCGAGAAGGGGGGCCAAGTTTTTGGAAACTACCCACACCTTCGCCCCTTTTTGTAAACCAGAACCAGGTCGCCCTCTTTCCTCCAAACTCTTCCTGGTGGGGATAAGGGCGGAAGGGGGGATACTGAAGGCGGACTTCATAGCCACCAACTTCCTCTACCACCAGGTGAGGAGGATGATGGGAGCCCTGCTCTTGGTGGGAAAAGGAGAAAGGAAGGTGGAGGACCTTTGGAAACTCAGTAGAGAAGGGGGAAGGGGATGGGAACCCGCACCCTGTGAGGGTCTTTTCCTTATGAAGGTGGGATACAAGGATCTCCTCCTACCACCCAACCCATCTGCCGTGAAGAGGTTCGAGGATTATCTCTCCCAAGTCCCCAGCTTAGGAAATGCTGAAATGCGCAGGATCTTGAGGGAAGAACTGGGGTTTAAATAGGGTAAAAGGGGGGAATTTTCAGGTATGGGGAGAGATTTCTCGAAGGTGAAGAGGATCGTGGTAAAAGTTGGTACTAGCAGCCTCACGGACAAGTATTCTCGGCTGGATTATCAAAAGGTGAGAAAGATCGTGAGAGAAGTCATGGACCTCAGAAAAAAGGGAAAGGAAGTGCTGCTGGTAACTTCTGGAGCCATAGGCGCTGGAGTGGGTAGGTTGGGGATGAGGAAGAGACCCAAGGAATTGCCCATGTTACAGGCCGCGGCCGCGGTAGGTCAGGGAATTCTGATGAGGGTTTATGAAAAGTACTTTGGAAAATATGGGCAACCCATAGCCCAGCTCCTCCTCACCAAGGAAGATTTTTTCGACAAGGAAAGGAGTAAGAACCTGAGAAACACCCTTAGGGTTCTTCGCCAATGGGGAGTGATACCCGTGGTCAACGAAAATGACAGTGTGGCAGTGGAGGAGATAAAGTTCGGGGATAACGACCTTCTCTCAGCCCATTTGGCCATCCTCTCTGAAGCCGATCTCTTGGTCCTCCTTTCGGACGTGAACGGCCTCTACACAGGAGATCCTAAACATGATAGGAAAGCAAAACTCCTCCACGAAGTGAGGGAATTCACCCCCCAACTGGAGAGGCTGGCAAAGGGCAAAAGTTTTGGAGGGATGAGAACCAAACTACAAGCAGCCAAAATGGCCTGCTCCGCAGGCATACCCGTGGTGGTAGCCAGAGCTGGAGAAAGGAAGGTGCTGGAGCGTTTGCTTTCGGGGGAAAAGGTGGGTACCCTCTTCCTGCCGGAGGAGAAAAAATGAAACTACTGGAAAGCGTTAGGAAGGCTAGAGAGGCCTCCCTCCAAATGGCCACCCTACGTACGGAGGTAAAAGATGCCGCTCTCAGGGAGGCGGCCAAGGCCGTGAGGGAACATCGGACCGAACTCTTGGAAGCCAATACTAGGGATTTGAAGATCGCTGAGAGGAGGAGACTCTCCAAGCCCCTCTTGGAAAGACTGAAGCTGAACGAATCCAAACTGGAAGCCATTTCCAAGATGATAGAGAGTGTAGCCCAGCTGGAAGATCCTGTGGGAAAGACCCTTTACGCCTGTGAACTGGACGAAGGATTGGAACTTTACCGGGTGTCCTGTCCGATAGGAGTAGTGGGAGCCATCTTCGAGTCCAGACCAGATGTCCTTCCCCAAATCTCCTCCCTTTGCCTGAAGTCCGGAAACGCCGTGATCCTCAAGGGTGGGAGGGAGGCCACCCACTCCAATCGGGCCTTCTTTAAGCTCATGAAGGAGGCGACGGAAGGAAAGGGGGTACCGGAGGGATGGATACAGCTGGTGGAAGGAAGGGAGGAGGTGAGGAAACTCCTGAAGCTGGAAGAATATGTGGACCTGCTAGTTCCTCGGGGAAGCAAAGAATTCATTAAGTTCATTCAAAGGAATACCAGGATTCCCGTCCTCGGGCATGCGGAAGGTGTTTGTCATGTGTATGTGGACGAATATGCAGATTTCGAGAAGGCCTTGGAGATATGCTACGATTCCAAGGTCCAATATCCAGCTGTCTGCAACGCTGCGGAGAAAGTATTGGTACATGCAAAAATAGCGGAAGAGTTCCTGCCCAGACTGGTGGAGATGTACTCCAAAGCCGGAGTGGAAGTGAGGGGATGCGAACGTACGAGGAAGATCGTGAAGGTGAAAAGGGCCAAGGAAGAGGACTGGTATGCCGAATACCTCGATCTCATCATAGCCGTGAAGGTGGTAGACAGCGTGGAAGAGGCCATTTCCCACATCAACCACTACGGCTCCAAACACACCGACGCCATCGTCACGGAGGACAGAGAAACCGCTGTGAAGTTCATGGAGAGGGTGGATTCTTCCTCCGTGATGTGGAATGCTTCCACCAGGTTCAGCGACGGCTACAGGTATGGACTTGGAGCAGAAGTGGGAATAAGTACGGGAAAGCTCCATGCGAGGGGTCCCGTGGGGCTGGAAGGGCTCACCACGTATAAATACTATTTGGTGGGGAAAGGGCACACGGTGGCTCCTTACCTATCCTCCCCTCCCAGACCTTTCCTCCACCGTCGACTGGAAAGAACTTGGGAAGAGGTGAGGGAGGGAAGGGTCTGAAGGTGGGAATCGTGGGGGGAGGGAGGCTCGGATCCTCCCTCTTGAGGGGCCTGCTGAGGGCGGGATTCTCCCAAAGTGAACTCATGGTTTGCGAAAAGGATGAAGAAAAGGCCAAGAACCTCTCCCTCCAGTTCGGCGTGAGGGTGGTGAAGGAATGCGGTCCCCTCCTAGAAGATTCGGAAGTGATCTTCATAGCCGTAAAACCCAAGGAGCTCGAGGAGGTGCTGGAGGAGATGGAAGGGAAAGTGGAGGGTAAAATCGTTCTTTCCTGCGTGGCTGGCGTTCCCCTCGAAAGGATGGAGGGGAAATTGAAGGGAGCGAGGGCCTTCAGACTCATGCCCAATTTAGCCTGCTCGGTGGGGGAAGGGGCGATGGTCTATTCCTCTAGAACGGGGGGGGAGGAAGAGAGGAGAAAGGTGGAGGAGCTTTTGGAAAAATTGGGAACACCCCTGGAAGTCCCAGAGGAGAAAATGAATGTCATAACCGCCCTCAGCGGGAGTGGTCCGGCTTATTTCTCCCTGGTAATCCAAGCGCTCGCTGAGGCGGCGGAAGAACTCGGGGTGCCCAGGAAGGAAGCTCTGAAGCTGGCCTCCCAAACGGCCAAGGGAACTGGAAAGATGTTGCTGGAACTGGAACTCGAGCCAGAGGAACTCATAAGGATGGTTGCCTCACCAGGAGGGACCACGGAGGCTGCCCTCGGGGAACTGGAAAAGGGAAAGGTTTTTGAGGCCTTCAAGCGAGCCTTAAAGGTCGCTTGGAAAAGGGCTGGAGAGCTGGGATGAAGTTCAAAAAAGTGGCTGCCGGCGGAACCTTTGACCATCTCCACGCAGGTCATTTAGCCCTCCTGAGAAAGGCTTTCGAGGTGGGTGAGAAGGTATATTTGGGAGTTTGTTCGGATGAAATGGCCAGGAGCAAGGGATGCGAAATACAACCTTTGGGGCAAAGGCTGGGAAGGCTGTTGGAAACCGTTTTCACGGAATTTGGAGAGGAGAGGGTAGAGGTGGTGGTGATCAGGGACCCCTATGGTCCTGCGGTTTCAGACCCGGAGCTGGAGGCCATCGTGGTGAGTCCCGAAACGAGGGAAAGGGCGGAGGAGATCAATAGAATAAGAAGGGAGAGGGGTCTGAGGGAACTCCAAATTCTGGAAATCCCCTTCGTTCTAGCAGAGGATGGAAAGCCCATCTCCTCGACGCGGATAAGGAGGGGAGAAATAGACGAACATGGCAAACTAATTAAGAAGGAATAGGAAAATCCTCTTGGTGAAGAGGATCCTCCTCTGCCTCACGGGCAGTGCTGCCATCATGAGGGGACCGGAACTGGCCAGGGAATTCATCAGGGAAGGGGCAGAGGTAAGGGTGGTGATGAGCCCCAGTGCCTCCCAACTCCTTTCCCCCATCCTCATGCACTGGGCCACAGGCAGGGAAGTGGTGACCTCCCTCACGGGTGAAATCGAACACATCAAGCTCTCGGAGTGGGCGGATGCAGTAGTAGTGGCTCCCGCCACTGCAAGCACGATCGGGAAGCTCGCCTGGGGAATAGCCGATACCCCCGTTACGGCCACGGTCCTTTCTTCGCTGGGACTGGGCAAACCCGTTTTCTTGGCACCCGCCATGCATGCCTCCCTGTTCTTCAACGGTCCGGTGCAGGAGAGCCTGAAGAGGTTGGAGGAAAAGGGCATCACCGTGATAGGACCCGTTCTGTTGGAGGGAAGGGCAAAGATGGCCGAAACGAGGGAAATCGTTCTAAGGGTCATGTTTTACCGTCCCCCCGACATGAAGGGGTTGAGGGTAGCCGTCACGGCCGGTCCCACGCTGGAACCCATAGACAAGGTGAAGATGATCACCAACCTCAGCTCTGGGAAGATGGGGATAGCCCTAGCTAGGATGGCCTCCCTGCGTGGGGCTGAGGTAACCCTCATCTACGGTCCAGGCACGGAAAGCCCGCCGGAGGGGATAAGGGTGGTGAGGGTGAGGACTACCCAAGAGATGAAGGAAGCCTTGGAGAAGGAGGTGGAAAAGGGGGTGGACGTGGTGATAGCGGCGGCGGCCGCTCAAGATCTCATGGTCGAAAGACCTTTTGAGAGGAAACTCAGGAGCGTGGAAACCGTGGAACTCAGGTTGGTTCCTGCACCGAGGGTGGCGGATGGTGTGAAGCGTCTCCGTCCCCACCTCTTACTGGTAGGGTTCAAGGCGGAACATGGGGTCTCTGAAGAAGAGCTGATTTCCAGAGCGAAGGAGAAACTGGAGGCCGGTTTTGACTTAGTAGTAGCCAACGATCTCTCCCGCCCGGGAGCTGGTTTCGGTGAAGATACCAATGAGGTGATACTGATACACCGATCGGGGATGGAAAGGCTGAAGGGCAGGAAGGAAGAAGTTGCCCATCGGATCCTCGATTTGGTTCTCCAGCTGAAGAAAAGCCGGGGTTAGGAGAATTCGAATGGAAGGGGAACTCAGGGCCTTCGTTCCCGCCCACCTCTCCGGGTTTTTCGAGGTGTGCCCTTCTCCCAGACCGGAAAGAATGGGCTCTAGGAACGGGGGACCCTGCCTGGAGGTGGGTGTTCTAACGAAGGTGAGATTGGAAGAGGGGAAGGGAGTAGAAATCTTTATTGACGGGAAGAAAACGGAAGCCAAAACGAGCTCGTACGTAGCCAGGTCTTTCTTGGGAGATACGGAGGAGGAGTTCCATTTGAGGGTCGAACATCATCTACAGGTCCCCATGGGGGCGGGTTATGGAGCCAGCGGGGCGGGGGCTTTGGGTATGGCACTAGCCCTTTCCAAATGGCTGAGAATAAGGGCATGGAAAAGGGAGGCCATAAGAATGGCCCACGTGGCCGAAATCAGGAATCTCACTGGCCTTGGGGATGTAGGTGCCCAGGCAAAAGGCGGGCTGGTGATAGGGGTAAGACCAGGGGCCCCTCCATATGGCTCTTGGAGGAAGATCGCCGTACCAAAGGGAATGTGGGTGGTTTCCTGCACCCTAGGAGGAATAAGCACCAAGGAAATACTCTCCAATCCAGAGATGAAGGACCGGGCGCGTTCTCTGGGAAAAAAAGCCGTGGAAAGGGTTCTAGCCCATCCAAGCGTGAGAACTTTTCTTGAAGCCTCTCTGGAATTCGCCGAAGGTTTGGGTCTCATGGATGGAGAGCTGAGGGAGATGGTGGAACTCTTCAAGAAATTTGGAGCGATAGGGGCAAGCCAAACGATGCTGGGAAGGGGGGTTTTCGGCTTCTTTCCCGAAGAAAGCCTGGAAAAGGGGGTGGAGGAGCTTTCGGCCTCTTTGGGAAAGGGAATGCTGATCAAGAGTAGGGTTAGTGCGCGGGGTGCTCACCTTCTCTAATACCTTTCCCTATGCACGATTTCTTCCAGGGGTCTGCGGGGGGGTGCTTCAGGTTTCTCGGCACTCCTTCCGATGGGAACGATGGCTAAGGGGCGTATGCCTGGGGGGAGGTGGAGAACCCTGGCCACCTCATCCTCGGAGAAGGCTCCCACCCAGCAGGTCCCATATCCCAAGCTAGTGGCCGCCAAGAGGAGGTTTTGGGTAGCAGCGGCCGTATCCTGCACGTAAAAGAGTTCACCCCTCCTTCCGTACCTCCCTACCGTTCTCTCCACATCCGCACATATCACCACTACCACCGGTGCTTCCCCTATGAAGGGTTGACCAAAGGCAGCCTCCATCACTTCCTCCTTTATCCTCTGATCCTTCACCACCACCAGTTCAAGCGGCTGACAGTTGCCGGCGGAAGGGGCCCAGGCGGCTGCCTCCAGCATCTTTCTCAAATCCTCTTCCGGAATGGGGTCGGGCTTGAAACTCCTTATACTCCTCCTCTTCCTTATGGCCTCGAGTGTATCCATCTCCAATTTTAAGTCTTCTGTAGAAAAAAGGATTGGGTATGGCAGAAAACGAAGTGGATTGGATAGCCTCCAAAGCTCTAGAATTTCTCATGGACAAAATCAGGGATGGCCCCCTCTCGAAGCAAGATATAGAAATGGCCTTCGACATCTTTGCCAGACCCAGACTGCAAAGGTTGAGGTTATCGGATTTTGAAAGGAGACAGGTGGAAGATCAGATCATGGCCAGGCTAGAAGAGAGGGTCAAACAGATGAACCTGGAACACTGGGGAAGGAGCGAGCTCTAGAGCCGGACCAGGCCGTAGAGGGCTAAGAGGCAGAGGAAAGTGATGAGGAACATTCCAACCGCCCATTTTTTTGCCTCGGCCCTCACGCAAATATAACCGAAGAAGCCCGAACCCACTGCTGTCAGTACTAAGATGATTCCCAGCAGGATTTTCCCCACTGTTATTAGAGCCGACATCGGCTTATTTTATGAACCCAACTTTTAATCCTATCGTCTCGATAAGGTTAAACGACCTTCCTTCAGAGGGAAAAGGATGATAGAAAAAGCCGTGGAATGGCTGGTAGAGGATGAGGAAGCCAGGAGGATCTTCCTGGCCCTCAGGGACACAGAGGGGGAAATATCGGCCTTAGAGCTCTTCAAGCTCCTTTCCAAACCCGAAAGCTGGATATTGAGATGTATCCTGGAAAGGATGATGGATTATGGCATCCTGGGCAGAAATCCTAACGGCAAGTTCTATCTTACAGAAAATGGAAAAAAGCTGGTGGAATTGGAGAAATCCCTAGGAGAGGTGAAGAAGATAGGTTGACTAAACCTCCACTATCCTGATGTTTCCCCCCTTCAGGAAAAGGAACTTGTGTTTTCTCACGAGCTTCTGATCCCAATACTCCTCCGCTTCTTCCAGCACCAAGTTCTGGTGCTCATCGCACGTCCTCAAGACTCCTTTTATTTCCCTCCCATCCCGGGCAAAAACCCGGATGGTAGATCCTATCCTTTTTCCCAGCTCCAAAACCTCAGCCATCTGTTCCTATAAGTTGCTAGGACTTAAAGGATAATGGATGCCCAAGGCCATCTTCGCGGGGAGTCTTTCCTTCGGCCTCGTAAACCTTCCCATCAAGCTTTATCCCGCCACGAAAGCCAGGGGGACGGCTCTCCGTACCCTCCACTCCTCCTGTCACACACCCCTCCAACACAAGAGGTGGTGCCCACGCTGCGAAAAGGAGGTGCCCCTGGAAGAGGTGGAGTATGGCTTCGAACTCTCCAAAACTAGGATTGTTCCCCTCAAGGAGGAGGAACTCCTCGGTATCCAGCCCAAGAAGGCCAAAACCATAGAAATCTTCACCTTCGTCGATCCCGCTTCCATCGATCCCCTCTATCCAGAGGCCCACTATCACGTAGTACCCCAAGAAGGAGGAGAAAGGGCCTTCGCCCTCCTCAGGGAGATCCTCTCCCTCACAAACAAAGTGGGGGTGGGAAAGATGACCATGAGGGCCAGGGAATACGTGGTGGTCCTCAGACCCTACAGGCAGGGTCTGCTCCTCTCCACCCTCCACTACCAGAGCGAACTCGTGGACCCCTCGGAGCTGAAGGAACTCCAGCACCTTCCCCTTCCCACCGAAAAGGAAAGGGAGCTGGCCAGGATGTTGGTGGAGCACCTGAGCGGTGATTTCAAGCCCGAGGAATACAAGGACACCTACAAGGAGGCCCTCATGGAGTTGGTGAAGAGGAAAATGGAAGGTGAACCCCTTCCCGTGATGAGGGAGGAGAAGAAGGAGGCTCCAATGGACCTCATGAAGGCCTTGGAAGCCAGCTTGGCTGCGGCCAGGGAAAGGAAGAAGGCGAGTGGCTGACCATGGGTCTGCCCATCCTGAAACCCATGCTTGCCAAAATGGGTTCCCCCTCAGACCTCAAGAGGAAAAACTTCATTTGGGAACCCAAGCTTGACGGAACGAGGGCCCTGGTCTATCGGGAAGGGGAAAAGGTGGGCTTTTTGAACAGGAGGGGCAAGTGGATAGAATATAGGTATCCGGAGCTTTCCTCCCTATCCTCCCATCTCCTATCCGATCCCTGTCTGCTGGATGGGGAAATAGTGGTTTTCGGGGAAAACGGTCTTCCGAATTTCCCCCTCCTCCAAGAAAGGGAACACCAGGAAAATCCCTTCAGGATAGAATTCCTCTCCCGTCTTCATCCTGCCACGCTGGTAGTCTTCGATCTCCTCATCAAGGGAAGGGAAGAGCTCTTTTCCTTACCCCTTCTGGAAAGGAAGAAATTGCTCTCCGAAACCGTTCAAGAGGGGGAGAGGATCAAGCTCTGCCTCTACACCAAGCAGGGGGAGGACCTTTGGGAAAGTGTGAAGAAGATGGGGCTGGAGGGGGTAATGGGAAAGAGGGAAGATTCCCCCTATCGACCGGGCGTGAGGAGTCCGGATTGGCTCAAGTTAAAAACCACGAAGACCCTGGACGCCATCATCTTAGGATATACCCCGGGGGAGGGACAGAGGGCCCCTTACTTTGGGGCTTTGGCCCTGGGTGCCTATCATGGGGGTAAGCTCGTTTTCCTTGGAAAGGTGGGAACGGGCTTCGACACCAGGCTCATGGAGGAACTCACCCCCCTCCTCAAACAGCTGGAGAGGAGGGAGAGACCCGTCGAGGAAGAGCCTCCTTACGAGGTAAAGTGGGTGGAACCCAAGCTCGTTTGTGAGGTGAAGTATCTTGAAATCACCGAAGACCTCAAGCTCAGGGCGCCTTCCTTCGTCAGGATGAAGGAAAAGGACCCACAGGAATGTGAACTGGAACTCGAGGTAAAAACTTAAGGTAAAGCTTCCATTTTTATTCGGGCCCATAGCTCAGCGGTAGAGCGCCCGCTTCGCAGGCGGGAGGTCGCGGGTTCGAATCCCGCTGGGTCCACCACCTTAACTCACACAAGTTCGTCCAGCACCCTCCAGCTAACGAACCCGCTGCTCTGTTCCTTCCTCCTTACTCCCAGATAATCCCCGAACTTCAGAGGTGGCTATGATATCAGGTAGTCCACTCTCCCCATATGGCGCAGTTGAGGAGCTTGTTGTCATCTAGATCCTCCATGAGCAATGGAAGTTCCTCCCACACTCCTCCTCCGCCTCCCTAGGAGCCTCTTCACCTTCGACCAGAACTCCACTCGCAATCCACCCTCCGAAGCATTCTTCTCTAGATACCTCGGGTTCCCCTTAAATTCTGGCTCGAAGAGAAAACTGGGGGAATGACAGGACTCAGGGAAGTCGTGGTGGTGGAAGCCGTCCGCACCCCCACAGGAAAGTCGGGATGGGCAGGAATGGGGAAAAGAGGGATTTTCTCGGAGGTTTCTTCCCAGTATCTGCTTGCCGTGGTCCTGCGCGGTTTGGTGGAGAAGGTGAAAAAGAGGTGTTCTGCCTTCGACGAAAGGGAAATAGAGGATGTGGCCGTAGGGTGTCTCAGCCAAATAGGAGAGCAAGGATTGAACCTCGGCAGACTGGGGGTAATAGCCGCGGACCTCCCGCTGGAAACGGCGGGTTGGACGGTGAATCGGTATTGCAACGCCGGTCTACAGGCCATCAATTCTCAGGCCCAGGCCCTCATGGCGGGCTGTGGGGAAATAGCCATAGCCGCTGGAGTGGAACTCATGAGTCGCTATCCCATAGGATCCGATCTGGAGGCTGCCCTGAAGGCCGATTTCCCCGTTTCTTTCCATCCAAGAGTGGAGGAAAGGGGTGCTCTACAAGTAATGGGGGTCTGCGCGGAGCTGGTAGCTGAAAAGTACGGGCTAACAAGGGAGGACCAAGATCTCTTCGCCCTGTGGAGTCATCAAAAAGCGGTGAAGGCGATGAGGGAAAGGGAATGGTATGAGAAGAGAGTAATCCCGGTAGAGGTGGAGAGGGGGGAAGAAAAGATAAGGGTTGAGAAGGACGAACCGCCTAGGACCATTTCTTTGGATGATCCAGCCACGGCTTACGAACGCCTTAAGGCCCTTCCTCCCAGGTTCAAGGAGAACGGCACGGTTACCGCCGGAAACTCCTCCGCCATAGCGGATGGGGCGGCAGCGGTGATGCTGATGACCTTGGAAAAAGCGGATGAACTGGGGCTCAAACCCCTCGCCAAAATAAAGTCCATGGCCGTAGCAGGCGACGATCCCGTTAGTATGCTATTGGGACCCATTCCCGCTATGCGTAAGGCGCTGGCCCGGGCCGGCCTGAGGATGGAGGAGGTGGAAGTGTGGGAGCCCAACGAGGCCTTTGCCTCCCCCGTGTTGGCCTTCTGCAGGGAGTTCGGAGTACCCTTCGATGACCCCCGCATCAATCCCACAGGAGGAGCCATAGCCATAGGGCATCCCATAGGATGCAGCGGGGTTCTCTACTTTACGGAAATGGTTCACTGGATGGCCCGTCATCGTCTCAGGTATGGATTACAAACCATGTGCGGGGGAGGAGGGGTGGGAATAGCAACGGTAGTGGAGGGGATGTAGTTCAGATCCTCTTTATCCTCACCAGGTGGGTAGCACAGGAAATACAAGGATCGTATGCCCTGGCGATCATCTCCAGAGTCCTTTCGAGCTCCTTCGGGTTCTTCACGAGCTTGGGGGCTGCCACCCTGAAGTCCTTATCGACGTTGGCGGCGTTCATGGCGGTTGGTGTGATCACATCCGCCCATACGACCCTTCCCTTGGCATCGAACTTGTAAGAGTGTATCAGGATGCCCCTAGGAGCCTCCACGGAAGCCGTTCCCGTCCCCGCCTTTGGCTTTACCTCCACCGGTTCCTCTTTCTTCAGTCCAAGGCTGAGGAGCTCCTCCACATCGGAGATGCAGCGGTCCACGCTGTGGACCAACTCTAGGGCCTGGGCCAAGTTGTTGGAAAGGGAGTTTTGATAATCCAGCTTGTCCTTGTGTTGCTTGAAAAGCTCCTTTGCCTCTCCCTCCAGCCTTTCTCCGAAGAGTCTAATCCTGGCCAAAGCCCCCACCATAAAGGGCTTACCCTTGTAGGAGGAATGCTTGGCCCTGGAATGCTTCACCGTGGTCTCCTTGATGTACTTTCGATAGTCATGCACATCCCAGCTCTCCCCATCCGAAGCCACATGCCTCTCTCCGAAGTATCCGAACCTTTTACCGGGATCCAAAGCGATGAAAGTATTCTCCGATCTCGGTGCCTCTGGAAGCTCGAAGGAGGAAAAGAGCTTCACGGAAAGAAGGGCGAACTCCCTTGTGAGCTGCATGGCTTCTTTGATCCTCTCCAGGTCCTTCTCCGAGGGAATGGTGGCGAAACCTCCCACCCTTTCGTTCATTCCATGAACTTCCCTCCCGGTGAGGATGTTGTGGACCAAGTTTCCTGCCTTCTTAAGTTGTAAAGCCCCTTTCACCTCCCTCGGATACTTCTGTGCCATGTGCACCACGCTGGGGAAACCGAGGAAGTCGGGGAGGGCCAAGGCAAACACGTGAAGGGCGTGGCTTTCCACCATTTCTCCGTGGATGAGCAGGTCCCTCAGGAGCTCGGTTTGCCTCGAAACCTTCACCCCTAAGGCATCCTCCACCGCCTTGATGGAAGCCATGCTGTGGGCGCAGGTACAGATGGCACAGATCCTCCTCATCACGTCAGGGACCTTCTCGTAGTGCATTCCCCTGATGAAGGACTCGAAGAACCTTGGACCCTCGAAGAGGTTGAACTTCACTTCCCTTACCTGGTCCCCTTCGATTTCGACCTCGATTCCACCTTCCCCTTCCACCCTAGCTAGTGGTTCCACTTCTATCTTCATCCCTTCACCTCCAAGATTTCGGGATAGTTGGCCGCAAACATGCGCAGCCTAGCCCTAACATAGTCCAATTTGAAGCCCGCCTCCTTGAAAACCTGTAGGGCACTCTTCACCCTGGCCTCCCCCTCTATCACTCCCCTGCATCCTATGCAATCCACTCCCAGCGAGGGGCATCTGGCCTTGCATCCTCCCACGGTGAGGGGTCCCAGGCAGAGCTTGCCCTCCAGCATCAGGCATCCATTTTCCCTGAGCTTACATTCCACACACACGGGATAATCCACCGCCTCGGGCAGATCCCCTCTGAGCAAGGAGGCAGCGGCCCTCAAGAATTCCTCCTTCTCTATGGGACAGCCGGGAAGGACGAAATCCACCTTAACATAGGCTGAGAGGGGCTTGGATTCGTAGATTTCCCACACATCCGGAGCTCCGTAAACCTCCCTCATCTTCTCCTCCACCTTCAAGATCCCATTACAACTCGCCTGTACTCCTCCCCAGGCAGCACAATCCCCTATAGCAACCAGCAGTTTGGCCTTTTTCCTTATCTCTTCCAATTTTTGCTTCTGCTTGGGAGTGGTGATGGACCCCTCTACGAAAGCCACATCGTACTCACTATCCTCCACGGCACTGCTTGCCATCGTGAAGGACTTTAGGTCCAAGGCTCCCACCAACTCCAGCAGCTCATCCTCCAGGTTGAGGATCATGAGCTGATCCCCAGCACATCCCGTGAACCCAAAGATCCCGACCTTCGGCTTCATCCTATCAACCCCTTTATCTGGAGGGCATCCACGCCCGTGAAGACGGGTCCATCCTTACATACGTACCTCATGGAGGTACCTGCCCCCACCACACAATGCCTGCATTTCCCAATTCCGCACTTCATCCTCCTTTCCATCGTCATGTAGATCCTCTCTGGAGGGAAGTTCCTGTCCATGAACTCCTTGAAGACGAATCTGTACATTACCGGTGGACCACAAACCACCGCATAGGCATCCGGGTTCAAGTCCACCATTCCGAAGAGCTTCGTGACCACTCCCTCACAAACCCTCTCCGGACACTTTTTCCTCAAGTTCTTGCATACTTCATCCTCCTTTTCATAGGAAAGGTAGACCCTACAGTCCTTGGAATCCATGAGTTTCATGATCTCATCCTTGAAGAGCATCAAACTGTAGTCCCTTATTCCGTAAAGGAGGAGGATTTCCTTATAATCCTTCCTGTGATCCAAGGCGTATTGGAGAACCCCCCTCAGGGGAGCCATTCCCAAACCTCCCGACACCAGGATGAGATCATGGCCCTTCATCTTCTCCATTGGAAAACCGTTTCCATATGGACCCCTTATCCCCACCTTGTCTCCAGGGGAAAGCCGATGAAGGGCGGAAGTAACCCTTCCCACCTTCCTCACGCAAATCTCCATGGGTTTTCTGGTCGGGGAGGAACAAATGGAGATGGGAGCCTCACCCACTCCCGCCACGCTCACCTCTATGAACTGGCCTGGTTGATGGTTCAGAGAAGCATCCAATTGGATGAGTTTCTCTATGGGAGTTTGTTCCTCCACCTTCAGCACCTTGGCCTGCCTGGGAAGGAGCTCGTTCATTTAGCCACACCCCTTATCGTGGAGAGCATTTCCACGAAGTCTATTCCTGCCGGACAGTAAACCGTGCATCTTCCGCATCCCACGCACCTCACTTCTTCCCCTACCTTGCAACTGAGCCTGTTAAGCGTCCTCTCCACCACCGTTGGCCTGAAGTTCAAACCTCCTGCCACCAGTGCATGCCTCTTCAGCATACAGGAATCCCATCTCCTCACCCTGCTCCCCTTCCTGATGTCGAGGGTCAAAAGATCTGAAACATCATAGCACTGGCAGGTAGGACAGACAAGATTACAGGTGCCGCAAGCCAAACACTTCCTCGTGAGCTCTTCCCATCCTTCCTTCCCTTCCGTCTCTATCAAGTCACCCATTCCCGCCAAGTTGATTTTCCTTTTAATTCTACCCTTCCTTCTCTCCTCCAGCTTCGCTGCAAGCTTCATCTCCGCTTCCCCTGCCTCCTTGAAGTACTCAGCCTTCGAAAGCCTGTATCCTTCCCCGCTTCCTATCCTCACCAAGTATTCCTTTCCAAGGTCGTGGAGGAAGAGATCGAACCCGCTGGAAGCATATCCACTTCCCACAGAGGTACAGAAGCAGTATTTGTCCGGAACGCAGGTTAATCCTATCACTAGGGTGTTTTCCCTCCTCCTAGCGTAGTATTCATCCCTCGGGGCATCGAGGAAAACCCTGTCTAGCTTGAGGATACCGTTGATGTCACATGCATGAACTCCCAAGAGAACGGCCTTTTTACCATCGAGCTTTTCCGTGTACGTTTCTCCCTCAAAAGACAGGATTTCCTCTTCGGGAGGTAGGAAGAGTTTCTTGGGAGGAAGGAGGGTACGAGTATATTCCAGCTTTGCTTCCTTCAGGTTCTCCACCCTTCTAAAGACCACCTTCCCCTTTTCCTCTACTGGAGCGAACACTTCTCCGTATCCTTTTAGGGCTTCGAAGAGTTTGGGAAAATCCGCTTTAGAGAGCTTGGCGTATCTCATTGAATCTTTTCCATTTCAAGCCCAATTTAAAAAGCTTTTCTTTTCACCCTCCTTGGGGGACCTATTTCGAGCGGAAGGAACCGGAAAGGGCCACCCCCCTTTCAGTGGAAACTCTGAGGAGGTATCCATCCTCCCTTCTCCACCCTTCTATCCTTAGCCTATCGCCCGGAAAAACCACTCCAGAGAATCT
This sequence comes from Candidatus Hadarchaeales archaeon, assembly GCA_038736355.1. Lineage (NCBI taxonomy): Archaea > Methanobacteriati > Hadarchaeota (SeqCode) > Hadarchaeia (SeqCode) > Hadarchaeales (SeqCode) > Hadarchaeales archaeon (SeqCode). The sequence goes on from JAVYML010000003.1 coordinate 300,289, forward strand.
GGCCTTCAATGAGACGAATCTTTCAGGATCGTTATTACACAGCTTCTTGAGGAGGGTTCTACCCACCACACCGAATGTACATAGGCCATGGAGGATAGGTCTTTCAAACCCCGCCAGTCTTGCAAATTCTGGATCGATATGTAAAGGGTTCAAATCTCCCGAAAGTCTGTAAATGAGATTGAGGTTTTCTCCTATCCTCGCCTCTTCCTCAACTTCGGGTGGGCCGAGAGGGAACTCCTCCCTGTAACTTGGTCCCCTTTCTCCCCCGAAACCTCCTTCCCCCACGAAAAGAAGGGAGGCGGTATTGTCGAAGAGAGGTCTTCCCTTTTCGTCCTTGCTCTTCATCTCCACGATAGCCAGGGCATGTTTTCCCTTGTCGTACAGGGAAACTATTTTTCCAGTGGTGTAAACCTTGCCTTCTGGGGGCAGAGTACTGTGGAGGACCAACTCATGCCCAGCGTGTAGGAGCTTCGTTAGGTCTCCCTCGAGAGTTTCCAATGCCCAGAGGAGAATGGGGTAGGAAGGGAGCACGGCAAAGGTGGGATAAACCTTGAGCTTCCCCTCGTAGACGAACTCTAAATCCTCGTTTCCAGCTCCTATCCCGAGGGCATAAAGGATCACTTCCCTCCACGAATAGGAGAACTCCACGGGGCCCGTTTCCCTTCCCACTGCCTTTAGATTGAGTGGCATGTCTCAGAAAAGACCCAGTTCTTCCACCAGAAGGGAGCGGAGATCCTGGGGTGGGGGCATTTTTTCCAGTAGGGAAGGTAGGACCTCCGCCAGCTCCTCGACCAACCATTTGCCCTTCTTCGAAGCCTTCTGTAGGGACCTCCAACCATCTAAAACCCACACAGTGCCGCCCACGATTCTTATCACCCTTCCCGTAATCCCCGCTGCAAGATCCGAAGCCAAATAGGCCACCAAGGGGGCTGCGTTCGCGGGTGAAAGGATATCGAAGCCGAAGCGTTTTTCCATTTCTTCAGGAGTACTCATGAGCGGAGCCATCGAAGGAGTGGCCTCCGTAGTAAGCCTAGTCCTAGCCAAAGGAACTATCACGTTGGCCATCACACCATACTTTTCCATTTCTTTGGCCACGATGAGGGTAAAGGCCACGATTCCTGCCTTAGCTGCCCCGTAGTTGCTCTGACCGGGATTGTAAAGAAGACCTGCATCGGAAGCCGTGTTGATGATCCTTCCCGAAACGGGTTTTCCTGCTTTATGTTGCTCCCTCCAATAGGCACATGCATGTCTGGTACAGTTGAAGGTCCCCTTTAAATGGACGTTGATCACATCATCCCATTCCTCTTCGGTCATATTGAAAATCATCCTGTCCCTCAGAATTCCTGCATTGTTCACTAGAATATCCAATTTCCCGAAGTTTTCCAAGGCAGTTTCTACGATCTTCTTTGCCCCTTCGAAGCTCGAAACGCTTTCGTAACTGGGAACCGCTTCTCCCCCCATCTTCCTTATTTCCTCCACCACCTCATCTGCTGGACCATGATGCTCTCCCTTCCCGTCGAATCCTCCACCCACATCGTTGACCACCACCTTGGCCCCGTGACGAGCCAGCTCCAAAGCTTCTTCCTTCCCCAAACCCCTACCTGCCCCCGTGACAATGGCAACTTTTCCTTCCAAAAGTTTCATCACTTTTCCTCCTCTCTTCACTATATATAAGGTGAGTTTCAAATTTTTGGACCCCAGAAATCGCAAAACGCCTCCTTCCCCTGTGAACAGTAAATAACACAGAACATGTCCAAACCTCCCAAGACTTCAAAAATCTGCCTCAATTCGCGTTTTAAACAGCTGAAAATGGCGGGCCCGGTGGGATTTGAACCCACGACCGTCCGGTTTCCCCACACGTTAAGAGCTTCATCCGGTCCTCTTCGGACCGACGGATGCTCCACCAGACTGAGCTTCCCGGTAGCTTGCGCTACTTACGGGCCCGGGCCCCATAAAGCTCCCTCCTCTCTTTCTTAAAAACTTACTCTTTCGATTTGGAAGTTATCAGGTTCAAAAGAATACCCTCCAACTTTTCCCCACATTCCCTACAAAAATCCTTCCTTTTGAGATCCACCTCTAGGACGGAGTTGGAAAAACTCATCACGCATTCCCTCCGCCTGCAATGTCCCAGACCGAAGGTATGACCCAGTTCGTGAACGGCTTCCTTTACCAGTCTCTCGAGGAAAAGATCTTCCCTCCCCTCCTCCCCGTAAAAACTGGGACTCAACCTACGGAGGGAAACCAAGGCCCCCCGACCTGGACACTGGGCCAACCCGAAGACGAAGTTAAGACCTGGCGTATACAAATCGACTTCCGTTATGGCCAGAATTCTTCCTTGGCATTGCCTCAGTACCTCCTTCAACACGATGGAAGCCTCGTATTGCCCCCTCTCCTTGCGGTAAGCCATTCTCGGCACCTCCACTCGGGAAGAGGGAAGAAGCCTGAGCCTACCCCGGAAGGATTCCGATAGGGTGGGGCCCAATCCCAAAAGAATTCGGGGGGAAAGATCACCCACCGGAACCATTTTGACCTCCAGGGTTTTCAAAGTACCCCCACCTCACTTTAGTCATCTTTTTAAAAGGTGCTTCCCCTCTCCCTTCGGAATGGGACTGGAAGTCCTCATCCTCCTTCGCGGGCGGTGGGAACCGGAAGAGCTTGAGCTCCCAGAAACCATGGTCTGCAACGTGATGGAGGAAAACACCCTCCTCGTCCCCCTTCCCCTGAGGGGGCCGAGATATTATCCCTGCGAGAACCCTCCACTGGAATATGCCGTTCCGGGCAAGGTTCCCCAGCTGGAGTTCGAGGTAATCCTGAGTGACTGGGAAAGTGGGGGTTTGGAAAAGGGAAGAGCAACCATCCTGTGTGGATGGAGGGGAGAGAGGCTTAAACCAGAATACGTGAGAAGAGTTCCCCTTCCCTGTCAAGAAAACGCCCTTTTCTACTCCAAAGGACACGTAAGAATCACCGCCTATGCTTCTGGGGAGGTTCTCCTGGAAAAGTTCACCCCCCTCCTCGATGAGGAGAAAAGAAGGATAGAGGTGAAGAGGGAAGTCCTCTGGAAGGGCTTTCCTCCCCTTCCCCCTCAACTCAAGGGGTTTGAAGAGGCGGTGAAAGCGGCCATGGAGAAGGCCAGATGTCAAGGTTGCAGGGAAATTCATTACGCCGACTTCGGATAAAGTAAATAACTGCACTTCCCCCAATTTTTGGATGCCCGAGAAAAAGGAAGTACTTGAAGCCCTCCTCGACTTCAAAGGAAGGAAAATCAGGGATTTTTGCCTGAAGAGGCTGGAAGAGGGAAAAAAGGCCTACGAAATTTTGGAGGAACTCAACCAAGGATTGGAGGAAATAGGAAAGGGATACGAGAGCAAGGAGTTCAAGAGGTACTTCGAATCCGATCTCATCGTTTCTGGAGCCAACATGAAAAGGGCGATAGAATTGTTGAGGCCCTATCTCTCGGGAGGGGTTACTAAGGAAAGGAGAGGAAAAATCCTGCTCGGAACGGTTAAGGGGGACGTGCACGACATAGGAAAAACCGTGCTCTCCATCCTCCTCCAATCCAGCGGTTTTGAGGTGGTGGATTTGGGGGTAAATGTGGACAAGGAAACCTTCGTGAAGGGGGTGAAGGAGCATTTACCCCAGATAGTGGGGATGTCCGCCCTTCTCACCTCCACTGCCCCATACATGGAGGAAGTGGTGAAGGAGCTGGAAAGGGAAGGAATAAGGGAAAGGGTAAAGGTGATCGTTGGGGGAAGAGCAGTCACCGAAGAATTTGCCAGGAAAATAGGGGCGGACGCCTATGGGAAAGACGCCGTGGAGGGTGTGAGGAGATGCCTGGAGTTGGTAGGGAAAAGGGAATGAGGATCTTCATACTTTACCGGGGACCCTTTGGGGAACAGATGGTAAACAACTTGGTGTTGGGAGGGTTGGGTAGCTCTACCGTGGGGACCTTCGAACTCACACCGGAACTCTTGGAGGAAGAACACCCGGAGGAGAAGGACCTATGGAACAGGCTCTGGGAGGAGCCTCACCGCTACCTTCCCAAAAGCCTTCCCCACGTTAAGTGCGATTTGCTCTTGGTATTGGGGATCCATTCAAAACTCGGAGACCTGGTCCCACCCATCGCAGAGAAGATGGGGGCGAAAAGCATCCTTTACCCCATCGACGACCGTCAGCATCTCCCGGAGGGAAGGAAGACCATGGAAGAGGAACTGGAGAAGAAGGGAATTCACATAGAATTCCCGGAGCCCTTCTGTGCCCTCGAAAGGAGCGAGGACCCCTTCGTCCAGGAGTTCTGCGAACGCTTCGGCAAGCCAAGGTTCAAGGTGAAGAGGGAAGGGGATAGGATAAAGGAGGTGAGGGTTCTGAGGGATACCCCATGTGGTTCCGCTCATGCTGTGGCGAAAAAAATGCCCGGCTTTTCCTGCGGAGATCCCAGGGCCCTGAAGGAAAAACTCTTCTTCGAACACCACAACGAAGAAAACGAAAACTATTGCCTGGCGGAGATGGATCCCCTCGCCCCCTACATGCAGGAGGCAGGGGATATCCTCGTGGATTCCTTCTTCGAAGCCTGCGGCCTCCCCACCACCAAGGACCTCATCCTCCAGGAGCTCAAGAAAGGAAGGGTAGATTTCCAGGAACTGAAAAGGAAGCTAGTGGAGGAGGAGAAGAGGTGTGAAACGGATAGGACCATAAGGAGAATCCTCAAAGAGCTTGGTTGGAACATCTAGACACAGGGTGAGAAGGAAAGTTCCCCAACCAACCTGTACATCAGGTCGCTTTCGCTCTCCAAATTCAGGTACTCCACCCTCCTCGCCACTTCCTCCCCCTCCCTCCTCCTCCCTTTGGAAACGAGGGCCTGCCTAGCCCCCTCCAAGGCGGAGTTTCCAACCTTCTCCACCTTGTCGAGAGGGACGGAGGGAAGAAGACCTATGGCGTAGGCGTTTTCCACCCTTATATAGGTACCAAAGGCTCCTGCCAAGTAAACCTTCTCCACCTCCTCCACCCCAATTCCATATTTTTCCAGCAGAACCTTTGTTCCCACACAAATGGCGGCCTTTGCCAGCTTCAGCTTGTCCACATCTTCCTCATCGATCTTGATCTCCCTTTCCCCTTTCGCTATCACCACTTCCTTTCTCCCTCCGGTGAACTTTCCGGTTTCATCCATGAAACCTTTGTTGAGCATTTCCGCCAGCACATCTATCAGGGCCGAACCGCAGAGCCCCACGGGTGGGAGATCGTCTATCGTTTCGTAAGCCACCCTCCCGCTCCCATCCATCTCCACCCTGCTTATCGCTCCCGAAATTGCACCCACCCCGCATTTTATGCCACTTCCCTCGAAGGCTGGGCCGGAAGCGCAGGAAGTGGAAATCATTCTTTCCCTGTTCCCCACGACTATTTCGGTGTTTGTTCCTATGTCCACGAGCAAACCTATTTCCTCCTTCCGGTGAAGGTCCGTGGCCAAAATACCCGCTACGGTATCGGCCCCTACAAAACCTCCTATCAAGGGCAGGGCATAGACATTGCCCATAGGGTTCATCTTGAGACCGAGCTCGGTCGGTTTCCTGTTCTGGGCCTCCAGGGTGAAGGGCTGGAAGGGAAAGACCCCCAGAGAAGCCACAGGATGGCCCAAGAAGAGATCCCTCATGGTGGAATTACCCACCACCACCATCTCGTATACATGTTCCGGCTTCACTCCCAGTCTCTCCACCATACCGTTTACGGCCCTTCTCACCGCTTCCTCCAGCTCCCTCTGTCCCTCCTTCCTGGCATAGGCAATCCTGCTTATCACATCCCCCCCGTAAACCTCCTGAGGATTTTTCATGGAGGTTACTCCCAAAATCCTCCCCGTCTCCAAATCCACTGCATAGGCCACCAACGTGGTGGTGCCCACATCCAAGGCCAAGCCTACTATCTCCCCCTCATATTCCCCCATTTTCCTCCTTTCTTCTTTCCATTCCCAAACCACCTCCCTTCCCTCCCTCCTCACTGCGGGTTCCAGCTTTACCGGCAGGATCTTTCCCTTCTCCAGGATTTTGTATCTCCTTTCCGGCACTTCCACGATGATCCTGCCTTCCTCTTCCTCCACCCTTGCCTGACAGGCAAGTCTCTCACCGGGTTTTACGAACTTGAGCTCGGCTTCGGTGAGGGGATTGAGACCCTCCCCCTCCACCTTCAAAAGGCATTGCCCGCAAACCCCTATTCCCCCACAGAGGGAAGGGAGTTCTATTCCAAGCTCCTGGCAGTAGGAGAGAAGACTCCTCCCCCTTTCCAACTTGACCTTTTTACCGTAATTCCTGAAGAAGAGCTCTCCCCTCTCCATGACCACCTTTTCTCCTCCTTCTTCCCTAATAAGAAGCGAAGGGGATTACTTCCAGTGCTCGGCCAAGAACTTGGGGATGCCCGAGGAATCCCTGGGCCCTATCATGACCTCCCACTCGAATCCCAACAGCTCCTCCAGTTCCCCCTTGTACCTGGCCGCCATTCCAGGTAGGATGACCTTCCTGTGCTTGACCTTTTCTTTCACGTTGGAGGCTTTGATGGCATCGGCTATGGTCTGGGCCGTCATCTTCCTTCCGGCGATGGAGGACTCCACGCTGAGACCACCCGTATCCACCACGATGAGATAGGAGGGAACCTTCGAGTTTTCTATGTCACTTGCCACGGTGAAATAGGTGAGGGCAAAATTGGAGGTGACCATGACGGGAGAATTCTCGTTCACTTCCCCGATGGCCCTCATCCCTGGCTCCACGCTGACGGGCTTCCTCGGATCCGTATAGATGTTCTCCCTCAGGATGATGAGGGGAAGCCAGGTCCAGATTTCTTCAGATTTCAGGATAATGAGGTCCGCATATCTGACCATCAAGATGGTGGCTAGGGCCGTTTCTTCCCAAGCCAATTCCTCGGGCTTCCTTCCCCCGTCCTCCCAGACCCTGGCGACGGAAGCTATCAAGGGAAAGCCCACTTCCGGATCTTCCCCCCTGATGGCAGTGTTCCTCAGAACGGTGAAACAGTTCACCGTCTCCTTCAGCATCTCGCCGAAACCCGCCCCAGGATCCAAGAGGAGATCCTGGAGACCCCAGTTCATCATGGTCTTGGCCATCGACTTCAGGGTCTTCAGATCGAAGGGAGAATAGAGGGCAAGAGGACACTGGTACTTCAAAGCCAGTTCTCCCATTTCCTTCCAGTTCTCCTTGGTGGCGGCGTAAAGGAGTGGTCTTCTATCCTTCACGAGGGAAACTGCCTTTTCCATCACTCCTGGGTCGGTACACCAGAGCACCAGCGGAAATTTGGTGAGGGAAGCCTTTCTGACGGTGGCCTCGAACTTGGAGGGGTCTCCCGAGACATACCTTGGAGCCAGCATGTCCAGCCTCAGGGTCTTCCCTATGTAGGAGTATCCGTATTCCTCCACCTTCTTGATCCTCTTGAGCAGATCTACCTCGGAAAGGGTGTCCTCCAAGGTTAGGGCCAAAGGAACGGGGTTGAAATACCTGTATTCGTGCCTTCTCACCACCAGCTGCCCACCCACCTTGATATCTCCTATTTTTACTTCCTTCACGGGAGGTTTCAGCATTTCCTGCAGTTTTTTAAGGTTGGCCTCCTGTCCCTTTTCCCACAGAGGAGGACATTCTTCAAGTGAAATGGTCCTCTCCGCCAACCTGGCGGCAAAAGCCATACAAACACCCGGTTCACACTTACCACAGTTGGTTTTGGGGAGGAGGGCATAGATGTCCAAAGGTCCAATCTTCTTTTTGGCTGCCATTCACTTCACCCCTATCCAGGGCATGAAGGTAGGCTCACCCTTTTCTCCCATGAGCCACTTTATCACATCCTTCATCGTCCTGATGGCTGCGGGATGCAGGGTGATGTAGAGATCGTTTCCAGCCATGAGCATGGCGAGGGCCATCGCCGTTTCCCACATGGGACCCCTGTACTCCCTGGGACCCATTTCCGGATTGTGTAACCAGGCCTCCCTCGCCCCCCAAGCATTGGCGGTGGCCGAACCCATGGGACATTGGAGTTCTGCATCTCCCATGAGGGCTGCCAGCCTAATTCTTTCCATAATGGAGAAGGCATATTCTATCCCATACCCAAGGGGGGCAGAGGTGGGATCGATCACTATCTGTTCCTTGGGTAGATACTCGTACAACCTACGGTTCAGTTCCTTCGCCTGGGCCATGTCTATGGAAGTCCAGGCCAAAACCACGTGACCGTATTGCTTGGCAGCCTTCGCCACGGGTTCCCACATGTCCAAGTTGGCCGAGCTCAAAAGTACCCTCTCCCCCTCGCAGACCTCTGCTATTTTGGGAAGGAGCTTTGCATCCTTCTCGGGGTTCCCCGATCCTCCCACGATCAGTGGAACATCCACGGCCTGCAAGATGTTCTCCACCAGCTTGCAGGATTCTTCTATGGGAGTGTTCTTGGAATAGGGATCGCTGCTGACGAGCTCTATGTCCACCAGATCCGCACCGAACTTCTCCACCGCCAGCTTTGCCCACTTGATGGGATCTTCTATGGCATCCCCCAGTACCGCCCTAACGGGTCCTGGCAAGGGAACAGGCATGTCAAAGACATCACCTGCAATGGCTGGAGGATTGGGAAACTTTCCTTCCAGGAAGTGCCAAGGTGGAGCCGTTTCTCCCCCTATTTTCACAACCTTCCTCCTCGTTCCTCCATCGGCACTGGTCGCTCCCAGTGTAACCTCCGCTATGGAGCCTGGATATTCTTGCACGAAGGGAGAGAACTCGGCCTCCAACAGGGAAAGGGGCTTGGCTGGGACAGCCTCTTTGACCGGTGGTGGGACCACGGTCATCAAAGGCCTGAAAATGAACCTTAGTTCTTCTAGAGTGAGATCCACCTTCTCCAGCTCGAGTTCATTCATTTCCCCCAACAGCCTCAGGATCTCATCAAGTGGGGAACCTTCCGTCACCCTCTTCCTCCTTTATCCCTTTTTCTTCTCCACCCTTCTGATGATCATCTTCTCGGCGAAGATCTTGGCATTCTTCAGCACGATTTCGAACTCCATCCCACCAGCACCCGGCACTCCCACGGTAAGGGTGGGGGCCAACATGGGCGCACCTTCCGCAGGCGCTTCGGGAGCAGGTGCGGCGGCGGCTTCCTCGGCCTCCACCCCTTTCAATCCCTTTACACCCAATTTCTTCAGCTCCTCACTGGGCTCGACGATGGGATGATTATGGGCTTTTAAAAAGGCCTTGAGCTCTTCAATGTTCTTCACCTCTTCTTCGGTGGGTATCTTGTCCACCACATCCTTTGGTATGAAGTCCTTCACCCTTTCTTTGGCCTCCTTGGGAATCCAAACCACCCTCTTCCATCCACCATCTGCCTGGAGGAACTTCGGAGATCTCATGTATTCGAACGAGATACCATGAAAGCCATCCACCTGCCTCCCTCCTGCCGTGGAATCCGCCATGGTAGAGAAAGGAACCCCGTTAACGGCGGGGCCCTTAAAGTCCCTGTGCACGATTCCCAATCCATCCACTTCTGGAATGTAGAAGGCGATAGCCTCAAAACACCCACAGGAAGTGTGCGGATAACCGAAGGCCGTGTAAAGCTGTACCCTTTGCACTGCCCCCAGGCTCTTGGCTTTAACAGATTCATTGGCCCCCTCCCACTCCCCCTTGAAGGGATCTATAACTTTCCCTATCTTGACTTCGTAGATGGGGCCCTTAGGATCTATCTTGGAGGCCGCCCTCCCATCGAACCAACTTATAGCACCGCAATTGGCATACCTTTGGGGTGTGATCACGCACACATGGGTAGGGGCGAAGGATTGACAGAGGGTACATCCATAGAAAACATCCACTTCTTCGTCCTTTAGGCCCCTTGCCCTCGCATCCCTAGCCTCATAAACTTTGAGGGCCTCAGGATAGAGCTTAGCCACTTCGGCCGGATCCGTATAGAAAGTAACTTGAACTCTCTCGATGATGGGACACTCGCTGTGGTAGAGCCTGATGATCACCGCTCCCAGATGCTTCAGGGTGAAACCTTTCTGCACCGTCTTTTTGCTCACTCTGCACCAGATCGTGTTCCTTTGGTTGAGGTGCATGAAGCCCTCCACCCAGTTGGTGAAGTAGTGGATTCTCCTCTCGAAAACACCCTCCATCTCTTCCTCTAGGTCCTTTCCACCCACCTCCACCAAGATGGCAAAAGGAGTCTTGGTTCCTTCTGGCATGTCCTTGAAGTCTGGACCCACTACCGTTACCTTTCCATCCTCCACCTGCTCTAGAGGTCTCACCCTCAAAAGTTCAAACTTGTGGGGAACATCCGGTCCACCCAGCTCCGCATGCATGTCCCCCTTCCTTATTCTCTCTCCCTCGTACACCACCCCTACGTCCACGGGGATGTCCGCGAACATTCCCGACTTCATTTTTCCAGCTCCTCCGCTATTTTTTCCAGGTTTTTATACCATTCCTCCGCGGAGAGGTTGGGGAAGGACCAACTACAATGAGGCTGATAAAATCTATTTAAAGATATCGTTCGCAGGTGGGGTGCAAAGGACTTCAAACCTGAACCCATCAGCCACTCCATGTAATAGGGACCCAAGCCCAGCATCAGCACTAGATCGTGGGGCTGCCCGTCCCCATGCAGGCTCCACTTGGGATCCGTGAGTCTCGAGCATATCTCCACCATGGCCATTCTAGCGGCCGGTTGTAATCCCCTCTTCTTGAGCTCCATGGCCATTTGTGCCGTCGCCACCACCGGCACCTTTCCTGCCTTGGCTATCCTCACGGCGTAATCCAACGGTTTTCCTCCCTCTTCCTTCAGCGCCTCCGTCCCTACCACGAAGAGGGGCCGCTTGGCCCTTTTGATGAGAACTGCTACTACCTCAGGCCTGGTGATGAGCACCGCCTTCACGGGTCCTGGAATCTCAGCCTTCTGCCACGGCTCCACTTCATCCCTCCTTTACCCTGATGAGCCTGGGAACTAGGGTGGGATCGGGATTGGGATTTTCAAATTCCTTCCACCCTTTCTCTTTGAGGAAGGCCATTACCTCCTCCTTCATGGTCACTGGGATGTCGGCCACCGTCCTCACGAAAAGATGGAGATCATCCGGAAGGTCTCCGAAAAGCCTGCGGTGCAGGTCTATGTAATGGTTCAGCTTAATGGACCTGCCCTTGGTGGTATCGCTGGCCCTCATACAAAGCTTGGGAATGGCCACCATGGCCTCTTCCACCGTTTCCGCCATGAAGAAGAGGTGCTCGGGAACGGGACCCACATAGGCCTCCTTTCCCGTTCTAGCATCTATCACCTTCCAAACCTCTCGATCTTCCTTCCTACCCAGCAAGGCCCTCCTGTATTTCGAGCCATGAGGTCCTACGATTACAGGGATTCCCAGTCTCCAGAATCCGCTGGCTATGGAGGAGGCCTTCTGGGAGTAAGCTCCCCAGGCCACGCCCACCGCTCCCACCCTGTTATGGATGTAATCCGCTATTTCCTCGTAGTTGGCCCTCAGCCTGCGTTTGGCGAAGATGCTGGCGATTTTGATGGCGGCACCGGCTATGTGGGAATTGGAGACACAGGAGCCACAGTTCACGATTCCTCCCGCATCAAAGACCCCGGGATAGGTCTCGTAAAGGCTTTGCCCGTTTTCATCCCTGTACATCCCTATGGCCATCGCCGAGCATCCTGTCGTACAGATGATGTACTTCCTCCTCGCAAACTCCTCCGCCATCCTGGCCACTTCCTTCCAGCTCCCCGGAAAGTTGGAGCAACCCACGAAAGCTACTACTCCTGGGATCTCGCCCATGACGATGGGTTGACCCACCCTTCTTATTTCGATGTCCTGAATGGCTCCCCTCCCCGTCCTCATCTTGAACTTCTCTTCCGCAATTTCTCTCCGATGGGCCCCTACGATAAGGGTATGGGGCTTTATCCCGACGGGACAAACCCCCTCCTGCTCGCATTTCCCACATCCGACACAGGGCTCGTAGAGGTCTGAGAGGGGTTTGAGGTTCCCCCTCCCCGCCTCCGCTAAAGCTTCGGGAATGGGAAGGGTGTTCGGGCATGACCTCACACAAGAGAAACAGGAAGTACATCTTCTAGACTCCTCCATGAGCCTCTCCTCCGTGGGGATAAGGCCCATCTTTCTCCTCTTGGGGGCTATCTGCATCGCTACCTTCACCGCTACCTCTCCAGCTTTTTCAGGATCCAGGATGGCAGCCCCAGGAAGTTTGCCTTCCACCAAGTCCTCTACGATTTGATCCACGGGATCTTTGGTCCTGTCCGGAAGTCCCTGCAGGTTCTTGTAGTGGGTAGTGATGAGGACTGCATTCACCTTTTGGGCCTCTTGCAGAATGTCCGTCCTTATGCATTGCTCATCCACCATGATCACATCCGCCACACCGGACCTCACGAACCTAAGCTGAAAGGAAATGGGCCCCACGATCTTGGCCTTTCTGGAATACCTGCTGAGATCGATGGCCGTACAGCAGATCCCGCAGACCTCTACCTTGTCCTCCAGGCCTGCCTTGGCCAAGTAATCAGCCACCCCTATCGCGGGTGGTACATTGTGTCCTATCACCAAAATCACGGGTTTGGAAGAGTCTATTACCCCCATCCCCAATTCCACCAAATGAGCCTCTGGATCGGCCTTCGGAAAACCGAAAGCCGAAACCTGGGCGATGTCCGCCACCTCCATCACAACGTGGTCTATCATACCAGCGTGGAAGACCTTGGACTCAAAGTCTAGGTTGTCTCCCTCCTGCCCCGTATGAACACAGGAGAGGAGATGGACGAGTTCCGTTTCACAATAATCCAGCACGTCCTCCAAGTCCCCCAGGGTCCTGGGCTTTATTCCCGTAACCAGTCTGATGATGGGGGCTTCCAAATACACGTTTTCCCCACCCACATCCAAGGGATAATCTCTCCCGTACTTCTCTATGAGTTCATCCAACATGTGCCTCGCATGCCCACAGTGGGTAGAGGCTCCTATGCAACAGGAGAGGAGAACGATCCTGGAGAGTTGACCTCCCATGTCTATACCACAAGCTCCCCTCTTGCCCTTGCTGAGATCACACTTTCCGAAGGTACAGAGACAACAGAGATCACAAAAGGGGAGGTAGAAGGGCTTGTACCTCTTGAGGAGTCTTTTATCCCACTCCCGGAGGGAGGCTATGTCCGGCATTGGGGTGGGACCCTCTTCCTCCTCCCACTCTCTGGCCACTCTCCCCAGACTCAGTTCGAAACCCTTTGCTTTCAGCCAAGGAAGCTGGAGTTCATCCGCTCTGATCCGAAGTTTGGAACCCAACTGCCCCCCTCCCGTCTTTTTCTTCCAAGCTCACGAAATCTTTTCCTTTGAATAGTTTTTTATAAAAACTTATCGGGGGGAGGCTTCTCCCAAACGTTGGTTTCCCCTAAGACTTTGGTTCTCTTCCTTTTACCGAAATCTTAAAAAGGAGAAACTTCATTCCATCATCGTTATGATAATCACGAGAGAGAAACCTTTGCAGGAAATTTTGGGTTTTCTACAACCTTATAAAAAGGTCTTGGTCGTGGGTTGTGATGGCTGTGTACAACCCCCCCGTAGCCTCAGGGAAAGCGAAAGGATGGCCTCCCTTATAGAGCTGGCTAGGAGTTCCTCCGGAAACCCCATTCAGATAAGTGCCACCACCGTCAGCAGACAGTGCTGTGCGGAGGGATTGCAAAACCAGCTGAAGGTGGAGGGCTACGAGGCCCTTCTCTCGATGGCTTGCGGGGTAGGTGTGCAGGTCATGAACTCCGTTTTTCCCTCCCTTCCCACCTTCCCCGCCCAGAACACGCTCTTCATAGGTTACGAGACGAAGAGGGAGGGAGAGATGTTTGAAAATTGCAGGGCTTGCGGGGAGTGTATGCTGGGCGAGACGGGAGGGATTTGTCCCGTGGCTAGGTGTGCCAAAGGACTCATGAACGGACCCTGTGGAGGGTGTGTGGAAGGGAAATGTGAAGTGCCTGTGGAGATAAGGAACTGGAAGGGGGAGGTAGTACAGACCCTCAAAAACGACTGTGCTTGGTACCTGATTTACCAGAGGTTGAAGGAACTGAACCGTCTGGATCTCTTCCGGAAGCTCCGGCTACCCAAGAACTGGGGGATAGCCGGATACCCCAGGAGGCTCTGAATGAAAAAAGCCTTCTCCAACCTGATGAAGGCCATTTCCGAAGGAAAGTTCGTGTACACGGGCGAGCTGGAACCCCACAGGAGCATAGACCTCTCGGAAGTGGAGAGCTGGGCCAGAACCCTCAAAGAGGCTGGTATCGTGGCAGCCAACGTGACCGACAATCCCAGAAGCGACTCAGCCATAAGCAGCATGGTGGCCTCCTATCTCATCCAGAGGAACACCGGATTGGAAACCATCTACCAACTGAGGACGGCCGACCGCAACAGGTTGGCCCTGCTCTCGGACGTGCTGGGTGGAGCAGCCCTGGGGCTAAGAAACATCCTAGCCCTGACCGGAGACCACACGAGGATAGGCACCACACCTTCCTCCAAACCCGTTTTCGACCTAGATTCCACCGGTCTCATCGCCCTCATCCACAAGCTGGTTTACGAGGGCAAAGACCTCGACGGCAACGAGTTGAAGGGTCCAAGGCCCGAGATCAACGTGGGCGCGGCAGCTAATCCCAACATGGACCCCCTGGAAATAGAAATCCTCAAGCTGGAACGCAAGGCGGAGGCTGGGGCTGACTTCTTCCAGACCCAAGTGGTCTTCGACGTGGAAGTGGCCAGGCGCTTTCTGAGGGAGATAGAGCATATCAAGGTTCCCACCCTCGTGGGGATCTTCCCCCCACGCTCTTATGGACAGGCCGAATTCTTTGACAAATATGTCCCGGGAGTGAGAGTGCCCAAGGAATTCATGGAGGCCTTCGCCCGCTTCAGGACCATAGAGGACAAACAGAAAAGGAGCGAGAAGATCAACGAGTATAACGTGGAATACTTCTCCAACTTCATCAGGGAAGTGAAAAAGGAGAGGGCCTGCGCCGGCATTCACATCATGGCAGTGGGATATCCAGAGGTGATAAAGCCCCTCATGGAGAGTGTAAAGTAGTGGGAGGATGTCCACTACTCTTCTTCAGACCCTCGAGGTGAATCCAGAACTTTGCTCCGAATGCCACTTTTGTCGTTGGGCCTGTCCCTATGAGGCCATCCAGCTGGAGGTGGGAAAGAAGGAGGGAGCAAAGATAGACTTGGAAAAGTGCAGGACCTGTGGTCTGTGCTCCTCCACCTGTCCTTCTGGGGCCATTCGCGCCCTTTACTATCCCGAAGAACTCCTCCTCTCGCGTGCGCGGGTGGTGGAAACCCTCATCCTGACCTGCAGGGGGAGTTCTCCTCCCGACCTCGAGAAGGCCGTGAGGGAGAGCGGGGTCAAAGGCAGGCCCTTGGAAATCAGGCTCCCCTGTCTGGGAAGGCTGGATGCCGGAACCATGATGAAACTCCTCTCCCAGGGGATAAGGGAACTCGTGGTGATGCCTTGCGAGGAGGAGTTCTGCCGCTTCGAAAGGGGCAGCAAGGCCCTGGAGAGGAGGTTCCTCCTCCTCAGGAAGGTCCTGTCGGAAATGGGAAGGAAGGAAGTTCTGATCCTGCGGGAAAGGTCTAGGAAGGTGATTTTCAACAAGGACAGGTGCATATGGTGTGGAACTTGTGTGGACCTCTGTCCCTACGATGCCGTGAAGCTCCTCCCCTCCCAGAGAGTGGCGGAATTCGATCTTTCTAAGTGCATGGGATGCGGGATATGCGTGGCCAGATGTCCTGCCTTCGCCATAGAGCTGGAGGGCTTCGAACGAAGTTCCTTCCTCTCGAAGGTGGGGAAGGGTGCGGGAATTTTGGTGCTCGCTTGCCAGTGGGCGGAGTTCGCATGGGGGGATGAACTGGCTGGAATGGAGCGCAGGCTTCCCGAAGGGGTGGAACTGGTCTATCTCCCTTGTCTGGGTCTCTCGGACCAGCTTTTCGTGTTGGAGGCTCTCAGGAGGGGAAGAAAGGGGGTCCTGGTTTTGGGTTGTCCTGAAGAGGAGTGCAAGCTGGAGGAAGGAAGCAAGGCTGCTTCTCGTTACCTGAAGGAATTGGAGGAAAAATTGGAACAGGTGGGGCTCTCGGGGAAGGTGAGGTTCTCCACAGCTTCCCCGCGGGATCCCACCCTCCTAGAGAAGGAGATCCTTGAATTCTCCAAACAGCTCGAGTGAAAAGATCGTGCTGGCCGTTTCGGGGAAAGGGGGAGTGGGGAAGAGCACCCTCTCCGCCCTCATGATAAGGATCCTCTCGGAAAGGGGAAAGGGTCCCCTGCTGGCGGTGGATGCCAACCCGGATTCCAATCTTCCCCATCTTTTGGGGATCCAGGTGGATCGAACGGTGGCCGACCTCACCTCCGAGCTGAAGGAAGAAATAGAGGAGGGCAGGCTCCCCCCCACCCTCCCAAAGAAGGACTTGCTGGAATACCGCGTGATCAAGATCTTGAAGGAAACTCCTTCCTTCGATTTGCTGGTGATGGGGAGGGGGGAAGGGGAGGGATGTTACTGCATGGTAAACAAGCTCCTCACGGATATCCTGGACACCCTCAGCAGCAACTACAGGATCACCATCATAGACGAGGATGCGGGGTTGGAACACTTAAGCAGGAGGATGGATAGGGATGTGGACGTGATGCTCGTCGTCACCGACCCAAGCTCCATGGGCTTCAGGACGGCCTCCAGGATAAAGGAGGTGGCCAAAGAAGTGCACTTGGAGTTCAAGAAGATGTATTTGGTGGGGAACCGCTTTTCCCCCGAACAGGTCCCCCTGTTGGAGGAAAAAGCCGCGGAAATAGGGCTTGAAGTGGGTGGAGTCCTACCCCAAGATGAAAACGTCTTCCTTTTGAACCTCGCCGGCAAACCCCTTTCCGAGCTACCCCCAGACAGTCCCTCCCTCAAAGCCACCGAAAAACTCTTACAGAAATTGGGTCTCCTCGACCAAGGATGAAGCTGGCCCTGTTGATCCTGGCCGGAGGAAGGAGCGAGAGGTGGGGGAAGGAAAAGGCGCTGGTGGAGGTGGAGGGTAAGCCCCTCCTCCTCCATGTACTGGAGAGACTGGAGGGACTTTCGGAGGAAAGGATCATCTCCTCCAAACCTGGTTTGGGGTTGGAGGTAAGGGGGGTAAAATTGGTGGAGGACTTTTCGGAAGAGAAGGGGGCCGTGATAGGTCTTCTGAGTTCCCTACCCCAAGTACGCTCCGAGTACGTGGCGGTGGTGGCCTGTGATCACCCCAGGGCCAACAGGGAGGTACTCGAGAAGTTGGCGGAAAGGGCTGAAGGGCGCGACGGGGCAGTGCCTCGCTGGCCCAACGGCTACATAGAGCCCCTGTACGCCGTCTACAAAACCGAAAGCCTCCTGAAGGCGGTGAGGGAAGCTGGAGGTGAAAAGAGGCTGAGGAAGGTACTGGAGAAACTGGATATAGTTTACGTGCCCGTGGAAGAGCTGAGGGAAGCCGATCCACAGCTCGATTGCTTCTTCAACCTCAATTCCCCCGAGGACCTCCCCCTCCTTCCCCCACGCAGATCCTGAGGTCTTTGAGGAAGGAAGCGAGATGGGAGGGACGATGGTGGGGCATCACCACCAGCCTTATCCCCTCGGGAAAATCCGAGCGGGAGACCACCCATCCCCTTTCCCTCAACCTCCCTTCGAGTTCCGCGCAACTGAGCTTCTCGTGCCTGAAGACCACCACGTTCAGTTCGGGCTCCACCACTAGGCTCAGTCCCTCCACCCTCCCTATTCCCCTAGCCAACTCCTTGGCCAATTCCACACATCTTCTGGCCTCCCTTCCATCCATGAGCTTCAGGGCCATCCAAGCAGCGGCCACCGAAGCCCCAGGCCTCGTTCCCAACAAGGTGAAGGTTTTACCACCGAGATAGGAAACCTCCTCCTCCACCTCCCCCAACCATTTCCTCTCCCTGAAGAGGAGGATACCACAGGGAATGGGAGCACCCCCCATCTTGTGGAAATCCGCCGTAAGGGAAGAAACCCCTTCCACCCCAAAATCCCATCCCTTCCTCCCCAAGAAGGGGAGCATGAAACCACCGAGGGAAGCATCCACATGCAGAAAGCATCCCCTCCTCACCGCCACTTCAGCCATTTCCCCTATGGGGTCAACCACCCCGAGGGAAGCGGTTCCGGCCGTGGCCACCAACGCTGCCGTTTTCCCATCCGTCTTTTCCTCCACTTCTTCCACATCCGCCCTGTAGTCCCTTCCCAGCCCTACCTGAACCAGCTTCAGACCCAAGAGGGAACAGGCTTTCCTGATGGAATAATGGGCGGAAAGGGGGGCCACCACCTTCCTCCTCCCCGTCACCTCCCTTGCCACCCAAAGGGCCATCAAATTTCCTTCCGTCCCCCCTGAGGTCACATAACCGCAAGCCCCTTCATGGGAAAAGAACTTGCCCGCTTCCCTCACCACCTCCTCCTCCAGCTCCCCCACACTGGGAAAGACCCTGGGATCCAGGGCGTTGGTCTCGAGGAACCTCAGATAGGCCTTCACCACTTCCTTCCGAGGAAGGGTACACATGGAAGAGAAGACCCTGCCAGAGCGGTATCCCGGATCCTTCTTCCTCTTTTCCTCGAGGTATCGGAAGTATTCCTTCATTCCTTCACCAGATGATCCAAGAGCATCGCCGCCACATTTTCCTTTCTCACCGACTGCAGTCCCTTCCAGCCTGGAATGGCATTCACCTCCACCACATACTTCTCACCCCCCTCCCCCACGAGTAAGTCAACCCCTGCGTAAACGCATCCCGTGACTTCCCTCGCCTTGAGGGCCATTTCCCTGCTCTCCTCATCCGGCTCCCAAGCTTGGGGGTTCGCCCCGGCCGAAACGTTGGTCTTCCATCCCTCCCCCACCCTCCTCATGCCCAGGATCCTTTCGCCTATCACGAAGAGCCTGAAGTCCCAGTTCCCATGGGGAACGAACTTCTGCACGTAGAAAACCGATCTCCCGTATTCGAGCACGGAGAAAAGACGATAGGCCAAGTCCTTCTCCCCCACCCTCACCATTCCCGCCCCCAGGGAACCGAAAAGGGGTTTCACCACCACTTCCCCATACCTCTCAAAGGCCTTCCTCGCCTCCGATCTCTTCTCCGTCACCACCGTGGGTGGAACCGGGAGACCCGCATCCTCGAGCAGGGAATTGGTATAGAATTTGTCCGCACACTTTTCTATCGCAGAGGGTGGATTCACCACCCTTACCCCCAAGTTTTCCAGCCTGTGGAGGACGTCCATCCTGAAAACGAGCTGTTCCGCAGAGCCCTTGGGCACCCACCTCACCAACAGGAGATCGAATTCCTCCAAGTCCCTTCCGAGACAGGTTACCCTCGGTCTTTCCCCCAGCCTCGCCACCACCTCCTGGAGGGGGAACTCAAAACATTCCCATCCCCTCCTCCTCGCTTCCTCCTTCAGCCTTTCCACGTTCCAATCGGGTCTTCCTGAAGTGAAGATGCCCAACTTCAAGCGTGCTCCCTCAGGGGAATCAAGGCCTGAGGCCCAAAGATTTTTCCAGCACCTCTTCGTTGATCTTACCCGCGTGGAACACCCTACCCGTTTTGAGGTTGTTCACGAAGATCTCCGCGGGGGAGAAGAGTTTAGGATCTATTTTGAAGAAGTCCCTCTGGTATCTCTCGAAGAGTTCTAGGAAGGGGACTCCGTAGTCCCTGGAGGAACTGGAGGGAACCTGCTCTATCACCCTCTCCACCTCCTCGTCCTCCGCTTCAACGAAATAGACCGTTCTCCCACCGTAAAGCACACAATCGTTGGTCTTTCCCATGGCCTCGAGATCGTTCTTGGCCACGGGTGCGATGGGGGCCTTACCCAACCCGCTCACGATCTTTTGGAGCGGGAAACCCACTTCATGGAGCTTGTGGACTCCCGTCTCCACCACCCTTGCGGAGATCTGGATGCTCCCAACCAAACTGGCCGTGGGTGCCACGACCAACGTAAGGTTCTCGGGTTTCACACCGCAGCGCTGAGCCACTACCTCCGCCACCCTCTCGTCCGGGAGTTTCCTGGTTTCGAGGGTGAGCACCGCCACCTCACTCTCATCTTTATAACCGAGCTCCTCGAAGAGCTTCTCCACCCTGGCCAAGGCCCTGGCAGGGCCAGAACCCATGGCGAAGTACTTCTCCACCTTCACCGCCCATCCAGCGTATTGGGAAGCCATGCAGGAGATGAGGGGAAAGTCCGTCCTCACGAAGACCCAGGGGATTCTTTCCACCCTCACTTCCACTTTTCCCAGTCCGCCCATACAAATCTCCGAGAAGGCTATTCCCGCTTCCACGCTTCCGGGAACTTCCACCCCAGCATCGATTACCGTCGCACCGTTTCCCAACTTCTTTACCCTTATCTTCAGCTCCTCTTCCCTCCTCACCATCTCTTCCACTATCCTTTGGGCCCTCCTGTTCACGCTCAGCAAGTTCCTTCCCTCCACACCAAGATTTCACCCTTTCCAGAACAGGCTAAATCCCCATCGTATCTCTCGTATTTCCCTTTTAGATGTTCTTCCCTTACGGGCAATCCCTCGCGTTGGAGGTACCGGAGGAGGAGGGGAAGGAAGGAGGGGAGATAGAGACAGCTGTACTGAAAGGTGGGAAGGAGGGGGGGTCTCTTGAAAGCCAGGATGGTTCCCCTCTCCATTCCTCCTCCCGCCCCCTCACCCATTTCTCCAAAACAAACGATCGTTCCTCCCGTCATGAGGGCGCCGGCAAAATCTCCCATTCTTCCCTCCACCACTATTATTCCCCTCCTCATCTTTTCTCCCACCTCCCTCCCGGCTTCTCCCCTCACGATGATCGTCCCTCCCTTCATCCCCACCTTGGATCCACGATAGGCTGCCCCCACCAAGTTTCCCGCCTTACCCCTCACCTCTATCCTCCCGCCACTCATCTCCGCCCCCATCCAGTCACCCACTTCCCCCTCCACGAAGATTTCACCTCCCTTCATCTCCCTTCCCAAATGCATTCCCACCTTTCCCTTTACCTCAATCCTTCCCCTCGTCATCCCGGCTCCCACATGCTTCACCCTGCCGAAATCACCCTCCAACCTCAGGACCTCCCCCTCCCCCCTCTCCTCCACCGAGAAGAGCTCCTCCACCCTTTTCCTCCTCCTTCCGTAGAGCACCTCCATCCTCCCTATTTCCCCCGCCGACTTACCACACAGGTGCTCAGGACTCAGGATTTCCGCTTCCACCGGAACCTTGAAGGGGCCCTTTGGTCTGAGAACGATCACTTCATCACCTCCCTCAGGTAAAAGAGGTACTTGCCCAGCTTGCCCCCGTAGTTACCGGCCGAAATCCTCTTTATACCCTTAACCGAACATGCCCCCTCTATTCCCACCCTCATCGCCCTCCTCACACTCTCCTCATCCAAGCCATTGATCACTATCTCGAGCACGCAGTTAACCCCTTCCGGGACTTTGCTCTTCACCAACGGCCTCAGGGTGGGACAGTACTCGGTGTTGGTGGAAGCCCTCAAAAATTTGTACTTGGAACCCACCTTACTCCCACTCCTCACCACCCCGCCGGGGAAGGGGGCCACCACCCCTTCCACCTTCCTTATCCTCTCGACGGCCCTTTCCGCGGCCTCCAGCGTACAATCCTCATCCTCACCCAAGATGAGGAAATTCCCCCCTCCCACCGCCCTCTTTATTCCGAACTCCTCCTCAACCAAGAACTCCCCCTCCATCACGGGAATCCTCCAGAACCTTTTTCCCTCCAACCTCTTGGAGAGCTGGAAGCCATCCCCAAAGAACCTCAGCTTGGCCCCTACCTTGACGCTCTTTTCTCCCTGCAAACCGTTGAAACAGGAAGTGGTGGGACAGGTCATGATGCACTGCCCTATCCTGCGGAGGAGCTGATCCTCCAAATCCTTCTCCGACATGGCGAAGAGGAGGAGGCTCGCTCCCGGCCTGCCATCGGGGGTTTCCTGCGGACTCAGCCACCTCTCCACCCCTGCCTCCGCCCCGCAGGCTATCACGGAAGTGGCAAAGCCCGTGGCGGTGAGGGCGGCGTTTCTCACCCACTCCTCGTTCTTGGCCGTTACGATTACCCTCGCAGCCCTCATGCCGAAAGCCTCGGCGAAGGTATCTTCTATCTCCACCCCATTCACCTGCAAGGTATCACCTCGCTCTTCGGGAGGTACTCCAGCTCAACGGGATAGTTTTCTAGGGAAACGGTGTAATATTTCTCGAAGTCCTGCTTGGCATCCTCGGGCAGTTCGCCGGGGGGACTCACCCAGAAGGTTCTTCCCCACACCTCCTTCACCACCTTCCCATCCTTCACCACCACTTCCCCATCCTTGATCACGTATTTGGCCCTGGAGAAGGAACCCTCGATGTCCTCCTCCTTGAATTCGTAGATGGCCACGTCCGCATCGGCCCCCACTCCCAGGTGTCCCTTTCTCTTCAAGCCGAGCAACTTGGCAGGTCCCGCCCTGGTGACGATGGCTATCTCGTAAAGGGAGTATTCCCTGTCCAAGCTTGGGAGGGTGGAGCGGGAGGAGGCTGCCCTGTGGATCTCGGAGAGGGTTTTCTCCCTAGCCCTCTTGCTCATCAGCCACTCGATCACCTTTGGATAATGGTAAAAGGGTCCGGCGTTGGGATGATCGGTAGTGAGCACCACTTTCCAGGGATCCTTCACCAAAAGGGCTACTTCCAGACCTATGGTCCATTGGACGGCATTCACCAGGGACTTGGGTTTGAAGGTATAGGGAACGATCCCAGCCCCTACCTCCATCTCCACGTCGGAATTGTACCATTTGTTTCCCGTGAGCTTGAAGAGGTTGTACTGCCAGGGACCATCCGCAGTCATGGTAGTGGCCTCCCCGAAGATGACTTGCCCCAAGTCACAGGTGGCGTTGGGCGATTCATCGATGGCCTTAGCCACCTCCGGCGCGGCGGAGGAAAGGGTGGCCCAATTTTCCCCCCCATAGGAGTTGAATTGGATGTGGGTGATGTGGACCCTTCCCCCCTGGGCCACCACCGTCTTCACCGTATCGATCACTATCCCGAATTTCCCCGGCGTTCCCAGTTTGTTACAATGGACATGGATGGGATGGGGGAGTCCCAGTTCCTCGTTCACCCTACTCAGACCCTTTATGATCTCCCTGGGAGTCACCCCATAATTCTCCACCCTATCATCCAACCCCTCCACGTTCTTACCCCACTTCCAATTCTCCACCCCACCCGGATTCACCAGCTTGATGGCATAACCTTTGGTGGCCTTGAGAAGCCAACCCACATAATTCCTGAGCTTCTCCCAGTTACCTTCCGCTATGTACTTCATCACGAAGTGGTTGTTGCCCATCAGGGTATAGGCCCCCTTATCCACCATGGGTATATCGCAGAGCTCCTCGTGTACGTGTCTGGCGGTGAGGGGTGGCATGGCCGCCTCCATCACGGTGGTATAACCCAAAATGGCATACCTGTAACCCGTGACATAGGTGGTGGGGACCGTATATCCCGTCCCGCTCCTCGTCACCTCCGTCCTGGGCACGGGATCCCTGCGATGATCCTCAGGCCTCATCAACCTTCCCAGGTTCACCTTGGACCCGGCGATATGGCTGTGGAGATCCACCCCTCCCGGAAAAACGATCATTCCGGAGGCGTCTATGACCTCCCCCCTCGCCTCCTCCACGATTTTCCCATCTTCGATGAAGAGGTCCATTTTTTCTCCTTCGATTCCGTTGAGGGGATCGTAAACCGTTCCGTTTTTGATGATCATCCTCCCACCCTTTCGATGATCTTCTCCAGGATTTCCCTATCCGGCAGATAGGGGGAAGCCACGAGCTTCTTCAGCCTGAGCGGGATCCCATCCATTCTGTAAGCCGTTCCGTCGCACTCTATACCCACTATGGCGGAAGGAATAACCACCTTCGCAAGCTTGGTGGTCAGACTCACCTTGGGATCTATTACGATGGTGGGTATGGAAGCGAGATGACGTACGGCCCCAGCGGGGAAGTGGGCCGCAGGATCCGAAGCCAAAATGAGGGCCGCATCACACTCCCCCCTGTAAAGGAGGTCCACTGCCGAAAATTCTCCGGGATTGTAAACGGGATAACCCCTGCTGAAATTTATGGCAAAGGGATAACCGGTAAGCCAGGTGAGTACCTCATTGGCCCCGGCGACGTTGAAGTGGCCCCTCATGGGCATGATGAGGAACTTCGTGTAATCGTTCAGATCCCTCACCAGACGGAGGGCTGCATCTATGTTGAGGTTTTTGCCCTTCGACATGGTGAGACCCATCCCGAAGAAGATGATGCCGAACTTACACCCCTTCATCCGCTCCGCCAGCTCCTTTATCTTCTCCCCCGGTACTCCCGCCGCCTCCTTCACCTCATACCCCCTCACGGCCGCCCTCAGGGCGGAAAGGAGTTCGTAATCCTTTCCTTCCTTTACCCTGATGAATTGGTTCACCATCTTCGAAGTCCTGGTTTCCCTCACGTCCACGTGAACCGTGAACCTCTCCTTCTTCCCCTGCCTGTACATCCCCAGGGGGGTAATGGAATACCTCACGGGATGGCGGATGTGGGCCTCTGCCGGATTACAGCCCCAGAAGACCACTAGATCCGCTCTGTTCTTAACCTCGCCGAGGGTACATTTGACCGCCCCACATTCTTGAGCTGCCAAGACCGTGGGTCCATGACAGGTGGAAGAGGTATTGTCCAGGCTGGCACCCGTCAGCTCGGCGAGCCTGACGGCGAGCCTCTGGGCCTCCGCCTCCGTGGAGCTCAAACCGTAAATGAGGGGGAAATCTGCCTCCCTGAGGATGCGGGCGGCTTCCTCTATGGCTTCCTCCACCCTTACTTCCCTCCCATCCACCATGGGCTTGGCCCTGTCCTCGGCATGGGAAAGGAACTTCGATCTGGAAACGGGGCAAGCGTTCTTCGTGGAAAGGATTTTTCCATCCTCCACTTCCACTTCCAGATCGTCGCAAAGGCAACCGCAGAAGGGACAGACCACGCCCTTATACAGAACCAAGCTCACCCCTCCATCTCTTCACCAATTCCTCCAGGGGGGTGGGCTTCTCCCCCGGGGCCTTCGTAAGGCGGGCCTTCAAGCCCTTCAGGGAAGGCATGCCCGTTCCCTCCGTGAGGGGACTGGTAAGGAAGTTGGCCCAGGGACCCATCGGCATGAAAACCGTTCCCCTCTCCGTATTACCAAAAACGCATCTCACCACCACGGAACCGAACTCCGTGCTCACCCTGACCGTCTCCCCCTCCTTCACCCCTATGAGACTGGCATCCTCCGGATGGACAAAGACCACTGCCACTTTCTCAGAATATTCCGGAGAGGTTTTCCCCTTCTCCATGCTCACGCCTTGGTCCACCGTTCTACCGGTGTTCAGAAAGACTTCCAAGGAAACCTTCTCTTTCCTTTCCCCAAAAATTTAAATGTTTTCCCATCTCATTTTGGCCGATGTTTTCAAAGGTGAGGATAGGAGTGGTGAAAGTAGGGAACATAGGCACCTCCACCATGATAGATCTCCTCTTGGATGAGAGGGCGGAAAGGGAGGACATCGACTTCAGGATAGTCGGATCGGGTCCCAAAATGCAGGAAGAGGATTGTAAGGAATGCGCCCAGAAGATTTTGGAGTTCAATCCCCACCTAGTCCTGATCGTGAGCCCCAATCCTGCCCTGCCCGGACCAACCGCTGCCAGGAGAATAGTGGCTGGGGCGGGGAAGCCCGTGATAGTGATAGGGGATGCCCCCGGGAAGAAAGCGGTTCCGGACCTGGAAAAGGAGGGAATGGGCTACCTGCTGATCGAGGCCGATGCCATGATAGGGGCGAGAAGGGAATTCCTGGATCCGGCCGAGATGGCCCTCTTCAACGCCAACGTAATAAAGGTCCTAGCCGCCACGGGTGCCTTCAACGTGATCTGTGAGGAAGTGGAAAAGGCCATAGAGGGGATAAAGAAGGGTTCACCCTATTTGCCCAGGGTGGTGATCACGAGGCAAAAGGCGGTGGAAGCGGCGGGTTTCCAGAACCCGTATGCGCTGGCCAAGGCCATGGCTGCCTACGAGATGGCCAAGAAGGTGGCGGATCTTTCGGTGGAGGGATGCTTCAAGATGAAGGAGATGAAGGAGTATGTTCCCACGGTGGCTTCCTCCCATGAAATGATGGAAACCGCGGCGAAGTTGGCGGGTGAAGCTAGGGAACTGGAAAAGGCCACGGACTCCCTCCTGAGGAGGCCCCATGCCGACGACGGCAAACTGCTCTCCAAGAGGAAATTGATGGAAAAACCAGGTTAAGGGGACTTGAAAGAGATTTTGGTAAGTGCCCCATCGAGATTGCATCTGGGAATCCTCGATCCCTCGGGAAGGAATGGAAGGATTTACGGTGGTTTGGGGGTTGCCCTACTGAAACCGAGGGTGAGGGTGAGGATTTCCCCCTCCTCCTCTTTAGAAATTTCTGGACCCTCGGCCAAAACCGCCAGGGAGAAGCTCTCCCCCCTCTTGAGAAGGCTGGGAGAGAGGGGGGCGAGGATAGAAATCTTGGAAAGTATTCCCGAACATTCCGGACTGGGCTCCACCACCCAGCTCTCCTTGGCGGTGGGGATGGGACTGGTCAAGCTCTTCGGATCCAAGCTTTCGGTGGAGGAAGTGAGCGAAGTGATGGGGAGGGGATGGTTTTCGGGAGTGGGAACCCATCTCTTCAAACGGGGCGGTTTCGTGCTGGAAGGGGGAAGAAAAAAGGAGGGTGGTCTTCCGCCCCTTCTCTTCCACTCCCCCTTCCCAGAGGAATGGAAGTTCGTGGTGGCCCTTCCCCCCTCAAGGGGTTTGGATGAGAGGGAGGAACGGAAGGTCTTCGAGAGGATCTCCCCTCCCCCGGAAGAAGTGGGAAGGGCTTGCAGGCTTGTCTTGATGAAGATGCTTCCGGCCTTGGTGGAAAGGGACCTTTTGGCCTTTGGTTCCTCCCTCACCGAGCTTCAGCGGGTGGTGGGAGGCTATTTCAAAGAAGTGCAGGGGGGAATCTTTGGAAGTCCCCTCCTCGAAGAAACGATAGAGTTCATGCTGGAGGAAGGAGCGGTGGGGGGAGGGCAGAGCTCTTGGGGACCAGCAGTTTACGGTCTGGTGGGTGGGGAAGAAAGGGCCAAAGCCTTGGAGGAAAAGGTCGAAAGGTTTTTGGAAAAAAGGGGAGGGGGAAAAGTCTTCAGCTCGGGAGTGGACAACAAAGGGGCCAGATTTTTAAGGCGCTGAATCCTTCGAATGCACCTTCCCCCTAGCCAGGGAGAAGAAGATTCCGAGGAAACAGAGGAGGGAGAAGAGGAGGAAGAGGACTCTGGCCGTATCCATGAAGGAGGGATAGACCTCGGGCTCAAGCTTCTTCCTTCCCAAGCTCAGGGAGAGGACCATGGTGGTTATTCCCATGCTCATGGTTTGTCCCACCTGCCTCATCGTTCCCAGGGTGGCAGAAGCAACACCGTAGAACTCCCTTTCCACGGAACTCATCACCGCATTGGTGTTGGGGGAAGAGAAGAGGGCGAATCCCAGTCCCAAAAGGGAAAGACTGAGTATTACTTGGAGCAGAGGAGTTTCTCCTCCCAAGAAGATGAGGGAAAAGAGTCCAAGGGAGGTGAGGCCCATTCCCAGGGAGGCTACTAGCTGCGGCTCCACCCTGTCCGACCATTTTCCAGCGAGGGGAGAAAGGAGGGTTTGAAGGAGGGGCTGTACCATCATAACCGTTCCCGCTTCACCCGCGGAGAGGGAACGGGGATGTTGGAGGTAAAGACTCAGGAGAAAGGTTACGGCATAGGTAGCGCTGTAGTTGATGAGGGCTGCCAAGTTGGAAAAGAGGAAAACCCTATTGTCCCTGAAGAGGAGGGGGTTTATCATGGGTTCCTTTCTGATCCTTTCGAGGAAAAGGAAGAGGAGGAGGAAGAGAGAGCCGAGGAAGAGGGAGGAAAAACCGAGAGGGGAAGGGAGGGAGGAAAGTCCATAGATGAGGAGGACGAGCGTAACCACGTAAGCGAGGGAGCTGGGGAGGTCAAAACTTCCCTTGCTTCCGGCCTCCTCCTCCAACCTGAGGGAAAGGAGGAGGATGGAAAGGGAGAGGAGGGAAGAGAAGAAGAAGAGGCTCCTCCATCCAAGGCTCTGGGTCATGATTCCTCCCAAAAAGGGACCCAAGAGGAGCCCCGAATAAACGGCAGCCGTGTTTATTCCCAAAACCCTTCCCCTCTCCTCGGGAAAGGCCGAGGAGAGGAGGGCCACGGTCGTGGACAACACCATTGCGCTTCCCACTCCCTGAAGTACCCTCGAGGAGAGGAAGAAGGGAAAGGAGGGGGAAAGGGAAGAGAAAAGGGTGGAGAAAAAGAGAAGGGCGAGCCCTACCAGGAAGAATTTTTTCCTACCTTTGAGGTCCGCCAATCTTCCGAAGGGAAGGAGGAGGGCCGCAGAACTGAGGAGGAAGGAAGTGTTGACCCAGCCCAAGAGGACCGCATCCACCTGGAATTCCCTCTGAAGGGAGGGGAGGGCGAGGTTAACGGAAGAACCCAAGAAGGGGGTAAGGAAGGAGGCGGCCGCCACCGTCGCCAGCAGGCCCAGGCGCATGCTTCACCTTCCTGAGAAAGACCGGCTAGATAAAAGTTAAATATCGGGTGTGTTTCAATTAGCCGTTAAATCCGGGTGAACTCATGGAAGCGAAGCCCAAGGTCTTCGGCCATCTCCTCAAGGAGGTGGTGAGGGCAGGGTTTTGTGCCGGATGTGCAGCTTGTGTGGTTTCCTGTGAGCCGGGCGTGCTGGGTTTCGAAAGGGAACCCAAGATTTTAGGGAAGTGCACTTCCTGTGGTCTTTGCTACTCCGTTTGTCCCCAAACCCCCACCTCCAAATCCCTGTTCGAGCCCTTAACCGGAGCCCAATGCGATCCTTCCGTGGGCAGCTTCAAGGAAGCCCTTTCCGTACGCTCGACCGATGAGGAGGTTCTGAAGAGATGTCAGGATGGGGGGGCGGTTTCCTCCCTCCTCCTCTCCCTGCTCGAGGGAGGCCACATCGATGGAGCCCTGCTGATGGGAGTGGGCAAGGAACCCTGGAAACCCGAAGCCAGACTGGCAAAAACGAGGGAAGAAATCCTGGAAGCGGCCGGCACGAAGTATACGCGCGGTCCCCTCTTCCTTCCCTTAAAGAATGCCGACGGCTTCCAGCGCCTGACCGTGGTGGGCGTACCCTGCCAGGTGAAAGCGGTCAGGAAAATACAGAGGGGGGAACTTCCCTACCCAAAGCTGGGGGAAAAGATCTGGTTGGTGATCGGTCTCTTCTGTATGGAATCCTTCGACCATTCGAAACTGGGTGAGTTCCTGAAGGAGAGGATGGGGGTAAGTTTCGAGGAGGTGGCGAAGTTCGACATAAAGAAGGGCAAGTTCATCTGCAGGCTGAAAAACGGCGAAAGCAGGGAAATTGAAGTGAAGGCCCTTCACGATTGCGTCAATCCTTCCTGCTTCCTTTGCACCGACTTCACTTCCGAGCTGGCCGACCTCTCGGTGGGTGCGGTGGGTTCACCCTTGGGCAGGTCCACCGTTCTCGTCAGGACCCAGCGGGGTGAAGAAGCCTTGGAAATCCTGCGCCGCTCCGGAAAGGCCGAAATCAAGCCCCTAGCCGACTTCAAGCCCGGAATAGAGGGAGTGAAGAAGGTGGCTGGGGTGAAGAGGACGAGTGCGGAAAAGGAAAGGGAAAAAAGGAAGGAAGAGGGCAAGTCTCCTTCTCCCTAAACAAGCTTTTTTGATTGACCGAGAAAAGTTTCGGGAAACATGGTAGTGGCCGAGATTTCCGTCCTTCCCTTGGGAACGGGGAGTCCCTCCCTCAGTGATTACGTGGCCAAAGCCGTGGAAGTGCTGAGGAAGAGGGGGCTCAAATATCAAGTAACGGCCATGGGCACCCTCGTGGAGGGAGAACTGGGTGAAATCCTAGAAGCCGTGAGGGAAATGCACGAGGCGGTGCTGGAAGCCGGGGCCCAGAGGGTGATCACCACCCTCAAGGTGGATGAGAGGAGGGACAAACCCCTCTCCCTCGAGGGCAAGGTGGAGGCCGTCAGGAAGAGGCTGGAGGAAGGTAGGACATGAAGATGGATTTGGAGTGTTTTCCCTGCCTCTTGAGGCAGGCAGTGGAAGCCGCCTGCCTAGCCACGGAAGAGGAAGGGAAGAGGAGAGAAGTGGTGAGGGAAGTCCTCAGGATTTTGAGGGAAGTATCTCCCGAGAGCTCTCCACCACAGGTCTGTTTGAAGGTGCACGAGGAAGTGAAGAGGATCACGGGTAACGCCGATCCCTACAGGGAGGTGAAGAGGAACTTCAACCTTCTCGCCAAGGAGATGTATCCGGAGCTCAGGAGGATGGTGGAAAACTCCCAAGACGGTTTCCTAACTGCCGTAAAGCTAGCCATAGCGGGAAACGTGATAGATGTGGGTCCAGGTATGGTTTTCGATCTCAGGAGGGTGGTCTCGGAGGTGATGGCCAAGGATTTCAAGACAAATCATGTGGAGTTCCTCAGGGAAGAGCTGAAGAAGAGCAAAACCGTGCTCTATCTTGCCGACAATGCGGGGGAGGTCCTCTTCGACAGGCTTCTGATAGAAACCCTCCAAAACAAGCATGTGATTTATGTGGTGAAAAAGGATCCCCTTCTCAACGATGCCTCCAGGGAAGATGCGGAGTTTGCGGGCATCCAAGAACTGGCGGAAATCTTGGAAATAGAACTCGATCCCGAAACCATCTACACCCCTTCTCAGGCAGAGTTCCTGAAGAAGGCGGAAGTGGTGGTGAGCAAGGGCCAGGGAAATTACGAGACCCTGGAAGGAACGGGAGCCAACCTCTTCTACCTCCTCATGATAAAGTGCCCCGTAGTAGCCAAGAGACTCGGGGGAAAGGTGGGAGACCTGGTGGTAAAGGGTGAGAGATTTGGGTGAAATCGATTCCGAGGAAATGGGGAGGTTGGATGAGGAGACGGAAAAGTTTGGAGTTCCCAGGCTTCTCCTGATGGAAAATGCGGGAAGCTCGGTAGCCAAGTTCATCCTCAGAACCTTTGGAAAGAGAAGGGTGCTCATCTTCTGCGGAACAGGAAACAATGGGGGAGATGGTTTGGTGGCGGCCAGGCATCTAGCCTCCTATGGTGTGAAGGTGGGAGTGGTGATGGTGGGGGATCCTTCCAAGATCAGGACCCCAGAGGCCCGTCTGAATTGGGAAGTGGTGAGGAAGATGGAAAGCGTGGAGAAGATCCTCCTGGAGGAGCTGGAGAAGAGGGAGGGAAAGGGGTGGGAAGTGATAGTGGATGCCATGCTCGGAACGGGAGTGAGGGGAAGCCTGAGGGAACCCTACCTTTCGGCCGTAAGATGGATCAATCGGTCCGGTCTTCCGGTGGTGGCCGTGGATACTCCCACAGGCCTCGACCCTTCCACGGGAGAGATATGCGGGGAGGCCGTAAAGGCCACCTTCACCCTGACCTTCCACAGGATGAAGAAGGGACTCCCCAAGGCCCCCCATTACACGGGTAACCTCTTGGTGGAGGGAATAGGTATCCCTCCTGAAGCGGAAAAAATGGCGCTGGGCTCCCTCCCCCCTCCTCCCTCCCCAGAACCCGCCTGCCTGGTGAGTGCCTGTTTGCTTGGTGTGAGATGCAGGTGGGACGGGAAGGAAAAGGAGGAGCCAAAGGTGAGGGGACTGGTGGGAAGAAGGATGATGGTTCCCATCTGTCCGGAGGTGCTGGGAGGATTGGGTATTCCCAGAGAACCCATGAAGTTGACCGGGAAGGGTGAAGAGGTGTGGGAGGGAAAGGCCAAGGTCCTGACGGAGGGGGGAAGGGATGTGACGGAGGAAATGAAGAGGGGGGCAAAGGAAGTTCTGAAGGTAGCCGAGATCCTGGGGATAAGGGAGGCACTGCTGAAGGAAAGGAGTCCCTCCTGCGGTAGGGAGGGTGTGACGGCCACCCTCCTCCGGAGGGAAGGTTTCCTCCTGAGGTGGGAGGATGAACTTTGACATCGTCGTGGTGGGTGGAAGCTCCAGCGGGATAGCCGCTGCCCTCACCGCCGCCCGCAGACATCCGGATAAAAACATTGCCGTCGTGAGGAGGGAGGAAAAGGCTCTTGTTCCCTGTTCCCTCCCCTATCTCTTCCACACCCTTGACTCCCCCCTCAAGGCCCTCATCTCCGATGAGGTCCTCTCGAAGGTTGGGGTGGAGCTCCTGATCGCCGAGGTCACTTCCCTGAAGAGGGAGGAACAAAAACTCCTAACCTCGGAGGGGGAAGTGAGGTACCAGCGCCTCATTTTGGCCACGGGTTCCCTTCCCCTCCCTCCCCCCTTCCCCGGAGGGGAGAAGGAAAGGGTCTTCGTGATGAGGAAGGAACTGGAATACGTGGAGAAGATGAGGGCCTCCCTCCGGAAGGCGGGGGAAGTGGTAATCGTGGGGGGAGGCTTCGTGGGAGTGGAGCTGGCGGAAGAATTGGCCAAAGCTGGGAAAAAAGTGAAAGTGGTGGAGCTCCTGCCCCGCTGTCTTTCCTCGGGCTTCGATGAAGAGGTGAGCATGGAAGTGGAGAGGGTCTTGAGGGAAAGGGGGGTAGAGATCCTCACGGGAAAAAGGGTGAAAGAGGTGATGGGAAAGGAAGAGGCCGAAGGAGTAAGGCTGGAGAGCGGGGAGGAACTATCCGCCGACATGGTGGTGGTTTCCACCGGTCTCTCCCCTGAAGTAAAACTGGCGAGGGAAGGTGGATTGGTCCTCGGCCCCACGGGTGGAATCGCGGTGGACGAATACCAACGTACCTCCGATCCCCACATCCTCGCCTGTGGGGACTGCGCGGAGAAGAGGTCTTTTTTTACCGGTAAACCCGTTAAACTCATGCTCGCCTCCATCGGGGCCTTGGAGGGGAGAATTGCCGGCTCCAACCCCTTCCATAACCGAAGGAAAAATCCTGGGGTGATAGGAACTTTCCTGACCACGGTGGGTGAAACCGTCTTTGCCTCCACGGGTTTGACGGAAGAAATGGCAAAAAGGGAGGGCTTCCGTGTCCTGGTGGGAAGGGCCTCTTCCTCCACCAGACATCCCAAACATCTTCCCGGGGCCTCCACCCTGAAGGTCAAGCTAGTGTGCGAAGAAGGAACAGGTCTGCTCCTCGGAGGACAGGTGGTGGGGGGGAGGGAAACGGCGGAACTCATCAACCTCCTCGGCGCCTACCTTCTCCAAAGGGCCAAGGTGGAAGATCTCTCCCTCCTCCAGCACGGCACCCATCCCCTCCTCACCCCCTCTCCCGTAGCCCATTCCCTCCACCAGGCCGCGGAAGAGGTGATGGATAGAATGCATTTTTAGAAGGGGAGGAAGAGTTCTACTCGATGGAACCCATCTTGGAAGTTAGGGGACTCAGGGCGGTAGTGGATGGAAGGGCGGTACTCAGGGGAGTGGATTTAACCATACCGAAGGGGGAAATCCATGCCCTGCTCGGACCCAACGCTTCGGGTAAGTCCTCCTTGGCCCAAATCCTGCTTGGCATGCCCACTTTCCAGGTGGTTTCTGGAACGATAAGGTTCAAGGGAAGGGAAGTGACCCATGAGCCCATGGAAGAAAGGGTGAAGATGGGGATGGCCCTGATGTTCCAGAATCCACCCGTGGTGAGGGGGGTGAAACTCGGAGACATCCTTAGGATCCTGAGCAAAAAAACGGGAAACACCCACATAGCTAGGCTCGCCTCCCAGCTGCAGGTTGGGGAGGAACTCCTCCATCGAGACCTCAACTACGGCTTCTCCGGTGGGGAAAGGAAAAAGGCTGAGGCCCTCCAGGTGCTGGCCATGAACCCGGATTTCCTCATCCTCGACGAACCGGATTCGGGGGTGGATGTGGAGAACCTGGAGCTCATGGGAAGGGAACTCTCCAAGGCCCTGGAGGGAAAGTCCGCCCTCGTGATCACCCATACCAGCTATATCTTGAAGTACCTCAAACCAACGCAGGCCCACGTGATGATAGAGGGAAGGATTGCCTGCCACGGAGATCCAGAAAAAATCCTGGAAACCATCCAAAGCAAGGGATACGAGTGGTGTAAGAGATGTCCGTCCGCGATGAGGAGCTGAGGGAAGCCCTCAGGAAACCTTCCCCTTACGGACCCGATTTGGATCTCTCCTCTTATCTCGTGGAAGCTGGAGAACCGGAAAAACCGGGGGAAGAGGTTTCTTCCGTGGGGGTAGACCCCAGGGGGGAAGGGAGGGCGGGAAGTTTCATACAGGTGGATCACTCCACCCTCTACGCCCAGATCCACAGGATGTACGAGGATAGCTTGGAGATTCTGAGCTTCGAGGAAGCCCTGAGGAGGCACGACTGGCTCCAAGAGTACGTGTGGAAGGCCGTGAGCCCCACGGCGGACAAGTACACCGCCTTCACCGCCTTGAAGGGAAAGGGGGGATACTTCATACGGGTGCTGGAGGGAAAAGAGGTGGTGCTACCCCTTCAGGCCTGTCTTTACCTCCGCACCAAGAACCTGCTACAGGCCGTCCACAACATCATCCTCATGGAAAGGGACTCCTCCGCCCAGCTCCTCACGGGCTGCCTCACCCATCCTCAGGTCGAGAGGGGCTTTCACATAGGAGTCTCCGAGTTCTACTTGAAAAGGGGATCCAAGCTCACCTTTACCATGGTCCACAACTGGGGACCAAAAGTAGATGTGAGACCAAGGACGGGGGTGATAATGGAGGATGAGAGTACCTTCGTGAGCAACTACATTTGCCTCACTCCCGTAGCCTCCCTTCAGGCCTTCCCCAGGGTGAGGATGATGGGAAAAAAAGCCTCCGCCTCCCTCAACTCCATCGTTTACGGAAGGGGAACTTCCCTGTACGACTTGGGTGGATGGATAGAGATGATAGGGTCTTCCAACAAAGGAGAAATTCTGGGAAGAACGGTCACGGCAGAGGAGGCCAAGGTGGTGATGAGGGCCAGGCTCACCAGCTTGGGAGGAGACAATGTGGGGCATGTAGAGTGCAACGGACTCATGCTTTCACCCCAGTCGGAGATCTCCGCCACTCCGGAGCTCGTCTCCAAGAGTTCCACTTCCACCCTCACCCACGAAGCCGCGGTGGGAAAGCTCAACGAAGAACAGGTGCTCTACCTCATGTCGAGGGGGCTGGAAAGGAAGGAAGCGGAGGATCTCCTCATCAGGGGCTTTCTGGACGTGAGGATCCTTAAGCTTCCCGAGTTCCTCCAGCAACAGGTGGAACGCATCGTCCAGCTGGCCATGGGAAGGGGGCTGTAGCCCATGAAGGTAAGGGTCAGGTTCGAGGGAAGGGAGAGGGAGATGGAGGTAAAAGAAGGAACAACCGTGGAGGAGCTTCTGGAGAGGTTGGGATACGACAGGGAGAGCGTGCTGGTCAGGAAAGGGAAAAAGCTGGTCGTGGAGGAGGAGGAGCTTTCCGAAGGGGATGAGCTGGAAATCATCAGGGTGGTCACGGGGGGCTGAGGACGCCACGCTGCACCCTCTGCGGACGCTCTGCCGTTTATCACAGGAGGTACGCGGGGGTTTTCCTCTGTGACAGGTGCTTCGTGAGGAGCGTGGAGGGGAGGTTCAGGAGGGCGGTTTACGAGGGGAGGATGGCCCTTCCCGGGGAAAGAATAGGAGTGGCCGTTTCAGGAGGAAAAGACAGTGTCTCCCTCCTCTATCTCATGACCGAGCTGGGGAGGATGAAGAAGTTCAGGGTGGTGGCACTCTCGGTGGATGAGGGGATAGGAGGATACAGGGAAGAATCCCTTCTCTGCGCGAGGGAGGCTTCCTCTTCCCTGGGGGTGGAGCACAGGATCCTGAGCTTCAGGGAGAGCTTCGGGGCCACGCTGGACGAAATGGTGGAACTGGCTGAGGAAAGGAAAACTGGACTCGACCCCTGCACTTACTGCGGGGTGATGAGGAGATACCTGCTGAACAAGATGGCCAGGGAAGCCGGGGTGACGAGGGTGGCCACGGGACACAACCTCGACGATGAAGTGCAGACCATCCTCCTCAACTACCTCAGGGGTGACCTCTCCAGGCTCCTCAGGTTGGGGCCAGCCTATTCCTCTAGGGAGGGTTTTGTTCCAAGGGTTAAGCCGCTGAGGGAGATTCCGGAAAGGGAGGTGGCCGCGTATGCCCTCCTTCGTGGACTCAAAGTCCATCTGGGACAATGCCCCTACGCGAGGGGAATCCACGCGGAGGTGAGGGATTTCCTGAACAGGCTCGAGAGCAGGCACCCGAACTGCAAGTTCGGGATTCTCAGGACCTTCGAGAAGTTGAAGGCAAGCATGATCGGGGATAAACCGGAAGTGGAACTGGGGGAATGCGAGGTGTGTGGGGAACCCACGCCAGCGAAGGTATGTAGGACCTGCGAGTTGCTGAGGGGACTGGGACTGAGATGATGAGACTGAATGAGTTAAAAATGGGATGGGAGAGGAGGAAGGATGTTTGCCCAGGAAAGATGGAGCTGGGAAAACTGTAAGGAAGAGCTGAGGAGATTGAAGGGGAGAATGGGCTTCGGGGAAGAGATAAGGTTCCTAGGACTTCGCCTCTCCCTTGAGGACGGAACCATCTACGACGAGCTCAGGGGCCGTCCCTATCCCAGGGGACAGTTGAGGTGGGAGAGGATCTACTGCTTTCTAACCTACTACAGCAAGGCCGAACCCGTACCTGAAACCTCCAAACTCATCACCTCCAAGCAGCTGAAGGGGGGAGAGTATTGTCCGGACATGACCATCGAACGCTGCAAATCCCTCCTCTTGGAGAGGTTCGGCTCAAGGGGGGAAGAACTGGTGAAGGCGGCAAAAATCTTGGGTGGATCGGAAGTAAAGGTGGGATACGGGGATTATGCGGTGAGGATCAGATCCCTTCCCCTCGTTCCCGTCACCATCGTGCTCACGCTGGGAGATGAAGAGTTTCCCGCCTCGGTGGAGATCCTCTTCGACGAATCCGTCTCCAGCTATCTGGGGGCGGAGCAGGTCGGGATGCTCGCGGGAATTACCGTCGAGAGGTTGAGAGATGCGGGCGAACTCTTGAATCTTTAGGGTCTCCTCAGCCTCCTGCAGGTCTCCCAGGATTTCCTGGCGAAAGGGGGCAGTTCCCCATGTTCCTCCACCCACCTTCGGAGGAAGCTGACGGTCAGGGGATCATGGCTATAGCCTGAGCCCACTTCCCCGTACTTCTTCTTGAGCTCGGCCAGCCTCGCATCCCTCCTCACCTTCGCCAGGATGGAAGCCGCCCCCACCACCGTGTACTTCCTGTCCGCGGAGTTCTCTACCTTCAGTTCCACTTCTATCCTCAGATACCTTTCAAGTCTTTTCCGGAAGAGCTCGGGATTGGGATCGGGTGAGTCCACATATGCCACCTCTGGCTTCAACTCGTTCAGGATGCGGGCGAACTCCCTGGCCTCCAGTTCGTTGAGGTTCATCCCCTTTTGTAGGGAAGCATCTATCTCGGCTGGCTGGAGTTCCACCAACCTCACCTTCTTACACAGGGAGAGGATGAGGGGGGCCAGCCTTTCCCTTCTGGCTGGGGAGAGGAGTTTGGAGTCCCTCACACCCATCCCTTTCATCTCCTCCAGAACCCCTTCCTCCACCACCAAGCCGCAGAGGACCATCGGACCCAGCACGGGACCCCTTCCAGCCTCGTCCAATCCGGCCACTTCCACGGGAAAAGGAGGGAGGGAGAAGGCTAAATCCTTCCCTTCCGAACCTCGAGGATGAAGAATTTCCTCCTCACGGGAAGACCCGGGAGTGGGAAGAGTACGGTGATAAGCAAAACGGTTTCCCTCCTGAGGGAAAAGGGGGTGAAGGTGGGAGGAATCTATTGTCCGGAAGTGAGGGAGGGTGGAAAGAGGGTGGGTTTTGAAATAAGGGATTTGATGACCGGAGAAAGGGGTATCCTCGCCCACGTGGACCTACAAACCGAACCTCACGTGGGAAAGTATGGAGTGAACCTCGAGACCTTGGAGAGGATGGGAAGGGAAGGGATAAGGAGGGCCCTGGAAGGGGCGGAGGTGGTGGTGGTGGACGAAATAGGTCCCATGGAAGTACTAAGCAAGGGGTTCAGGGAAGCCGTGCTCCAAGCCCTTTCCTCCCCCCTTCCCGTCTTGGCCGCGGTACACTTCAAAACCCAGGGGGGCTTCATAGGGGAGGTGAAGAAGAGAAAGGACGTGAAGCTCCTGGAGGTTTCCCCCTCCAATCTTTCTTCCCTCCCTTCTCTCCTAGCCGGGGAAATCCTCGGGCTGGTAAGGGCTAAAGGCTGAAGCTCCCATCCCCATCGATGCTCTACCTCCTGAGGTACGGTGAACTGGCCCTTAAGTCCGAACCAGTGAGGAAGAGATGGGAGGAAAGTCTGATCAGACAACTCAAGGCCCTTCCCGGGGTGGAGGAGGTGAGGAGGGAGAGGGGAAGGATATGGGTGGAAGGAGAAGTCCCCGAGGAAAAACTGAAGAAGGTCTTCGGGATAGTTTCCTTTTCTCCATGCGAGAAATGCGGGCTGGGAGAATTGGAAGAAAGGGTGGTGGAGTTTTGTAGGAGGGAAGGTTTTGGAGAGGGGGGAACCTTTGCGGTGAGGGTGAAGAGAACGGGGGACCATCCCTTCACCTCCCCCCAGAAGGCTGCCGAACTGGGCTCCCTCCTCCAGCGAACCTTTGGGCTCAAGGTGGATCTGGAACATCCGACGAGGGAGCTCTTCGTGGAGATAAGGGGGGAGGAATGCTTCCTCTTCACAAAGGTGATAAGGGGCGCGGGGGGAATCCCGCTGGGGGTGGAGGGGAAAGTGGTTTCCCTCTTCTCGGGAGGAATAGACTCGCCCGTAGCCTCCTGGATGGTGATGAAGAGGGGATGTGAGGTCCTTCCCCTTTACTTCGATTCCCATCCCTTCATCCCCCGCGGAGCGAGGGAGAAGGCTGAAAGGGTGGTGAGGATTCTCTCCGAATACCAGCCCGGATTGGAGTTGGAGGTGAGGGAACATGGGGAGTTCCTCCAGAGGGCGAGGGAATTCCTCTGGAGGAGGGGGGAGGAGGGGTACCTCTGTCTCCTGTGCAAGAGGAGGATGTACAGGGTGGGGGAGGAAGTGGCCAGGGAAAGGGGTGCCTTGGCACTGGTGACGGGGGAAAGCCTGGGACAGGTGGCCTCCCAAACACTGGGGAACCTCAGGGTGCTCGAGGAGGCCTGTTCCCTGCCCGTTCTGAGGCCGCTCATAGGTTTTGACAAGGTGGAGATCGAGGAACTGGCGAGGAAAATAGGGACCTGGGAAGAATCCTCCAGGGAGGTGGGAAAGTGTGGTGCGGTGCCCCGCCATCCCGTAACCATGGCCAGCCTTGAAAAGGTAAAGAGACTCGAGGAAGAACTGGAAAAGGAATGAGCCATCTCCCCTTCCTCGCCTCCCTCTCGATAGTCCTCCTGACCGAATTGGGGGACAAGACCCAACTGGCCGTCATCGCCCTTTCCACCCGCTACGGACGCCTGGCGGTCTTTTCCGGTTCCCTTCTCGCCGTCTGCCTGGTGGATGGGCTGGGTATCCTGGCGGGTACGGCCTCGGGTACCATCCTACCGGGGAAGATCCCCTCCCTCCTAGCCTCCTTTCTCTTCTTGACCTTTGGCTTCTGGATCCTCCTCCGAAAGGAGGAGGGGGAAAGGCTCAAGGCGGGAGGATCGGCCTTCCTTTCCTCCTTCCTCCTGATCTCCCTCATGGAAGTGGGGGACAAAACCCAGATCTCCACCTTCGCCCTTTCGGTGGAATATCGAGAACCCCTCTGGATCCTCCTCGGGACCATGATAGCTTATTCCCTCTTGATGGGGGTGGGTGTAACGATTGGAAGTTATTTGGGAAGGCGTTTGCCCGAAAGAATCCTGAGGAAGGCTTCGGCAGCCCTCTTCCTGCTCTTGGGTTTCTTGCTCCTCCTCAGAACCCTGGGGTAACAAGGTTAAAGGGGGGAAAGAGGAAAAAAGGAGATGCCTCGGGCCCTTCTGATCGTGGACATGCTGAACGATTTCGTCACGGGGAAGTTCGGTTTTCAGGGGGCCAAAAGAATCGTTCCCAGGCTGAAGGAATTCCTGGAAGAATGGAGGAAAGGGGGGGAGCCCGTGATTTATGTCTGTGATTCCCACCCGCCCGAGGATGGTGAATTCGCCCTCTGGGGTCCGCATGCGGTAAAGGGCACGGAAGGTGCAAGGGTGATCCCGGAGCTGGAACCCAAGCCTGGGGAGAAAATGGTGGAGAAGAGGAGATACAGCGGTTTCTTCGAAACGGAACTGGAAAAGGTATTGAAGGAGAAGGGGGTGGAGGAGGTAGTGCTCACGGGAGTCCTCACGGACTTCTGCATCCTCCACACCGCCGCCGACGCCTTCTTCAGGGGTTACAGGGTTACCGTGTTGAGGGATTGCGTGGCTTCCACCAGCCAAAAGGCCCACCATTGGGCCCTGAAGTACATGAGAAAAGCCTACGGGGCTAGGATAACGAGTTCCAAGAAGCTCCTGGGGGGAAAGGGGTGAGACTCTTCCACATCGCCTCGGACGAGGAGATAAGGGCCGGAGAAACCACCGATGTCTACTTCAGGAGAACCATGCAGGTCCTGAGGGAGAAGGGACTGGAGCGGAAGAGGGTGGTGGCCGAAGTGACCACCCCTTCCCTTCCCAAGGGATGGGAATGGGGCATCCTCTGCGGGGTGGAAGAGGTGGCGAGGCTCTTCGAGGGAAGGGGGGTCAACCTCTTTTCCCTCCCCGAGGGAACCGTCTTCCATCCGGAAGACGTGAACGGGGTGAGGATACCCGTGATGGTGATCGAGGGACCCTACGGAGAATTCTGTGAGCTGGAAACCCCCCTCTTGGGACTCCTCTGCCAGGCTTCGGGAATAGCCACGATGGCTGGAAGGCTGAGGAAGCTCGTGGGGAATAAGCTCTTGATAGGGTTTGGGATAAGGAGGATCCATCCGGCCTTAGCTCCGATGGTGGATAGGGCTTCCTACATAGGGGGAATGGATGGGGTTTCGAGTTTGGCTGGAGCGAGGGCCATAGGAAAGGAACCCATGGGTACCATGCCCCATGCCCTCATCATCGTGATGGGGGATCAGGTGAGGGCCTGGAAGGCCTTCGATGAGGTCATCCCTCCCGAGGTCCCCAGGATAGCCCTGGTGGATACCTATTTCGACGAGAAGACCGAGGCCATCATGGCAGCGGAAGCCTTGGGGGAGAAGCTTTGGGGGGTGAGGCTCGACACCCCTTCCTCGAGGAGGGGCAACATGGCCTCCATCATCAAGGAAGTGAGGTGGGAGCTCGACGTGAGGGGATACTCCCACGTGAAAATCATCGTCTCGGGAGGCATCAACGAAGAGAACATAAGAGAACTCTCGAAGGCGGGGGCGGATGGCTTCGGGGTGGGGACCTCCCTGAGCAACGCCCCCACGATAGACTTTGCCCTCGACATCGTGGAGATGGAGGGAAAACCCGTGGCGAAGAGGGGAAAGCTGGGGGGAAGGAAGGAAGTGTGGAGGTGTGAGAAATGTTTGAGGGAAAAGGTCCTACCCTTTGGGAGGGGACCTCCCACCTGCCCTTCCTGTGGTTCCCCCTGCTCACCCCTCCTCCAACCCCTGATCTCTGAGGGGAAGATAACCCCCCTTCCCTCGGTGGAGGAGATAAGGAAAAGGGTGCTCGAACAGCTGGAGAAGCTGCCCCCCCTTTGAAGAAAAAACCAAATAGTTCCCCGGAGAGGTGAGGGGATGGAACTGGACGCACAGGAAGCCAAGCTCCTTCTCTTCTTGAAGGAGAAGGGGGAAGCCTGGCTGGAGGAAGTGGAAAGGGGAACGGGTCTCGACCCCTCCAGCCTGCTCAGGGCCCTCTCAACCCTTAACCGGAGGGGTTACCTCTCCGTCAAGGAAGAGAGATCCTTCCTCCTTTCGGCCACGGAGGAGGGAAGGAAGTACGGCAGGGAAGGGCTACCGGAGAGGAGGCTGCTCAGAAGCTTGGCGGAGGGGGAAAGGGGGGTGGAGGAACTTGGTGGCAAGGAAGAGATCACCATAGCGTTGGGATGGCTGAGGAAAAAGGGACTGGCCGAAGTAACGGGTGGAAAGGTCAGGCTCACCCAGAAGGGTCGGGAGGCCCTTTCCGGGGAATGGCCGGAGGAAGAACTCCTCCGAAGGCTTTCCGAAGGGATGCTCACCCTTTCCGAACTTCCCCCCCATGTCGAAACCCTGAAGAGAAGGGGGCTGGTGGAGGTAAGGGAAAAGGTCAGGAGACTCCTCTCCCTCACGGAGGAGGGGGGGAAGATAGCTACCCAAGTGAGGGTGCAGGAGGAGGTCACGGAACTCACCCACGAGATGTTGGTAACGGGGAAATGGAAGGAGGTGAAGTTCAAGAAATACGATCCCTCCGAAACCGTTCCCTCCCTCTATCCCGGAAAAATCCATCCCCAACAGAGGATCATCCAGGAGGTGAGGGAAATCCTGCTCGCCATGGGTTTCGTGGAGATAAAGGCAAGAGTCGTGGAATCGGAATTCTGGAACTTCGATGCCCTCTTCCAGGCACAGGACCATCCAGCCAGGGAGATCCACAGCAACTTTACCCTCTCCCGTCCCTCCATCACCAAGCTCCCACCCAGGGAACTCCTGAGGAAGGTGGCAAGGGCCCACGAAAGGGGGGTGGAAGGGTCCACCGGATGGGGCTACAGGTTCAATCCGGAGATAAGCAGGAGGGCCGTCCTCTGCTCCCAGACCACCGCCGCCACCGTGAGGTATCTCTCCACCCATCCCCATCCCCCGCTCAAGGTCTTCTGCATAGATAGGGTGTACAGGCACGAGAGGATAGACTACAAGCATCTGGCGGAGTTCTACCAGTGCGAAGGGATCGTGATGGACGAGGGGCTTACCTTCAGGGACATGCTCGGATACCTAAAGCTCATCCTCAACCAGCTGGGCTTCGAAGAAGTGAGGTTTCGCCCCGGTTACTTCCCCTTCACCGAACCCTCCGTGGAGGCTGAGGTCTACCACTCCAAGAGGGGGGAGTGGGTGGAGGTACTGGGGGCGGGGATGTTCAGACCCGAACTCCTGAGACCCCTCGGTGTGAAGCATCCCGTGCTCGCGTGGGGAATAGGACTCTCCAGGCTCGTGATGATGAAGCTGGGACTGGAAGACATAAGGGACCTCTTCTGTAACGACTTGGAAACCCTCTGGAAGTGGGGAATGGGGGGAAAGTAGATGCCCACCCTTTCCGTGAACTTGGAGGATTTCTATTCCCTGCTGGGGGAGAGAAGGGAGGGAAAGGAGCTTTGTGAGAACCTGGCCCTCATGGGGGTGGAGGCGGAACTGTCGGGGGAAGAACTCAGGATGGAAATCCTACACAACCGACCCGACCTCCTGAGTCCGGAAGGGGTGGCAAGGGCTCTGAAGGGTTTTCTGGGAAGGGAGAGGGGGCTGCCCTCCTATCACCTCTCCCGTTCCGGGATCGTCGTGAAGGTGGACAGGAGTGTGGGGAAGGTTAGACCCTTCATAGCCGCAGGGGTGGTGAGGGGAGTGAAACTCACCGAAAGGGTGCTGGTCTCCCTCATGCAGACCCAGGAGAAGCTCCATGAGTTCCTCGGAAGGAGGAGGAAGGGCTCCATAGGTGTATATGACCTGGACAAGGTAGAACCTCCCTTCACCTATACCACCGTTGGTCCGGAAGAGCTTTCCTTCGTTCCCCTCGATTTCAGGGAAAGCCTCACTCCCTCCCAGATCCTTAACCTCCACCCGAAGGGAAGGGAATATGGGTGGATCCTGGAGGGAAAGGAGAGGTATCCCATCCTCCTCGATTGCAGGGGAAGGGTCCTTTCTCTACCCCCGATCATCAACAGCGAGGAAACGAGGGTTACGGAAGCCACCACCAACCTCTTCATAGACGTCACGGGGGAGAAGGAAGAACTGGTACAACTCGGTCTGGTGCTCATGATGACCTCTCTGGCGGAGAGGGGCTTCGACCTCCAAACCGTCAGGATCCAGTATCCGAACAGGAAGTTGGAGACCCCTTCCCTGAAGCCGCGTAGGTTCGAACTGGAAGAGGATCGGGTAAGGGAAGTGCTGGGGCTGGACCTGAAGGCCGGAAGGATAGCGGGGATCCTCAGGAGGATGAGATACGGAGTGGAAGTGAAGGGAAAGCGCTTGGTCGTGCTCGCCCCACCCTTCAGGGCCGACCTCCTCCATCCGGTGGATCTGCTGGAGGACGTGGCCATAGGATACGGATACGATAGGATACCCCCCCGCGTGAAGGGGGTGAACACCGTGGGGAAGAAGGCGGAGGTGGAGAGGCTCTCGGATCTCGTGCGCTTGGTCATGGTGGGATTGGGTTTCACGGAAGTGATGACCTATACCCTCACCAATCCCAAGATGAACTTCGAAATGATGAGGACAAAGGGAGAAGCGGTGGAGGTGGGAAACCCCATCTCCGAAGAATTCACCATCCTCAGGACTTGGCTCCTCCCCTCCCTGCTGGCGGTGTTGCGCTCCAACAAAAAACATCCCCTCCCCCAGAGGATTTTCGAAGTGGGAAACGTGGTGTTGCTGGATGAGGGGGCGGAAACGGGGGCCAGGGAGGTGCGCAGGCTCGGTGCCTGTGTGATAGGGAAGGGGGCTGGATGGAACCTCATCAAGGCTGTGGCCGAGGCCCTCCTGAGGGAATTCGGCATCCTCCCCGAAATCAAGCCCCTGAACCATCCGAGCT
The DNA here is from genome assembly GCA_038736355.1 of Candidatus Hadarchaeales archaeon. Lineage (NCBI taxonomy): Archaea > Methanobacteriati > Hadarchaeota (SeqCode) > Hadarchaeia (SeqCode) > Hadarchaeales (SeqCode) > Hadarchaeales archaeon (SeqCode). Next base: position 344,911 of record JAVYML010000003.1, read on the forward strand.
TCCTAGAGGGGAGGGCGGCGGAGTTCTTTTGGAAGGGCAAGAGGCTTGGGATGGCGGGGGAGGTGCATCCGGAAGTGCTGCTGGCCTTCGAGCTGGAGCATCCGGTGGCTTCCCTGGAGCTCGACGTGGAAGCCTTGGCAGGAGATAAATAGGTGGAACCATAGAATGAATTTGGCCATGAAGGACTTTCCGCGGTCGAAAGGGCTGGCGGGATCCGTGAACGCCGGTGCATCGCCGCGGGTACACCGGAGCCACTGCCGGGAAAGCCGTACCATTTGGGTCCTCCCGCGAGTTCAGGGCGGGAACACCCTGCGATGAGCGGGTAGCCAACCCTGGTACGCAACACCGGCAGGCCCCGTCTTCCCACCACGAGGGTTAGCGGGTGGAGAGCGCCGGAAGGCGTACGAGGAAACCCGTGGTTAGTGTGTTGGGAAGCGGGGCACCTCTGAAAAGGCTAAGGGCGGAGAGACTTGGGAGGATCTCGTTCTCCAGGACATTATCCAGTTGCTGACGCACGGTGGAGAAGAGGGAGGAGGAAGAATAGTAAAGAATACTGACCACCCCCGCCACGGTGATGAGTACCGCTGCTAGGATGAGGAGGTATTCCAGCGCTCCCTGGGCCCTGTTCATCTTTCCTTTAGGTTTGCCAGGAGTATTAACTTACCGTGAGAAGGGTTTGCCAATTTCTTAATACTCCCCTCACCCTCTCTTCTCGATGGAGGAGGGGCAGGTGGGTCTGGAGTTCCTCATCATTTTCAGTAGCCTAATGGTGCTCCTGGCCGCCCTCACCCTTCCCCTGTACCAAGAGGCGAGGGACAAGGCACGGAAATTCTCCGTCCTCGCTGAGACAAGGGAAACTGCTGGGAAGATAGCGGCCGCCATAAACGCGGTATATGGAGCGGGACCGGGAGCGAGGACCCAGACAGAGGTTTGGTTCCCCAAAGAGGTGGTTGGAATCCAAATAGGTGGATACGGCAACCTGGATGTGGATGGACTCGTGGCTTCGGACGGGGAAATCCGGAAGAATGGGAGAGCGGATGTGAGGATTCTGCTCGATTTCGATGGAGATGGAAAGTGGGACAACAAATTGGGCTCCACCGTGGTGGTGGATACCCTTCTTCCCAGTAGATGGTGGGAAAATGGGGAAGAGAGGGGAGGAAGATGGGTGAGGGAAAATGGGGTTCACGTAGAGGAAAACTTCTTCCTTCTCCCTGGCATGAGGACCAAGCATAAACTCACCTTCACCTTCGTATACGACCCCTTCCATACCTATCCGCGCAGGATCTTACTCTTAGACGAGGTGATGGGATGAAGGGACAAACCTCGGTCGAATACCTGGTGCTCTTTTCCGCCATCTTGGTGCTGATAGCCACCTTCTCCTACTCTCTGCTCGGAACCTCCGAGAGGAAGGCCAAAGAGACCCTCTATCTTTCCCAGGCGGGATCCGCTTCCCAACTCATAGCCTCGGCCCTCGAGGGGGTGGTCTCGGAGGGAGAGGGGAGCGTGAGGACCATAACCGTGAAGTTCGACCAGCAATGGAACCTGAAGCTGAGGGAAAACGAGGTGAGGGTGGAGGTCCTGTGGGAAAAGGTGCTGGTGGCGGTGCGTCCTTGCAGGTACGGCTTCCAAGCCGAAGTATCCCGCCTCCAACCCGGGACCTATCCCGTGATCGTGGGATGGCCGGGAGATATGGAGAACCTCTGGCTGGAAAACGGAAGGATTTACCTGTACATAGAACCGAGGGAATGAGATGAGGGGTTTTTTCTCCCTTGATGCCATTTTCGCCCTGACCCTCCTGATGATCGTGTGTTCCTCCTTCCTCCACGTTTACCAGGCGAGGATGGAGGGTGCTAGGGAAGGAATAGAGGAACTGGAGATGAGGATGGCTGGGGAAGAGCTGGCGGGAGCCATCAACACCGTCTACTCCAACGGAGCTGGGTTGGAGCTCAAACTCATGCTTCAGGCGAGATCCTCCTTCACCCTGAGCTTCGATCCCTCCACGGGAAGGGTAGTGGTGAAGAAGGGTGGGAAGAGTCTGACGGTGGGAACGGTGTGTAACAACGTAGAGGCCTTTCTCCTCACACCCGAAAACTTGGAGAGACCCCTGAAAATCTACTGGAGGGAGAATCGGATAAGCGTGGTGAGTTCGTGAAGGGACAAGTAAGCCTGGAGGCACTGGTGCTTTTCGCCACCATCCTCTTGATCCTCTCCTCCCTCCTCTATCTGGGGGAAGGAACGAATGAGACCCAGCTCATCCTGGCCTCCGCTAGGGATGGGACCGAAAACGCCCTCTCGAGGCTTCAATGGGAATACGGGGGTACCGGTAGGATCAGGGAGGTGAAGATGGTGAGGGGAACGGTGAAGATCTCGGTGATGGTTTGGGGGATGAATTGTCCGGAGAACTTGGTGAAGGAAGAAGTGAGGAGGGATGCCCTAGGTTTCATGTGGAAGGCCGTGGGGGGAGTTTTTCCCTCCCTCACCCAGCCCCTTCGAACCTCGAGGGGAACCTACGACGTGGAGGTCTCGGTAGAAGTGGTGGGGAGATGAAGGAAAGGGGACAAGTTCTGACGTTGGACATGTTCCTCGCCCTCTCCCTCACCGCCTTGCTCTTGGGCTATTCCGGATTGGTAATGGAACACGTACAAACAAGGGCTCGGGAAGAAATCTCCCGATACTCTCTGGAGAGGATGGCTAACGATGCCGTGGAAGCTCTGGTGAAGACGAAGGGCCTCCCCGAGAACTGGGAAGATCAACCCTCCTCCCTCCAGGTGCCCGGATTGGCCGATAAACCCAACCTCCTCAACCTAAGGAAGCTGGTATACTTGAGGGAACTGTGCAGGTGGGAGAACTGGACCTCTTCGAGACCAGAAATAAAGGCGGTGGAAAGATTCTTCGGAGGTCAGAACTTCGAGGTAAGGGTCCTTTACAGGCAACTCCTCCTGAGGGCCAAAGTGGCAGGCTTGAACTCCACGCTCAATACTATCATCCAAGGGGTAAAGGTTTATTCGAGACTGGAGAACTTGGGAGCCCAGCTCAGGGTTAGGGTAAGGTTGGAGAAAAACAACCTGGTGAAAGAACAGGTGGCGCAAGGGAAAACCTTCTCGATGGTGGTCTCCCTCTATCCCCTCACGGTGGAGGTGGTGTCGGACGGAAAGACGGTTGGGGTTTGGTGTGAAGGGGTGATCTGGGACTTTTGGCCGGGATGGGACCTGGGAGGAAAACCCGGGGCAGAGAACTCGGTGGAAGTAACAGTGGCCAAGCGCTTCCTCGTCCTTCCTGCGGGAGAATTGAGAAACGCGGTGGAGAACCGCAGACATCATGCCAGGCCAGATCCCTACACTCTGCCCTTCCTCGTCCGACCCGGGGAGTTGGACTTTTTCGACTGGTATGTGGTGCTCTCACCTAGTTCCCCCAACAAGCCCGTCACAGACGTTTGGGTCAACCGCTCCAGCGGAAATCCTGATTACCACTTTCCGTGGGATACCCTCTTTGCCATCAGATCCCATGGACAGGACTATTCGAAGGTACCCCTCACCGAAACCGAAAACGGTGGAAATCCAAACAATTATCTGATCTTGAAGGTGACCGGGAACCCGGCCGAATACGTGGATGTGGCGATAGTGGCCGTTCCCCGTTGTTCTCCCCAAGAATTGTGTATACAGGCTGGAACCCTTCTTTCCGGTATCCTAGAGGTGAGGATTTGGAGATGAAGGATGGTGGTTTCATCTTCAGCCTGGATGCGTGCCTGGCGACGGTGGTGATGATGATCGCCGTGGCGGGCTTGGCCCATTTGGAGGTTGAGGGACCGGGACATGGTTACTTGAAGTTGGAGAGGTATGCACAGGACACTCTGAGCGTGATGGATGGAAGGGGAATAACAAGATACGTGATCGACAGCCTGAACAACCTCCAGTACGCCGAGGCTGCCAGAGCGGTGAGGGAGAACCTGCTCCTCCTCCTTCCCTCGACCGTGAACTTCAGATACGTGATAGGAACGGGGGAAAACCTCCTGTTGGAAGTCTACAAAGATAACGGGGAGAACTGGAGGGAAAGATGGGAAAATACGAGAGAAAGGGCCTTGGCCCTACACCTCACCTGCGAGTTCATACATACGGTGGAAAACCTGGACGTTCTGATATGGGCGGATGATCCCCAAGACCTTTGGTTCGCCTCCCAAGTGGTCAAACCTGGATGGACCTACAGGGTAGTCAGTAACGAAAACACCTTTGTGGCCTACTTGGAAAACAAAATAGAACCCAACTGGTATCCCGACGTGGTTTTCCTTCCCGACGTGAGTGTGTATTGGAGTGATGAGACCCTCCGCAAACTGGTGGATTACAACATGTTCAAGCTCATCGTGGGGGGTAGGGAGGTAGGGGGAGGGGTGGTGGCGGGAGGGGATACCCTCTGGTCCAACCGGAGGGACCCTTGGAGGAGATTCTTAGACATACCCATTTGGTTAAGTCCTTACGGGGAGTTCCTGCTGATATTCGGAATCTCCCCCAACCCCTTCTCCTCCGATCCGGGCATCCAAAGGGTGATAGGATCGGAATATTCCCCCTCCCAACGCACGATGGAACTGGTAGACCGCACCCATTACGTAACCACCGGTTTGCCCTTCCAAGACGTTCCTTACCAGGGTGACGATTACTACCAATACGTCTACTCCACCTCTTGGTTCCTCAACCCTTGGCTGAGAACACTGGGAAGATGGGAGAACTGGGAAAACGAAAACCTCACCTGGCCCGGCCTGTTGGTGAGGGAAGCCGTGGTAAACTTGGGAGTACCTTGGTTTGGAGGAATTACCTTTAGGTTCATGGAGAGGACCGTCCTCTTCAACGTCAGGATGGCCCAGAGCTCCTTCGACTACAGCTTCGACCACGTGGAGGCCCAGAGATGGATCGTGCTCGTTCAAAGGGCCATAGAGTGGGCCTCCAGACAAAAAGCCGAACTGCAACCCATCGTGCTCTATGTGTGGAGGGAGAGAAAATGAGGGAAGAAAGGGGATTCGTGCTCACTGGGATGGCCCTCCTCCTGATGCTCCCCTCCTTTCTTTTGGCCTCCTGCATGCTGGTGGTGATGGAAAGGGGGGAGGAGGGACTCTCCACCAAAGCCATAGCGGATAAGGTTTGGTTCACGGGTAGGGATGCGGAGAACTTGATACGTCAGATGCATCTCTACCGCATGCAGCTGGACAACACGATCCTGGGGGGAATAGCCAGGACCTACGAGAGATACACGGGGCTCCTCGTCAGCCTCAACCTGGAGAATTCTCTCGTGAGGTTGGAAGTGAGGGATCCTGGGGGGACGGCGAAATACTCTTCCTGCTGGCAACTGGAGGGATAGGGATGAGGAAATTCTTCAGAAAGGTGGGAGAAGCCGTGCTCTATCCAAGACTTCCGAGACTCCGTCCGAGGAAGAAGACCAAGAAAAAGGAAATTCCGGGTTTCTTGAAAGACTTCTTCGAGAAAAGACATGCCGGCTGGCCAGAATACGTCATGCTCAAGCTTCAGCTCTCCCTCATCCTCCTCTTCCTCTTCTCCGTGCTTTACCTCCTCCTCTCCCATATCCCCCTCCTCTTCTTCATGATCTTCCTTACCCTTTACCTCCTCCATCTCTCCCTCACCCAACTCAAGAGGGCCTTCCGGGAAGACTATCCCGCTTACCTTTCCTTCACCCTCCTCGTTCTCTCCTTCGCCTGGCTTCTCCTCCTCCTCCGCCTCCTGCCTCCCCGTCCCCTCACGGATTCCTCCTCCCTTTTCCTTCCCCTGGGTTTGATCCTCCTCTTCCTCCTCTCCTATTCCCTTCACCGCTGGAAGTATGGAAGGGATTTTACTTACGGGAGGGTGGAAGGGGTAAGGGGTGGGAAGGTCCTGGTGAGGGTGGGATACGATCTCAGGAGCAACGTGAAACCCGGCCTTTACTTGGTGGAAAGCTTGGTTACCGTTAGGAGGGGGGAAAGGGTAAAGGTGGGCGTGGAAAGGGACCTCCTCGGGATGAGGGGTTCCGTCCCGAGGGTGGTGATGGGGAGGGAAAGGGCATGAGCCTCCTTCCCCTCCTCCGCTTCCTCCTGCCAGGTCATGGAGAACTGAAGTCGCCCGAGGAAGTAGGGGCGGAGGAAGAGGTGAAGAAATTTACGGAAGAAGTCTTCCGCTGGCTCCCCTTCCCCTTCCTAGAAGTCCTGTGGAGGGTCCTGGGCCTCCTCGGCCTTCTCTTGGAGAGACTTCCCCCCTCCTTCCTCACGGAGCTCAACCACCGTTCCTCCCTCTTCCGCACCCTCCTCTCCCTGCTCAAGACGATGACCGTACTTCCCTACACCTCCAGACCCCAGGTGAAAGAGGTTCTTGGAACGGTGGTGGAGAAGGGAAAACCCAGGGTTCCCTGTCCTTCCCTGGTGAAGGAGAACCTTTTGGAGTTCGAGAAGAGGGCGGGAACGGTGGAGATAGAGTGTGATGTCCTCGTGGTGGGGTCGGGAGCGGGTGGAGCAGTGGTGGCCAAGGAACTGGCGGAGAAGGGCCTGAGGGTGGTGGTGGTCGAGAGGGGTTTCGAACATGGAGCGGGGGAATTCACGGGGGAACCGAGGGAGATGATCCCCATGCTCTACCGCAACTCCGGCTCCCTCTTCGCCTTTCCCCTCCCTCCCCTTTCCGGCCCTCCCATCCTCCTTCCGGTGGGAAACTGCTTGGGCGGAACCACCGTGATCAACTCCAGCACCTGTTTCAGGACCCCCGACGAACTGCTCGAAAGGTGGACGGAGTGGGGACTGGAGGGTCTCTCCCCGGCGGAGATGAGACCCTATTTCGAGAGGGTGGAGAAGATCCTCTCCGTCCATCCTGTCTCCTTGGAACTGATGGGGGAAGCCCATGCGAAGGTGGCCGAGGGTGCGAGGAAACTGGGATACAGGGGCATGCCTCTCGAGAAGAACGCGAGGGGATGCGATGCCACGGGGGTTTGCCAATACGGATGTCCCATAGATGCCAAGCAGGACATGCGTCTGACCTACCTGCCCCTCGCCACCCTGGCGGGTGCCAAGATCTATACCGGCTTTGAACTCCAACAGCTCGAAGTAAGGGATGGAAGGGTGGTGAAGGCAGGGGGAGTCATCTACAACAGGAAGGGAGAAAGAGTGGGGAGGTTCATCGTGAGGGCCCAAGTTTATGTGCTGGCAGCCGGTGCCCTCTATACCCCCGTGCTCCTTTTGGCCAACAGAATTGCCAACTCGAGTGGAATGGTGGGACAGAACCTGAGGATCCATCCCTGTGTCCTCGTGGCAGGTTTTTTCCCCGAGGCCCTCTATGGATGGAGAACCGTTTCCCAGTCCTATGGAATAGATTTCAGGGAGAGGGGATTCGTGCTCGAGTCAACCACCGTCCCACCCGGAATAGGGGCTCTCTCCACACCCTTCTGGGGAAGGGAACTGATGAAGGTGATGGGGGAATGGAGGAAGGTGAGTTCCATAGGGGTGATGGTGAACGATTCCGATTCCGTGGGAAGGGTTCTTCCTCTTTTCCCCTTTCCGTACGGTCTTCCGAAACTTGGAATGGAGGCGCTGGTTTTCTACAGACTGGGGAAGAGGGATGTTGGGGCGGCACTGGAAGGAACCATCGAAGCCTGTAGAATCTTGCTGGAAGGTGGTGCCGAGAAGGTTTGCACGGGAATAGCTAGGATGCCTTGGGTGAGGGGACCCAAGGACCTGGAAGAACTGGAGAGGCTCAGAGCCAAGAGCGCCGACTTCATCTGGTCCGCCTACCATCCCCAGGGTACCTGTAGGATGGGTCCGGATCCCAAGCAGGGGGTGGTTGACTCCTATGGGAAATGCCACGATCTGGAGAACCTCTATGTGGCCGACGCCAGTATCTTCCCCGAGTGCGTGAAGGTGAACCCCCAGATCTCCATCATGGCCTTCGCCACGAGATGTGCGGATCACCTTTGGGAGGAATGGGGATAATGGACTTCGAACTCAAGGAGGAGGAAGAATTGATAAGAAAGCTGGCGAGGGACTTCGCCTCCAAGGAGTTTCCTGAGCTGAAGGCGGGAGTGGAAGAGGGGACCTTCCCCTTCGAGCTATGGAGAAAGGCGTGCGCAGCCAAACTGGTAGGGCCGAGAATCCCGGAGGAATACGGTGGGGCAGGGGTGAGCATGCTGGCGAGCATCCTCATCCAAGAGGAGTTCTGCAGGGTGAACCCGAGGCTCGGGGAGGCCCTAGCTTCAGCCACCCTGGGGAGCGACCTCCTGATAAGGTTTGGGACGAGGGAACAGAGGGAAAGGTATCTGCCTCCCCTAGCGGGGGGAAGGGCCAGGATGGGGGTGGTGGGAATAGAGGAGGGAAGGATGTTCAAGGCTTGCGGGGAGAGGATGGAGGGAGAGGTGGAACTCCCTTCAAGTCCTCCCCCCGAATATCTCGTGGTGGCTGGATGGTTGGGCGGAGAACCTTCTCTGGTGCTGGTCGAAACCGAAGGTAAACTGAGGGGAAGGAAGCTCCTCTTGGAGGGAGAGATGGGGGAGGTGATAGGGGAGAAGGGCCAGGCCCCCACCATGATAAGGGACTTCCTCACCCTCCATAGGATAGAGAGGTCGGGACAGGCGCTGGGAACTGCGGAAGGTGCCTTGGAGAGGGCCCTTCGGTATCTGGAAGAAAGGGAGGGATTGGGCAAGCCGGCTTGGGATTACTCCCAAACCCTGCGCAAGTTGGCCGAAATAAAGACGGAAATAGAGGCCTCGAGATGGCTGGTTTATCGGGCTGCTCTTTCCGTGGATGAGGGAAAATGTGACCAAGTGCTCGCCACCATGGCCGAATGGAAGGCCGGAAGAACGGCGGTGATGGCAGCGGAAGAGGCGGCCATGCTCCACGAGGGAACTTGGGGCCACCTGGAGGATTACGGGGTGGAACGCTTCCAGTCCTTTTCCCTCCTCCATCCCCGTTTTCCACCCTTTTCAGCCCAAAAGTTCACACCTTCTCGCTTTCTTTCGGAAGGGCTGGAGGAGGTGGAAAGGTTCCTCAGGAAGAGCGGGACTCGAGGGGTGTCTTGAAGAGCTTCTCCCCGACTCCGATCCCCAACCAAAGGTAGAGGGGATAGAGAACGAACATGAAGATACTGAGGAACATACCCCCCGAGGAGAGGGTTTGGAAGGAGGAGCCGGGAGATACCAAGGAGAAGATACCACCGTTGATCATCCACTCCGTTCCGCTCTGGGCCCCGCATCCCTTCCAAGCCCATTCCAAAAAGTTCAGGTTGCAAAACATCCCGATGGAAACTACCCAGAAGAGGAAGATTACCAGAACGAAAAGGAGGGGGGTGAAAAGACGGCTGTTGAAGAAGAGTTTCTTCCTCACCAAGGCCACCGCCAAACCACAGAGGAAGAGCAAGAAGGGATCCATCCAGAAAGCCATACCTACTAATTTTTCTTTTCCTCTTTTAAAGGAAGGGGATGGAGCGGAGGGATGTGGTGGTGCTTGGCGGGGGACCGGCCGGGGTCTCCGCCGCCCTAGCCGCCAAACGACTCGGGGCGAAGGTCCTCCTCGTGGAGAGGTATGGTTTTTTGGGGGGTACTGCCACTTCCGGTCTCTACGGTTCCCTCTGCGGTTTCTACACTTCCGGTCCAGAACAGGTACAGGTGGTAAGGGGAATAGCGTGGGAAATGGTGGAGCTCCTTTCCTCGAGGGAGGCGGTGATGGGTCCGGTGAGAGCGGGGGCCATGGTGGTCCTGCTCTACGATCCCCCCATCCTCAGGCTGGTGCTAGACGAAATGGTGTTGAAGGAGGGAGTGGAACTCCTCCTCCACTCCACCGTGGTGGGGGTGAAGAGGGAAGGGAGCAGGATAGCCTCGGTGAAAGTCTGCACCAAATCCGGTCCCCTAGAGCTTGAGGGGAAGGTCTATGTGGATGCTACGGGGGATGCCGATGTTTGTTATCTCTCCAAGGTGCCCGTGGAAAAGGCGGAAACCCTACAGGCAGGGTCCATGATGTTCAGGGTTTCGAACGTGCGCATGGAGGAAGTGATTCCCCTCCTCCTTTCGGGAGAACTGAGGGAAAGGATGAAAGAAGCCATAGCCTCTGGAGAGTATGACCTGCCCAGGGAAGACGGGAACCTCATCCCCCTCCCCCGCGAAGGAAATCTCGTGGTGGGCTTCTCCAGGGTAGCCGTGGACGGAACGGATGTTTTTTCCCTCACGAAGGCAGAGCTCGAAGGTAGGAGACAGGTAAAGGAATGCTTCAGGTTCCTGAAGGAGAGAATTCCCGGTTTCGAAAACGCTTACCTCTCCGAAATAGCCTTCCACGTGGGGATAAGGGAGACTAGGAGGGTGAAGGGAAGATACGTGTTAACGGAGGAAGAGGTTCTCTCCGGTGCGAAGTTTCAAGACGCCATCGCGAGGTGCGCCTGGCCCATCGAACGCCATCTCCCCGGTCTCAAGACCACGGAACTCAGGACCCTAGAAGGTGACAACTGGTACGAAATCCCCTATCGCTGCTGCCTCCCGCAGGAAGTGGACAACCTACTCGTCGGTGGGAGGTGTCTCTCCACCTCTTCCGTGGCCCAAGCCTCCACAAGGGTCATTGCACCTTCGATGGCCACGGGGCAAGCTTGCGGGACGGCTGCCGCCCTTTCCGCCCTTCAAGGACTTCCCGCCCCCCAACTCCCCGTGGAGGAACTCAGGGAAGAGCTGAGGAAGGGTGGAGCCCTCCTCTAGGTCAAATCACCGCAGGCGCAGAAGACCTCGTGGACCAGATCGTAGAGTCTCTCCATTCCCTCTCCCCTTTTCGCGCTCACCCCCACCACCCTGCTGGGTGGAAGGAACTCGCGAAGGAGGGTGACGAGTCTTCCAGCCAACTCCGCCTCCACCCCAGGCATCCCCTCCAGCTTCGGCAGACCTTCCTCCAGACCCTCCCATCCACCCTCGAGCAGGTCCACTTTGTTCACCACGCAAAGGGTGGGAACCCCCAGCCTGAGTTGAACGGAGAGGTTGAGGAGCCTTGCCAGGGTGAGGCCAGCTGGATCCCCGAGGAGGGAGGCATCGAAGAGGAAGAGGGAGAGGCTGGTCCCATCGAGGAGGGAAAGGAGCTTTCTCCCGCCGTGGAAGAGAAAGACCTCAAGCTGACCCGGAGTGTCCAACAGCCTCACCTCGGCCTTCACCTTCCTTATCTCCTCGGCGAAGCCCTTGGCCCTCCTCTCGAGAAGGGAGGAGGCCTTCACCATGGCCCCGTTGGGCCCCAGCCCATATTCTTTCATCAAACCGGAAAGGGTGAAGTACCTGCGCAGGTCGAAAGAGGGTCTGAAGGGGAGCCTCTCGCAGCCGGGATCGAGATTCAGGAAGGCCACCTTCATTCCCCTCCTCTTCATCCACCTCCCAAAGGCATGTGTGAGGGTGGTCTTACCCGAACCCGCGGTCCCCAACACCGCTAGGTTGAGAGGATAGGGCAAGCCTAGTCCACCTTCTTTCCCATCTTCCTATCGGCCAGCCTGCTGTAGTACTCCACATTCTTCCCCGAGCCGTCGTAACCTTCCTCCACCATTATCTCCAGTTTTTCCCTCGTCAGGTCGAAGGGCCAAATCTGTCCCTTATTCCAGTCCATCGGGGGAAAGTCGGAAGGTCTGAGGAGCTCCACGGAGGGATCTAGGATGAAGTGATGCCTGGAGGTTTCCTCCAAGGGAAGCAATTCCCCCGTCTCCCTGTTCAAACCCGCCTCACTCTCCAGTACCTCAAGGAACTCCTTGTTGGGAGGAGTCTCCAAATATTGCCTGAGGTTGATGGGTTCCAAGGAAGGGGGAATGACCCTCGCCATGACGAAGGGGGGAACCAGTCCCTTGGAATGGGGATAGAAGGGGCCCTTCTCGAAGAAGAATTTCTTGATCCTGAAGAGGTGGGGGACCTTCTTCTTGCTACAGGCATACTTGTGAAAGGCATCGTATCCTCCAAGGAAGAGCTGAACCATGCGCTTCACGAAGGTCTCTTGGGGAAGGTTGAGGAGGGTCCGGAAGAGGGGAGGGGCAGGGACTTGGGAAAAGAGGTTGTATTTGACCCCTAGGGCCCTCGTGTTCAGACCATAATAAACCCAAAGGAAGAACTCGGTGCTGGTGAGGGCGTTCTGGGCTATCATGCTGATGTAGGCTGAAACACAGGAAAGGTAAAGGGTGGAGTGGGGATACTGGGGAAGGTAGCGGGCCTTCATCCTCTCCAGCTCCCCCCTCAGGATCATGCCCCAATCGTACGTATCCCAATAATGCCTGGGAACCTCCTTCAACCTGATGCCGAGGGTCTGGTGTCTGAGGTTGAGGTTCTCCTCCAGTTCCCTTTTGTTCGAAGCCGTGGTCCTCGTGGGAGAGGAGGTGAGAAAGGCCTCCTCGTCCTCTCCATCGAAGAGGGAGGAGAGCTCACTGGAAACTCCCACCGTCCACCTGTGTATGGGGATACCATCCTCGTTGTGGTATCCATTGATCCAGTATACTTCACCCGTGAAATCGTCCGCATGAACATACTCCACGGTGGCGTATTTACCGTAGAGGAGCTCACAGGTGCTCTTCCCTATGTCCGGTCTGCAGAGATAGGCGGGGGGATGGCTCAGATAGCAGAGGTTGTCTACGTGGTAGAGTTCCTCCCTCCGAGGAGGATGCTTGAGCAGACGAGCGGAGGTCTCCACCGCTTGGTCTACCCTGTAAGACCACTCCACGAAGTTTTCGTACTTCAACTTCCTCCACATCCTCTCGTTCATCCCCAGCCCCTTGAAGAGATGGAGCCAAGGTGGTCTCACCAAGAAGATCTCCAGGTTCCTTGGTATCTTACCGGGAAAGGGGCTCACTCCCTTCACCCTCTTCCAGATCTCCACCAGTCCGCTCTCCTCCAGCCATCTCCTCCATTCCTCCTCCTGTCTCCTGCTCCTCTCCTCCACCTTCTCCATCTTTTCACCTCCTCAAGTTTGAAGCGAGGAAAGGCAGGAGTTTGGCCCAAAGGGGAAGATTCTTGGAAAAGAACCTGAACTTCCCCTTCACCTTCACCTCCCTGTTGACCACCATCCACACGAGTTCCTCCTCCCCCCTCATCCTCCTCAGGCGAGAGAGGGGTCCGGAGAGAACCACCTCTACTCCTTCACCCGAGGGTGGGGCCAAGCGGACCATCTTCCATCCCTCCATCTCCAACAGGACACCCCTTCCGTCCAAAACCACCAACGCTCTTCCCCTGAAGCCTCCCCTTTCCCCGAACCTGCGTGAATTCCACTTATCCCTGACTTTCTCGTACCAGTCCGCTCTCACCCGTCGGGACACATAAAATTTTGGAAATCTTTGTATTAACCTTGATGGGCACGATAAGGTTAAATCCGTGGGGAGGGAAACGGATTGTTTCGGATGCCCGCCCTTCGATCCCTCATCCAGAAGTTGAAAACCTTTAAACCCCTCCTCAGGAAGTCCTACATCTTCGAACTGATGGGAATCGTGGGAAGCCGTTCGCTGGAGGATGCCGGCTTCGTGGAGGTGGGTGGAAGAACCGTGGTGGTCTCCTGTGATGGTATCCTGGAGGAAGTGGTGAAGACCTTTCCCAAGTTGGCGGGCTATTACTCCGTACTGGTCAACGTTCAAGACGTGGTCTCGAAGGGTGCCAAACCCGTAGGCTTTCTCTACGTCCTTTCCTCCTCCTCGGCAAGGGTGAGAAAGGAGATAACGGAGGGAATAAGGGAGGGTCTGGGGAAGTTCGACTTGGAGTTCCTAAAGGCGCATACCCACCCGGATACTTCCTACGATGCGATAGACGGGATGTGCGTGGGGCTGGCCAAAAAGGTGCTAAGGAGCAACACGGCAAGGGTAGGGGAAGACCTGCTGCTCGCCGTGGATCTCGAAGGGACCTTCAGAAGGGGGAAACTCTTCAATGCTCTGGATTCGGTGGGGAAGAGGAGTAGAAAGGAGGTCCTGAGGCAGGTGGAGGGAATGGTAAAAGTAGCCGAGAGGGGACTGGCCTCCTCCTCCAAGGATGTGAGTGCCCCAGGCATCGTGGGCACGGCCGCCATGCTCTGTGAATACAGCAGGGTGGGGGCCGTGCTGGAGCTCGATCGCCTCCCCCTTCCCAAGGGGGTGGGGCTGGAGGAATGGCTCCTCACCTATCCCAGCACCTGCTATCTCCTCACCTCCAGCCGTCCGGAGGAATGTCTTGAGACCCTGAGGGCCCATGGGTTGGAAGCGGAGAGGGTGGGAAGGATCCTGCGGGAGAAGAAGGTGATCCTGAGACTCGGGGAAGAGGAGGGAACCTTCCTGGACCTCTCAAGGGAATCCGTTTTCGGCTTCAGGTGAACCTCACCCCAAAAACCCTCTCGGCGTTCTCCGTGGTGAGGCGGGCAACCTCCTCCCCATCCATCCCCTTCAGCTCCGAGAGGGCCTTCAGACTCCTCACCACGTCCTTGGGCCTGGCCTCCTTCCCACCGTACTTAACCGGGGAGTCCGTCTCCAAAAGGATCCTCTCCACCGGACAAACCTTGAGGGCGGAACGATGGGGTGGACTGTACTCCAGTGCGGGGGTGACGGAAAGGTAGTGACCCTGGTCCAAGATTTCGGCCACGAGCTCCTCCGGTCCGGAATACCAGTGAAAGACGGAGGGTGGGAGGTCCTTTCCCCTCACTTCCTCCAACACTTCCTTCCAAGCCCACCTCGCATGGAGGAGGAGGGGCTTTTCCCACTCCTCTGCTATCTTCACCACCTCCCTCAGCACCGCGCGCTGGAGTTCCGGTGGCTTCGGTATCTTCAGGTCCATCCCCACCTCTCCCAAAGCCACCACCCCTTCCACATGTTCCCTCAGGAACTCCAGCTCCCTTTCCGGTTCCCTTGGAAGGGACCAGGGATGAAGACCTATGGCCGGAAGGACGAAGTTCCTATGCTCCCTCGCCAACTGCAGGATCTTTCCATTGGATTCCCTCTCCATGCCCACCCCCACTACCGCCACCACTCCACATTCCCTCGCCTCCTGCAGCTCGCGCTCCAGCTCCGGAAGTTCGTCCAGATGGGAGTGGGTATCCACCAGCCTCAACGGGAAGAGATAAGAAAGAAGGGGAAAAAAGTTACGCTAGAAGGTCTTCGTTATTTCCCTCCCCAACATCAACCTGGCAATGGCGTTCTTCTGAACCTCCTTCGTGCCCTCGATGATTTCCAAACACTTCGCAAACCTGTACCAGCGGTCGATATCACTTTCCACGTACCCATATCCAGCCAACACATCCATGGCCAGATCGCAGGCCTGGACCGCCGTCCTTGCCCCGAACCATTTCGCCATCGAAGCCATCTTCACCGATTCCTCCCCGTAGACCGCAGGGTTCTCCCTCGCCTTCTGTACCAGCCAGGCGGTGCGGAAGCAGTGGGCCCTCAGCATTTCGATCTGCGTGGCCATCTCCACCAGCCTAAAGGCCAAGCCCTGGAAGCCCCCTATCTTCCTCCCGAAGGCCTCCCTTTCACCGCAGTAGGAAAGGGCTCTTTCGAAGGCGGCGTCCGCGGTGGCCAGACCCTGCCATCCGACGGCTGCCCTCGTGACATCCAAGAACATGAGCCCCAGGTAAAAGCCCCTGTTCAGGTTTGAGGGACCTCCGAGGATGTCGTCATCCGTGGCCCTCACATCGTTGAACCTCACCTCACAGGTGGGGGAAGCCAGCCAACCCATCTTGTCCTCGTACTTCCTAGCCTCGATAGCCTCGGACTTCTCTATCACGAACTCCGTCTGTCCCCTGTAGGGCCTATCCACCTTGGTATCCGTCTGGACTAGCGTCACAAAAACGGAAGCGGTGGTTCCGTTGGTGATGAACTGCTTCGTTCCGTTGATGATCCACTCATTCCCCCTCCTCTCAGCCCTCGTATCGAGGGTACGGGCGATGTCGCTCCCTCCCCCCGGCTCCGTAAAGCATCCGGCGGAGGTGATCTCACCCCTCGCCAGCTTGGGCAACCACTTGGCCTTTTGCTCGTGGGTCCCAAACTCCGCGATCATGTCCGCCCCAAAGATCCCGGCCAGAGTGGCCGCACCCACGGGAGGATCCGCCTTCACGATTTCGTACGTTACCAGCATGGCATCCAAAAAGGAAACACCCTGCCCCCCATACTCCTGGGGCCAGGTCATCCCCAAAAAGCCCTGCTGACCACATTTCCTGTACAGTTCCCAGGGAAATTCGTGTTTTTGCTCGTACTCCTTCGCCTTCGGCTTGATCTCCTTTAAGGCAAACTCCCTCGCCGTCTGCTGTATGAGTTTCTGTTCCTCCGTGAGCTCGAAATCCAAAGGCACGTTCTTTTTCCTCTCCTCTTTTTAAAAAATTTTCGATGGGTTTCCCATCCTGCCCAATCCGGCTTGACCTATCTACCCATCCTCGGTAGGTAACGACTCGATAGGTTAAATAAGGAGAAAGGGGGAAGGAAATTCACGTGAAGAGAAGGATTGAAGAAGTCTTAAACCAGCTGCGCCCCGAGCTCCAAGCCCATGGAGGAGACGTGGAGCTAGTGGAGGTTACTGAAGACAAGGTGGTGAAGGTGAGGCTCACTGGGGCGTGTGCGGGATGTCCCATGTCCGCCCTCACGCTGGCGATGGGTGTGGAGAGGGCCCTGAGGAGGGAAATCCCGGAGATAAAGGGAGTGGTGGCCGTTCCTTGAAGGGCTTATCCAAGGAAGTACTGATCTGCCCAAGGTGCGGGTTCAGGTTCAGCAAGTCCTATGCCAGGATAACGGCCTGCCGTGGTTGTACCCTTTCCGTCTCCTCCTGCTCGAGCATCAAATGTCCCAGCTGCGGACATGAATTTCCCGTGAGATGAGGGGTGGTTTTGGAAAGCAGGACTGAGGATCGTTCCAAGGAAAAAAGGTCTAGGATTGGACGCAGGATAGCGGTGTTGAGCGGAAAGGGAGGGGTGGGAAAGAGCACCTTCACCGCCAACCTAGCCCTTGCCTTTTCGGTGAAGGGCTACAGGGTAGGAGTGCTGGATGCCGACCTACACGGCCCAAGTATTCCCAAGCTCTTGGGGATGAGGGGAAGGAGGATGGAGGGCATCTTTCCCGTGGAGGGTCCGGCTGGGGTGAGGGTGGTCTCCCTCGACTTCCTCCTCCCGAGCGACGATACCCCCCTCATCTGGAGGGGGCCAATAAAAACCGTTGCCATCAAGCAACTGCTGGAGGAGGTGGAGTGGGGAGAGCTCGACCTCCTTCTCATCGACCTTCCACCAGGGACCGGGGACGAACCCCTGACCGTGATACAGGAACTCCCGGAGATGGATGGAGTCCTTCTCCTCACCTCCCCCTCCGAACTCTCCACCCTTGTGGTGGGAAGGGCGGTCGGTTTTTCCAAGAAAATGGGGGTGAAAATTCTAGGGGTGGTAGAAAACATGAGCGGATTCACCTGCCCCAAATGCGGGGAGACCCTAAGGATTTTCGGGGAGGGTGGGGGAAGGAGGATGGCCGAAGAGTTCGGAATACCCTTTCTCGGTGAAATCCCCCTTGACCCCAAGCTCTCCGAGGATTCCGATCGGGGGGAGCCCTTCATCCTGAAGAGACCCGAGGCCCCCGCAGCCAAGGCCTTCCTAGAACTGACCAGAAAACTCGAACAAGAACTGGACCTCAAGAAAATTTAGAAAAACCTTCCCAATTTGGTCTGTTCTCCGCCCGGTGAGCGCAAATCCTCCTCTCTGTATCCCAGCACCTCCATGATCCTCATCACGGCCGGAAGGACCTGATGCTCTATGTAGTAGTTGGCGTCGTATTCCATCCTTTCCGGATCGAAGTCCTCCACGGGTGTCGCCCTGTCGCTTATGCTTCCAGGACCCTTCACTTCCACATAGGCTATCATGGCCCCCGGCTCCACCGGGTATCCCTTCTGTCTGAGCTTCTTGGCCGCCACCACGTGGGGTCCTATCGCCCTATAGCTTTCTATGGGCATCTTCAGCTGGGTATAGATCACGAGGTCCTGCAGATCCACCCTCCCCTGCTGCAGCTCCCTCACCACCCTCTTGATGACCTCCGCGGCCTTCTTGGGTGATCCCTCCCTCAGGATGGCATCCAGCACCTCCTGCTGGGTGCGCTTGGCCACGGCTGCCCAGTCCCTGCGCACGAACTCCAAACCCTTCACAATGAGCCTCCCTTCCTCGTCTATCAGGGCATACCTCTTCTTGGTGATGAAGACTCCCCTCGGATAGAAACCCTCCAGTTCCAGTTCCATCACCCCGGGAAGTTCTCTGTTCACCTCCTCCAAGAACCTCAGGATCTCCCCCCTGCTCTTTTCCCCCATTTTACAGTACAGCCCATCGGTATCCGCATAAACCACCTCCATTCCCTCCCTCTCCGCCCTCGCTATGGTCTGATGGATGTAGTGCCTCCCCAAGCTGGTGATGCTCTCCGCACATTCCTTCGAATACCACCTGGCTCCGGCGTAACCGAACATCCCGTAAAAGGAGTTGGAGACGATCTTGAGGGCCATCTGACGGCTGTCCAGTTCCAAGTATTCTGGAGTCCCTGGTTTCAGCCTCTTCAGTTCTTTCTTGAGCTCTGCCCTCCTCTCTATCAGACGCTCCAGGATGGAGGGGACGAAACCTTTCCTCTTCCTACAGAACCTGTATCCCAGCTCCGGCACCACCGTGGCCTCTTCCGGTCCGCAGCAATCGCAGTTCAGGGTGGAGGGATCTATGTTGTGGGAGACGATGATGCTGGGATAAAGGGACCTGAAGTCGAAGGCCACCAGGTTCTCGTGGAGCCCGCGCTTGGGTTCCATCACATAGGCCCCCACATAGGTCTCCTCCATCCTCTCATCGAGCTCCTCACGCTTCGGCCTGGGCGGGACCAGCTCCCCCCACCCAAAGGCCTCCCTCACGAGCAACCATTCCACCAACTGTCCTGGCGTCATCCTGGTCACGTCGAAGAGGGTTTGTCCCACGAGCTTCGTCAGCTCGCGGAAGAGGGGAAGGAAGACCTGACCCAGCTCCAGGGTGGCCTGGGCATCGGAAAGGGAATATTCGAGCAAACGCTTCAGTTCCTCTCCCCCCTTCTCCCAGGCCCTCGCTATTCCTCCCATCTCGAAGTCCGGTTTTTCCTTCCCCAGCACGTGCCTGTACACGTCCTCTAGCGTGTAGTGGATGAGCCTGATGGCTCCTATGGTGGCCAGAAAGTTCACCATGGCATAAACATCCACGTGTACCCTTCCGGGCAAACGGGTGGCCGTGGCGAACTTCCTCCTCCTAGTTTTTGCCCCCCCACCCTCCCTCCCCAATCCCAGCTCCACCCCCAGCCTCCTCGCCCTCTCCCTCAGATAGGGGAAGTCGAAGAAGTCGGTGTTGTATCCCAACAGCAGATCCACCCCCCTTTCCCCCACGAGCTCCACGAACCTCTCCAGCATCTCCCTCTCACTCCCCAGAACCTCCACGAAGTCGGGTGCACCCTCCACCTCCTTCCACGTCAGGACCTTCCTGAAACCATCGGGAGCCGCCAGGCTCACCATGATCACCGGATCCCTGTCCGATCTGGGAATGCCACCTGGATTGTAGACCTCGATGTCGAAGCTCATCATCTCCAGTTCCTCCTGGAAGCCCGACCTGTGCTCCGGCGGAAGGGTGGCGATCAAAGTTCCTTCCCTTTCTTCCCCTTCCACCCTAACCCCCTCGAGGGGAACCAGGCCCCTCTCGATGAGGTACTGTCTCGTGAGGGGGAGGTCGAAGCCGTAGAACTCCTTCACCCCGGGAAGCTCGCGAATGGCATGCCTGAGGGGGGTGAGATCCCTTGGACCTTCCAGTACCACCCTCACCACCTCCATTTCCCTCCCCAGCTTCCTCCTCCTCACCACCTCCACCCCCTTCGGCCTGATGATCCTCCCCTTCTCCTGAACCTCCACCTTCGAAATCATCCTGGCCGCCCTGTGCGGATCCTCGGCGATGAGGTAGAAGGAGGGTTCGAAGGCCCGATCCAAAATCGCTTCCACCCTTCCCCCACGCTTGAGATAGAGGGTTACGAAGGGGAGTCCCTCCTCCGCCTGGTCCACATCCAGGAGGAGTCCCTCAACGATCATCACTCCCTGATGACCCTGGAAACAAAAAAAAGTGGCGGGGACTTCGACCCGTCCGCTACTCCTTGGACAGGCCCTGAACCTCGACCACTTTCAGGGACCCGCCCCTTTTTCGCGTCCCGGGTCTTTTTCCCGCGATAGGTGCATCGCACCGAACTCCCCGGTGCTTATCCGCTGCCTTCCCGGGTTTTTCGCCCCGGTTTTTCAGCGGCTCCCCGTTGCCCGTAGGCTCCGGTTCTGCCCCTCTCGCGGGCTTCCGTCCCCGCCAATCTTCTTTCTTTTTCGCTTTCTTTTAAGACTTGTTCACCTAGATTGGGATATTCCAGAACAAGAGATATCTCCAACCCAATTATATGGAAGATTTTGAGGAATGACCCACCTCATACGCCGAGGGGAAAACTCCCATCGGACCCTCGGGTGGGATCTTCCCGGTGGGACAAACCTTCGAGCAATAACCACAAACCTTACAGTACGCCGTTTTGTCCGGGAAAAGGGCCACCGAACGGTTTACCCCCCTCCCCACGAAGGTCAGCACCCCATCCTGGGTAACCGAGAAGCAGGTCCTCACGCAGAGGCCACACAGAATGCACTGTTCTTCCTTCTTCCCCACCCTGCCCGTGAACCTGAGGGGATCGGCACCATATTCCTTCACCAACTTCCAGAACTTGCTCCCTTCCCTGAGGGGGAGACCGGTCAGGAAAACCAGTTCGAGGAGACTCTTCCTCAGGGAACGCAGCTCCTGGGTTTGGGTCCTGACCTTGAGTCCCTCCTCCGCGGGATAAGCACAGGAAGCCACGATCCTCTTCCTCCCCTCCCTCTCTATCTCCACACTGCATATCCTGCAGCCCCCGTAGGGATCCAGTCCCTCCTCCCAACACAGCGTGGGGATTTCTATTCCCGCTTCCCTGGCGGCTTCCAAGAGGCTCTTCCCTTCCCTAACCCTCACCACCTTCCCATCCACCTCTAGGGTAACCTCCTTCATCCTGCCCTCCTCCTAGGCTTTGTACCGGGAGATGGGGGCGGGGGAATGGGCTCCCCGGAAAGCTTCCTCACGGCCCCAAACGTGCAAACCTCAAAGCAAGTGCCACACTTCGTGCACTTCCCTTGATCCACCACATGTACTTCCTCCTTGCCCCCCCTGATAGCCCCTACCGGGCATCGGGTGAGACAGAGCCCACATGCCTGACAGAGTTCCGGATCTATGTAATAGGTAACCAGGTACCTGCAGACCTTCGCAGGACATCTTCCCTTCAGATGGGCCTCATACTCCTCCCCGAAGTACCTCATGGTCGTGAGGACGGGATTCACGGCCGTGGTGCCCAAGGCACAGAGGGAAGCTTTCCTCATCAGCTCCATGACCTCCTCCATCATCTTCAGATCCTCCTCCTTCCCCTTACCCAAGCAGAGGTCCGTGAGGATCCTGTCCAGCACCCTCAGTCCCTCCCTGCACGGAATGCACTTCCCACAGGATTCCTCCAGGAGGAAGTGGATGAAGAA